>JAIOQB010000231.1 GCA_021413585.1 Planctomycetia bacterium
GCGCAAAAGCGCTGGGCCGGCCAGGCCGTGTCGACCGAGCGGCAACTCGAAACCGCGCTGGGCAACGCCCTGCGCAGCAGCCTGGAAACGCACGCCCAGCACCTGCACAAGTCCGAAGAATCGATGGCCGAAGCGGGCCGCCAGCAGTGGCAGCAGGCCATCGCCGCGCTGGAACGCACCACTGCCGCATTGACCGCGCAGCAGGCCGAACTGCAGCAACAAGGGCGCGTGATGCGCGAGGCGGTCGACGCCACCGGACGCGTGATGCAGTTGGAAGACGCGTTGAATCGCAATCTGGCGGCGCTCAGCGGCAATCACAACTTCGAGCAAACGCTGATGAGCCTCTCCGCCGCGGTGAATCTGCTCGGCGCCCGGCTCAGCCAGCCGGCCACTGCGCCGCGCCGAGTTGACCTGCGGACCAATCGCCCGACCGGGAACGCGGCATGAGTGGCGGTCCACGACAAAACAACGTCGAACGGCTGCCGGTGTTCTCCTTCCTGGCAGTGCTGGTCTGCTTCATGGGAGTGCTGCTGGCCCTGATGATCCTGCTGGGCCAGCGGGCCCAGGCCAACGCGCTCACGAAAAGCCCCGACCAGCCCGCCAAGGAAGACGCCGCGGCGCAGCGCGAACTGGCCCAACTGCAATCGTATCTGGCCAAGCTGGGCGACATGCGGGTCACGCTCAGCAAGCAGATGACGGACAACCGCCAGAACCTGGCGCACGTGGAAGACCACACCCGCCGGCTGCGCGATGAGTTCGAGCAACTCCGCGCAACGGCCGCCGAATTGGAAAAGTCGCGCAGAGAAAAAGGGCGCACCCAGGCCAACGCGCAGGCCGAATTGGACCGAATCGAGAAGCTGGCCGAAGACTCCAGCAAGCTGCTGAAAGAAACCGAACGTGCGGCCGGCGCAGGGCAACCCTCGTACAGTGTCGTTCCCTACGAGGGCCCAAATCATACGCGCCGCCGACCGATCTACCTGGAATGTCGGGCCGACACGGTGGTGATCCAGCCCGAGGGGATCGTGCTTCGCGAAAGCGATTTTCCCGAACCGCTGGGGCCCGACAATCCGTTGGCCGCGGCGTTGAGGGCAGCCAGCGAACGACTGGCCCGCGACCCACGCACGGCCGGCGGCGGCCAGGCGTATCCGTTGCTTATCGTGCGGCCGTCGAGCATCCGGGCCTACTACGCCGCTCGGGCGGCGCTCACGTCGTGGGGCGACGATTTTGGCTACGAATTAGTCGACGACGAGTGGAAGTTGAAATACCCTCCGGCCGACCCTCAATTGGCGGAAGCGGTGCAGACCAGCATCGACATTTCGCGGCGGCGGATGAAGTTCGATGCCATGGTGGCGTCGAACGGCGGCGGCGGTGATGGCGCAGCAGGCGGCGATGGTTCGGGTGGCGGCGGTGGCGGATCGCGGCGGGGTGGTACGGAGTCAGCGGGCGGCACAGGAACAGGGGGCGGAGCAGCGGGCCGATACGGCGGTGCGTATGACAATGGCAGCAGTAACGGCGGCGGAGTCGGCGGTGTTGGGGGCGGCGTAGGTGCGGTAGGTGGTGGCGGCACAGCCGGTGGCGGAACTGGAAATGGTTTGGTCGCGTCCGGCACTTCTGGTCGCGGCGGCGGCAGCGGCACGCCCGGTGGACCTTATGGCAGCGGATCTGTCGGCGGCCCCGGTGGCGGGTATGGAGGCGGCTACGGCAGCGGCGGCGGCGGCGGTTCCGGAATTGGTGGCGGAGGAGGCGACGGGACAGGCGGCTACGGAGGCACGGGCGGCGGCGGACCGGGCGGTAGTGGTGGCCCCGGCGGCGTCGCGGGAAGTGCTGGCGGCAGCGGCGGCCCTGCACCGGCCGGCCGCGCGATGCTCGGCAGCCCTGGCGGCGCAGGGGGCCCAGGAGCGTATCGACCCGGATACGGTCCGGATACCAACAATCCAGGTGGCGGCGGTGGCAACGGCGGGCCCGGCGGCGGAGGCACAGCAGGTGGCCCATCACTAGGAAGCGCGTCGGGGGGCGGTGCTTCTGGTGGTGGCGCATCTGGTGGCGCTTCAGGTGGTGGTGCTTACGGCGGTTCGTCTGGCGGCGGCGCAGCGGGTGGTGGCGGCTACGGAGGCGGCGGTGGCTCCGACGGCAACGGCGGCAATGGATCGCAACAGAGCGCCGGATCGCAGCCGCGCGAAGTGCGCGTCGGCGAATCGTACATCCCGCCGATCGGCGCATCGTCCGCGCCGGTGAAAAAGCAGTCGGGCGAACCTGAAGGCGATGCGGATGCCAGCGGAGGCGAGGCGGGCGCCGGCGGCCAACCGGTTAAAAGCCTCAGCGATAGCCGAGGAAAGAACTGGGCCCTGCCGCACGCGGCCCAGAAATCCGTTGGCGTAACCCGTCCGCTGGCGATCGAAGTCTCGGCCGATCGGATCGTGATTCGGCCCGACGAGAGCAATCCCGAGCCGGCGGAAATTCGCTTCAACGGGCGAACTCAAAATACGGTCGAGCAATTTGTCTCGACCGTGTGGGAGCAGATGAAGGGCTGGGGAATCGCCGGCCGCGGTATGTATTGGCGGCCGCAGCTCAACCTGCACGTTCTGCCGGGGGGCCGGCAACGTGCGGTGGAGTTGAAAGCCCTGCTGGCGGGAAGTGGGTTGGATGTGCAGATTCAACAATGAAATGACCCATTACCCAATTCCAATAACCAATAAGACGTGCGCAGCTCCACCATTGGTCATTGGGATTTGGTCATTGGGATTTTAGTCATTGGGATTTTTTCGCTTCACCAGTTTGATTTGATTTTCCAACGTCGCTCCCCGGTGTTCCTATGGCCGCACACGTTAAGGAAGACTTTGTCCCGGTCGAGCACGACACGTTCTTGGACATTGTGACCAACGTCGTGGGGATTCTGGTCATTCTGGTGATGCTGGTGGCGATGCAGGCCCGCGACAAGCCGGCGGTCGCTTCCACCGGCTCCGCCGCGCCTTCGCCCAAACTGGTCGCCCAGCGCACCGATGCCGCCGCCATGGTCCGCGAGGTGCAGCAACTTCAGATCGCCGGCCTGCAACTCGCCTCCACGCTGCGCGAGCGCGAAGTGGAACGGCAATACATGGCCACCATCAAGGCCAAGGCGGAGAGCGAGTTGGCGGAGCGCAAGGCGTCGCTCACGACCGATGCGCAGCGCGATTTCGAGCTTCGCCGCCGGTTGGTCGAGGCCACCACCAAGCTCGATCAGCTCGACCGCGAGCGCGTGCAGCGGGCGGCGGCCGACGAAAAGGTGGTCGAGGTGAAGAGCTATCCCACGCCGCTGGGCAAAAGCGTGTTCGGCCGCGAGGTACATTTCCAGTTGCGCGGCGGCCGCGTGGCGTATCTGCCGATCGAAGAGTTGATCGAAGACGCCAAAAACGAATTCCGCGAGAAAGTATGGAAGCTCGAAAACCAACCGGAGGCCACCGAATTGGTCGGCCCCCGCGACGGATTTCGCTTGCGCTACACGCTGGAGCGCGTCGACAAGATGGTGGATGTACCGGGCCGAGGACAGCAACGTTTCGTCGGAGCGCAAGCAAAGCAGTGGGAGTTGATTCCCACGGATAGTGCGCTCGGCGAGCAACTGCCCGACGCGATGCAGTCCAACTCGCGGCTCAGCCAGACGCTGCTGCGGTTCGATCCGGCGCAAACTACCGTCACGCTGTGGACCTATCCCGACAGCTTCGGCGACTATCGCAAGCTCAAAGCCGAACTCTTCCGCCGCGGCTTCAGCACCGCCGGCCGACCCCTCCCCGAAGGCCTCCCCATCGGCGGCTCGCCACACGGCACGCGGTCGAGCGCGGAGTGATTGGTAGGGGACGCAGCGCTAATCCGCGTATCCCACAAGAAGATTCGCAATAAAGTGCTACACATGAATGGTCGGCTCGAATTCACCGTGGACAGTATAGCGCCATCTGGTCAACTGCTCGGGCGCAATCACGAACTCGACATCCCGCTCGGTACTACGTTCAACGAGGTGCGTAAAACGCGAGTCGAACGCAATTCGATGGATTACAACAGCGTGGATTTGGGTGCCGTTGCATCCATCGCCTTGACGTTAAAGGCCGTCGAGTGGTATCAGCGCAACATCGACGTAATCCCAGGGGGCCATAGCGCCGGCTTAACCGTGGAGGGCACGGGCTTAGAAGCACTCATCCACGCATTACGGGAAGCGTCTGATGGTGAATATATCTCCATTGCTGCTTCATAGATATACTCCGTCGCTCCAGAGGCATTTTTCTGACTTATCTGCGCCACCGTGAAGACATCTTCGCAGAAAAGCAGGTATTACATACCAAATCGATGTTGGGAGATGGATTGAGGATGGCTGGCCAACGTGCGCCGGAATCTGGGGTTTCCCATCGACGGCCGCATGAATATGATCCTGTCCTTCCATCAGTACCGCTCGCTTCAACAGTCCGGAAGGATCCACCATGAAAGCGTCTGGCATTGCTTTCGTTGCCGCGATTGCTCTGTTGGGAGTGAACCAATGTGCCAAGGCGGAAGCACCCCGCGAATTCTTATTCAGCTTTCGCGTGCTGGAGAAGACATCCCCGGATAGCCAGGAGGAAACGGTTGTTAAGCAGGGGTTGCCATTGATCATTGTCGAAGAAAGTCCCACGGAGTGCATGGTCGGCAGCTATGTCGACAAAATCCTGTATCCGTTTGGGAATGATTTTTCCCCCATGATCGGCTGCTTCGTGAACGTGTTTATCGGCAAGGTCAAAGATGGCCGCGCGCCAATCGACTTCATCGTCGAGCAAAGCACCATGGCCAATCAAACAGCGGGGGTCACCCAGGTTCTTAGGCAAAGCACCCGCATCATCTCCACCGTGACGCTCGATAAGCCGGCACGGTTTCCCTGGAAAGACGGGACAACCGGGCACGACCGATGCATCGAGATAACACTGACCAACTACGCCAAGCCGTTGAGCAAGGTGACCGAGCAGGAAAAGTCCAGAGAACGTACTGCCATGCAAGACAGCGCCCACCGCGGGCAAAGGCGAAGACGCTAACGCACTTACCCCGTCTCCGTGTCTCTGTGGTGAATAATCTGGGAAAGTTTGCGGTGCGCTGCGCTAACCATTTAACTCGGTCGCCGTCACGATTCCTTCTTCCGCGGCGAGCAGGATCTGATCCAACTCGTCCAGCGTGATGCTCAGCGGCGGCATGATGACGACGACGTTGCCCAGGGGGCGGAGGAACACGCCGCGGTCGAGTGCCCGCTGGCAAGCTCGCATGCCGCGGCGTTCGGTCCAGGGATATGGCTCGCGCTTTGTGCGGTCGCTGACCAGTTCGATGCCCGCCATCAGGCCGCGCTGCCTGGCGTCGCCGACGTGCGGATGCTGAGCGATCCGCGCCAGATGCTCACCCAGCCGGGCAATCTTTTCCGGCAACCGCGCGAGCGTCTGTTCTTCCTCAAAGACGTCGAGCGTGGCCAGCGCCGCCGCAGCCGCCAACGGATTTCCGCCGAAGGTGTGGCCGTGATAGAGCGTCTTCGCGTCAGCGTAACTGCCGAGGAACGCCCGGTACACCTCGTCGCTGGCCAGCGTGGCGGACATTGCCAGATAGCCGCCGGTTAGGCCTTTGCCTAAGCACATCAGGTCCGGCACCACCTGCTCCTGCTCGCAGGCGAACATCGTGCCGGTGCGGCCGAAGCCGGTGGCCACTTCGTCGGCGATCAACAGCACGTCGTGCTGCCGGGCCAGTTCGCACACGCCGGCCAGATAACCGGGCGGCTGCAGCGCCATGCCGGCCGCCCCCTGCACCAACGGCTCGACCACCACGGCGGCGATCTCATCGTGATGCTGGGCCAACAGCGTCTCCATTTGACCCAAGTAATGCGCGGCGGCCGTGGCGAGCGTTACACCCGGCGGCAGGCGATAAGATTCCGGAGACGGCAGCCGAAACACGTCGAACAGCAGCGGCTGAAACATGGCGTGGAATTGGCCGATGTCCCCCAGGCTGACGCTGCCGATCGTATCGCCATGATACGCCGCGCCGAGCGCGACGAACTTGGTCTTCGCGGGTCGCGGATCGGCCCGCTGCTGCCAGTATTGAAACGCGATCTTCAGCGCCACTTCAACGGCCGCCGCCCCGTCGCCGGCAAAGAACACATGCTCCAAGCCGGGCGGTGCGATCTCAATCAATCGTTTCGCCAGCCGAATCGTTGTGGGGTTCGACATTCCCAGCGACGTGCAATGAGCGATGCGGCTTAACTGATCGCGGATCGCGGCGTCGATCCTCGGGTGGCAATGGCCGTGGACGTTGCACCACAAGCTGCTCACGCCGTCGAGCAACGCCCGGCCGTCGAGATCGTAGAGCGTCGCGCCGCTGGCCCGTTCAATAATCAGCGGCGCGTACTCGGCCATCTGGGTGAAAGCATGCCAGACGGCCGTGCGGTCCCACTGTTCGAGTTGTTGGCGAGTTGGTTGCATCGAGTAGCCAACCCGCTGGTTCAGGTGTGTTCTAGGAGCGTGTGCCTGCCAGCCGACTCGCCGCTAGCCCACGACACTGATCGCCAATAACATGCTAGAGCAAATTGCGGCTAGAAAAAGAAAACAACGTACGGCAAACGAGCAATTTGCCCAATGCTCATGTGGCAATTTTGTAAGGAGTATGCCAACTACCGCCATTAGGATCGCCGCTCCAACGAGGACCACTTGCACCGTCGCGAAGCGTAGCTGGGCCACAGGAACCACTGTAACCAATAGCGAAAGCAGAGAAGCGAGCGACAACACTCCGCAAGTATACCAAGCAAGTATTCGAGCAGACATCGTGAGATCCTTTCCCGCCTAAGATGTATTCGACCGCAGCCAGTGGCCCAAAGCATCCCCCGGAGGGTACCGTACCATTGGTGATCCATACTGAAATTGTTTTTCTCCCTGTTTCCGTAGTGAGCAATCTGGGTTAGTCCAGCAGCGCCCGGGCCAGATGCCAATCCGTGTTCCGTTGAAACATGTGCGCTGACCGCAGCAGCCGCTCTTCCGACATAGCCGGCCCCTGCAACTGCAAGCCGATCGGCAGACCGTCTCGGCTGCGGCCGCACGGGATCGAAATGCCCGGGATGCCCGCCAAGTTGGCCCCGACGGTGTAGAGATCAACCAGGTACATCGCCAGCGGGTCACTGTGCTTTTCGCCGATCTTAAACGCCGGCGTTGGTGAGACCGGGCCGATGAGCATGTCGCACGAGCGAAACGCGGCTTCGTAGTCGTTGGCAATCAGCCGCCGCACCTTGAGCGCTTTGACGTAGTAGGCGTCGTAATAGCCGGCGCTGAGTGTATAGGTGCCGAGCATGATGCGGCGCTTCACTTCGGGGCCAAAACCCTCGCTGCGCGATTGGCGATACATGCGGAGCAGTGGATTTTCGACTGCGTCTGCCTGCGCATCGAAATCCCGCTTACCAATCGTGGCGGCGAGTTGCTTCCGCTCCGCCGCCAGCTCGTCGTGCATGGCCCGCTCGTCGGTTCGATAGCCGTAGTGAACGCCGTCATAACGGGCCAGATTGCTAGAGGCTTCCGACGGCGCGATGATGTAATACGTGGCGATGCCATATTTTTCATGTGGCAAAGAGACGTCGCACACCGTGGCCCCCAACGAACGATACACTTCCACCGCCGCTTCGACCGCCGCGCTAACCTCCGGATCGAGCCCCGGGCCAAAATGCTCGCGCACGCGACCCAGCCGCAGCCCGGCCAGTGGCTGGCCAATCGTCTGGCTGTAGCGCGGCACCGGGGCGTTGATCGACGTCGTATCGCGTGGATCGTGACCAGCCAGCACTTCGAGCAACAACGCCGCGTCCTCCGCCGAGCCGGCCAGCGGGCCAACCTGATCGAGGCTGCTGGCGAAGGCCACCAATCCATAGCGGCTCACCCGGCCGTACGTCGGCTTGAGGCCGGTGATGCCGCACAGTCCGGCCGGCTGGCGAATCGAGCCGCCGGTGTCGCTGCCGATCGACAGCGGAGCCATTGCCGCGGCGACGCAGGCCGCCGCGCCGCTGCTCGAACCACCGGGCGTACGTTCCAGATTCCACGGATTGCGCGTGACTTGAAACGCCGAGTTCTCACCCGAGCCCCCCATGGCGAACTCGTCGAGATTCGTTCGCCCCAGCAGCACGGCGTCGGCCGCTTTGAGCTTCGCGACCACGGTGGAATCGTACGGCGGGCGAAAATCAGCCAGCATCCGCGAAGCGCAGGTGCAAAGCTGCCCCTCGTCGCACAGCAAATCCTTCACCGCCACCGGCAATCCGGCCAGCGGGCCGAGCGATTCTCCACGGCTGCGGCGGTCGTCGATGGCAGCGGCTTGCTTCAGCGCCCGCGCCGCATCGACGCGCAGAAATGCCTTCACCCGGCCATCGTGCCGTTCGATTTGCTCAAGGTACTCTTGAACCAATTCAACCGACGACAGCTTGCCGTCAGACATCTGGCTCAGCAGCGTGGTCGCGGAGTGGCGCAGAAGCGACATGGCTACCCCAGCACCGCCGGCACCAGGTAGCACTCGTCGTCGTGCTTCGGCGCCGCGGCCAGCGCGGCTTCGCGATCGAGGCTAGGCTGTACCACGTCGTCGGCCAGCACGTTGACCAGCGGCAAGGCGTGGGCCATCGGCTCCACGCCCGTGGTGTCGAGCTGCGAGAGTTGATCGACGTAACCGACAATGGCCGTCAACTGCGTGGTCATACGATCCAACTCGTCGGGAGACAGTCGCAGCCGAGCGAGCAGAGAAACCTTTTCGACCTGTTCGCGCGTCAGTGCCATCGTGTTGATCGGTCTGGCAAAAAGGGGCTAAATTATCTGGGGCGTTGCCCCAGGCACCCGCGTTGCCTCAGGCACCGGCAGCACTACTTCGCGGCGGCTTTCGCCTTGCCGGCGGGAGCTTTCACTTTGGTCGCGGGCGCCTTTGGCGAGCCGGCGGCCGGCTTGGGCTGATTCGGCAGTCGGAACGGAATCGCCTTAACCCGCTTGACCACCGCGCCGCTCTTGAGGCACTTGGTACACACCAGCATGGTCTTGCTTTGCCGCTTGGGCGTGGTGACGCGCACGCGCTGCAGGTTCGGCCGGAACTGGCGGCGCGTGATGCCCGTGATCTTGGTTCCGACGCCGCCCAGGTACTTGGCCTTGCCGCGGATGGTGACCTGGTTGCCGAGTTGGGGCCCCTTGCCGCAGATTTCACACTCACGAGCCATCGCAGTCTACTCCCACTAGAACGAATCTAAGCCGCGTCCCCGCAAAGGTTTGCCGGGGCGGACGAAACGACCCAATGTAGCCAGGGGCGGGGGATTTCACAAGGGGCTTGGAAGCGGGTGTGGGAGGCGGGTGTGAAGAGTTTGAAGGGTGTGAAAAAGGGGTGTGAAGGGTGTAAGGCCCGCGAGTCTCCGCCACCTCCTGCTGCTAACAACCGATAGCTGACAGCCGACAGCCCCCTTCTCAACACCCCCGCGTAATCGCCAGCACTTCCTCGGCCACATGCCCGTTCGTGGCCACGCTGTCGCCGCCGGCGATGGTGGGGTTGCCCTGCCAGTCGGTGAAGGTGCCGCCGGCCTCTTCCACCACGGGGGCCACGGCTGCGGCGTCCCACAGGTTCATGATCGGATCGACCATCACGTCGATCCGCCCCGTGGCCACCAGCAGGTAACCATAACAGTCTCCCCAGGTGCGTGTCAGCCGGGCGGCCGATTGCAGGGCCGCGAATGCCTCCGCACCACGGCCGCTAGCGCGCTCGGCGCAATTTCGGACGTCCGTGGTGCAAACGAGCGAATCGGCCAGCCGCTTGGTTGCCGACGCGCGGGCAGGCTGCGGCGCCGCGTCGCCGCGGACGTACCAAGCTCCCTGCCCTCGGGCGGCATAGACCGATTCTCCCAACGCCGGCACCTCGATGACCCCCAGCAGCGCCTCCCCTTCCCGCTCGACCGCCACCAGCGTGCCGTACAGCGGGACGCCGTGGATGAATGACTTCGTGCCATCGATCGGGTCGAGCACCCAGCGGAAGCCGGAGGTGCCGAGGCGCTCAGGAAACTCTTCGCCCAGGATCGCGTCGTCGGGAAACGCGGCGGCGATCCGCTCGCGGAGCAGCAGTTCGGCTTCGCGATCGGCCACCGTTACCGGGCTGAGATCCTTCTTCTGGTCCACCGCCAGATCCGCCCGCTGAAAGTATTTGAGCGTATGCCGCCCCGCTTCGCGGGCAATGCGGCAAGCGTGGTCCAGGCGGGAAGTCAATTCAGCGGCGGTAACGCTCATGGCAAAAGCAGGGGAAGAATGGAAAACGGCAACGTAATAGGCCTGTGCAAACTCTAGGGCAACCGGTTCCCCAAGAGCAAGATGGCCCGACCAGAACTGCCTTCCAAACGTCCGCTCTCCGCTTTCCGCTTGGAAAGCCGCTACGGCTTATGCGGTGCAATCAGCAGCGTCGAAAGCCGGATGGCCTGCAATTGCTCGCGCGATTGGGCCGTGATGTCGTGCAGCGCCGCCTTGAGCCGACGGTGGGAATCGGTCGACAGGCCATGCCCTGTGGCCACGGTTGAACTGAGCGGGCCGTCCACCGCCTCGATCAGGTCCAACAGAGAGATCTCGCTGGGGCCTCGGCGGAGCGTGTAGCCCCCTTCGACGCCGCGCTGCGAATCGAGGATGCCGTAGTTGACCAGGCTGCGGAGAATTTGCAGCAGAAACCGCTCCGGCATGTGGCCTGCGGCCGCCAACTTGCTACAAGGCACAGGCATCGCGCCGTCGGTCTCAGCCAACAGCAACGTCGCCTGAAGCGCATAGCCTACAGAGCGTGACAACTTCATGATCGTCTGCCTGGAACCTGCGTCTGATTTCGGCGCGACGATGCGCCGAAATGCTCTTCCCTGCCGGTTCGCCAGTCAGTGGCACTATAAGCGGCGTATTGCCGCGGAATGGACCCCTACGACGATTTACCTACCTCGCACTCCTGCCTCTACTCGGAGAGTGGTAAGCCGGCCCCTATTTTACTTCAAGACGACCATACCCCCCACCAGAGGATATGGCTAGTTTATCAGAAGCGTAATCCGTGTCAAACGCGAATTGAAAAAACTTGCAAAAAAATTAACGAGCAAGTTGATGCGTCTGCGAATTGGCCCCATCGCGCGTGCGATCGATTGGCATCATGGCTCGCGAAAACGAGCATGAAAAATACCTGCAACAATACGCCGCGCGTGACCGAATCCGGGTGATACAACTCGCTAAGTTACAATCGCAAACTGGCGGACGAAGTGGACATTGAGTTGTTGAGATAAATTCTCACCATCCGCAACAACGGCAATGCCGGCTCATCATGGAGCACTGCTTATTCGTCCCGGCGGATTCCCTTCCTGGCGTCGCTGCGGAAAGAAGATCAACTCGCACAGCAGCATTCCCGCCCCGCACACCAGCAGGCTGTCGGCGATGTTGAAATTCGGCCAGCGGAACCGGCCGTATTTGAACAAGATCCAATCGCGAACCGCATAAATCCGCTGCGGCCCCGCCGGCGGCCGCGCGGCGTTTGGAACGGCCATGCCCGGCGGTCGCTCCAGGCCGTGCAGCCCCAGCCGGTCGTAAAGATTGCCACAAATGCCGCCGGTGATCAGCCCCAAAGCCACGCACAGCCATAAGTCGCTCGCCGCTCCACTGACAAACAGCCAGTAGATAATCACGCTTCCGGCAAAGGCCGACAGCAGCACAAACAGCGGCACCCAGCCTTGGCCGATGCCGAACAGAGCCCCCTCGTTGAGGCTCAATTCCAGCCCGAAATAGTCGTGCCAGATCCACAGCACCTGGCCATTCGGCGGCCACATCTTCTCGAAAATCCAGTGCTTGGTGGCCAGATCGACCGAGACGCCGCACACGACCAGGGCGGCGAAAACCAGCATGCGGCTGCGCGGGACTGCCGGCTTCGGCGGGCCGGAATTGGTTGACAACCCGGTCAAATCGGCCGATGTGCCTACGCGAGGCTCGACGCCGGGCGGCACCACCGCGCCAGGGTTTGGCGGCGCCCCTGCATTGTGCGCAGGCGGCACTACTTCGCCGCGATCATCCTTGTTCGCGCTGCTGGGCACAGTTAATGCAAAGGGACGTAAAGGGGAGTGCCTTGAGCCGGGTCTTCTTGATCGGTTTGCTGCACTCTTCGCAGTCGCCGTACGTGCTGTCCTCGATCCGCTCCAACGCCAGTTCGATGGCGCTGAGCGTTCCTTCCTCGTTCTCCATCATGCTGAGCGTGAATTCCTGCTCATAATTGTCGCTGCCGATGTCTGCCATGTGGATCGGCATGCTGGAGAGGTCGCCGTTGGCTTCGCTGCGGGTTTTATTCAACGCGGCGTCGGCCATGGCGTTCACATCGCCACGCAGCCGGGCACGCATCGACAGAAGCATATCTTTGAATGCTTTGAGTTCCGTTTTCTTCATCATTCCACGTTCTCCGGATCGGGCACTCTGCCGAACGAGGCGCCCACCAGCCAAGAGTGGTTTGGAAGTCGGCAGACCCGTCATTTTAGAAAGCCCCCGATGGGCTGTCAAACCGCGGCCTTTGGCCGGGAGAATGGCCCGGACGGCGACAATCGTCTTGAACGGCATCCAGGGGGCGCGTAGACTTACGGCGTTCGATTGGCTAGTTTTCCCGCTTTTCAGGAGGCGCCGCTTAGTGGCGTCGCGGCCCAAGTGGACGTCGCCTTCCAGCGTTGTATACTCCCCTCCTGCGGCGCCACGTATGGCATCGAGGAGGTTCGCGTCGAGTGCCAGCAGTGCGGCAGCCTGCTCGATGTGGCGTACGATTGGGCAAAGGCCGCCCCGCCGGCCAAGCTAGCAGAGTTCGACCGATCCCTTTTCAACGCCGCCGAGCCGGCCGCCCAAAGCGGCGTCTGGCGGTTCTGGCCCCTGCTGCCGTTTGCCCCCCGGGCTTCGCTGGTGACCATTGGCGAAGGGCAAACCCAGCTCCAGCGCTCCGCCTCGGTGGGCCAGTTTGTCGGCCTGGAGCGGGGAGAGCTGCATCTGCAGTACGAAGGGCTCAACCCCTCGGGCAGCTTCAAAGACAACGGCATGGTGGCCGCGTTCACCCATGCCCGGACGATCGGGGCCAAGCGGGCCGCCTGTGCTTCGACGGGCAACACCAGCGCCTCGCTGGCCGCGTTCTGCTCTGTTACGAAGCTGATGCGGGCGGTGATCTTCATCGGCTCCGGCAAGATTTCTTATGGCAAGCTGTCGCAGGCGCTCGACTTCGGCGCCCTGACGATCCAAATTGCCGGCGACTTCGACGACGCGATGCAGCGCGTGCGCGAAGTGTCGTCCCAACTGGGTATCTATCTGGTGAACAGCGTCAATCCGTTCCGGCTCGAAGGCCAGAAGACGATTATGTATCGCGTCCTGCAGGGGTTGGGCTGGCAGGTGCCCGACTGGATCGTGGTCCCCGGCGGCAACCTGGGAAACTCCAGCGCGTTTGGCAAAGCGTTCGCGGAACTCAAGCAACTGGGGCTGATCGACCGGCTGCCGCGGCTAGCGGTAATCAACGCCGCGGGGGCCAACACGCTCTATGAACTCTACGAGCGGCGCGGCCTGCGATGGAACGACGGCGCGCCGCAGGACGAGATCACGAGCAAGTATTACGCAGAACTCGACGAGCGGCAGGCCCGCGCGTCGACCATCGCCAGCGCCATCGAGATCAACCGGCCGGTGAACCTCAACAAATGCCTCAGGGCATTGGCCGACATGCGCGGCGTGGTGCGCGAGGTGACCGATCAGGAGATCATGGACGCCAAGGCCCAAGTCGGCGCCGGCGGCCTGGGTTGCGAACCGGCCAGCGCCGCCAGCGTGGCCGGCGCCAAGAAACTGCGGGCCGAAGGAGTGATCGCCCCCGACGAGCGCGTCGTCTGCATCCTCACCGGCCACCAACTCAAAGACCCCGACGCCACCGTGGCCTATCACACGACCGATCAAGAGAAGTTTAATCAGGTGCTAGGGAAGCGCGGCGTCAAACGGGCCTCGTTCGCCAATCGAGCCGTGGCGGTGTCGAACAATCTGGAAGAAATCATCCGGGCGATTCAGCTTTATAGCTAAACGATTCACGCTGTTTTTTGAACCACAGAGACAGAGAAGTTTGGCTGTCAGCTATCAGCTTTTGGCCGATGGCTGATAGCCGACAGCCGCGTCAGTTTGTGAAGGAACATCTAACCATGCCAAAAACACGCATCGCCATTCACGGCGCCGCCGGCCGGATGGGACAGCGGTTGGTCGCCCTGACAGCCGCCGACGCCGAACTGCAACTGGCCGCCGCGATTGATTCGCCCGCGAATCCGCGCGTGGGCGACGACGCCGGCGCGTTGGCCGGCGTGGGTCCGGTCGGGATCAAGCTCACCGACGGATTCGCGGACGATGCCGCCACGGCGATCGATGTAGTGATCGACTTCTCTGTGCCGACGGCTGCGCTGGCGCTGTTGGACCAGTGCGTCGCCCGCAAGCTGCCGCTGGTGCTGGCCACCACCGGTTTTGACAAAGGGGCCGAGGAGAAAATCCGCGGGGCGGCCAAGTCGATTCCGCTGTTGTGGTCGCCGAGTATGAGTCTGGCGGTGAATCTGGCGATGAGGCTCAGCGAAGTGGCCGCCCAGGCGCTTTGCAAGCAGCTCGGCGGCGTGGACGTCGAGATCATCGAGCGGCACCACCGCTTCAAAGAAGATTCGCCCAGCGGCACGGCCCTGAAGTTCGGCCAGATCATCGCCGACGTGATGGGGCAAACCGTCCACCAGCACGGCCGCGAAGGGCGCCCCGGCCAACGCCCCCGCAACGAAATCGGCTACCACGCCGTCCGCGTGGGCGACAACCCGGGCGAGCACACGATCATCTTTGGCCTGCTGGGCGAAACGCTCGAACTGCGCGTGGACGCCACCAGCCGCGATGCGTACGTTCATGGGGCGCTGGCCGCGGCGAAGTTTTTACACAGCAAACCGGCGGGGCTGTATGGCATGAGTGACGTGCTCGGTTTTTAGGCCAGGTCGAAATGGCGAAGTGTGACGAGGGATATCTGTGCGAAGTCTGCGGCCTCGACGTGGCCGAAATCACGGATAGCGACCTGTACTTGCGCTACGTGATCGGGCTGATGGACCCCGAGATGTTGCACACCAGCAAAGAGCGGCACATCCGCTGCAACCCCACGCTGGCGCAGTTCATCGTGGACGACGAGTTCGAGCCGGTGATGATGGATGGCCCGTTCGACAAGCGGCTTCTCGACCCGGCCTACGTCCGCGAGCAGGAGACGCTAGCCACCCGCGGCTGGCGCCGGCTCCGTGAAGTGATCGGCACCGAAGCGGCGATCATCAATTACCCGCTGCCGGAAGTGCGGGCGCGGATGAAGGAGAAGTATTCGTAGTCCCAGAGAGATTCTAGGGAGGGATGATCCTTGCAGCAATTGCGAATTACGTTCGTGCTAACGAATGACTAGAATAAGGACGATCCCATCTTCTCATTCAGTTATATTCGAGTGGCGCCAAATCAAATATGGTTCGGCTTTTCTACATTTCCATGATCGTTGTGCCCTGGTTCATACACCCACTTGAGCGTGCTTGCGATGGCTGGTACTTCCCGACTTCCGTAGTAATGGCCGTCATTGGTGCCATCGCCTGTTATGTGGGGGCAGCTTATGACATGCTTGGGGTCTGTTATTTTGGTTTGGCGCTCGCGACTCCGTTTGCCTTGTTTTTCGTGATAAGCCTCCCCGGCCTCCTGGCGTTCTTTGTCCTGTGCTCTGTTGGGTCGATACTTGATTGGTATTTCCTACGCTTTCCCTCATCCAAACTTGCCCGCGCTTTTGAGAAAGCAAGTGACATGTCCTATGAAAGGGATAGAAGACTAGAGGATTGCTGCTCAAGCAAGAAATCGACATCTGATTCAATCCCGCTCTATAAAGATGCAGACGGTCCATCTGCAGACACCTCAGGCTCAAACGCCTCGCAAATCAAGTGAATCGCGTGCAGATCCAACTCCTGAATCCGGGCCGTGTTCTGGCCCGGTGAAATCACCGCCAGATCGGCCAACTGGCGGAGTTCTCCGCCGCTGCCGCTGAAGGTGATGATCTTCAGGCCACGCTCGCGGGCAGTGCGACACGCCGCCAGAATGTTCGGCGACTTGCCCGACGTGGAAAACGCCAGCAGCACGTCGCCGGGGCGGCCAAGCGCTTCGATCTGCCGGGCGAAGACCTGCTCGAATCCAAAATCGTTGCCGATGCAGGTGAGCACGGCGCTGTCGGCGGTGAGCGCCACCACCGGCAGCGGCGGCCGGTTGCTGCGGTAGCGGCCCACCATCTCGTCGGACAAATGCTCGGCCAGCGTCGCCGATCCGCCGTTGCCCGCGGCCAGCACCTTCCCCCCCGCGGCGAATGTCTGCTTGAATAGCTCGACGACCTGGGCGATCTGGTCGTGCCAGGCGCTGAGGTTCGTCAGCACGGAGCGGAGTTCGGCGGAATGTTTTTCGAAAAGGAGCTTCATGGTGATTTGCACCTTGTGAACGTCAATCCGTGGGTGCACGCACCCACGCTACTGGACTCGCGGCATTTTACAGCGCCGCGTCGCGCGGCCGATAGAACAGCGCCACCGGCAGCAAGATCACGGCCGTCAGCCCGAAGATCGTGCTGGCGGGCAACTTCATCCGATCCAGCAGCACGTTGCAGCCGGCGATGAAACCCACCGCGCCGATGATCGCGATCCAATTGACCAGGTTCATGCTGCCGATCACGCGCCCCTTTTGATTCTCCGGGGGCCGCGCCTGCAAAAACACTTGCAGCGGCACCGCCAGCAGGCCGGCGAACAGGCCGAGCGCCACCAGCACCGGCATGCTGCCGAAATAACCCAGCAGATGATGATGCGGGCCCCCCGGCAGGGCCAACAGCGCCAGGCAGACCACCATTCCCCAGGCGCCCACCCGGACCAATCGAAAGCTGATCGTGCCAGCCGAGAGCTTTCCCGCCAGCACGCAGCCGCCGGCGATCCCGACACCCATGCAGGCAGCCAGCAGGCCGGTTTCCCAGTCCTTGCGCTCCAATTGGATCTTGCCCAACGCATTGACGCTCGGCTGCACCACGCCGCCGAGGAACCAGAACAGCGAGTAAATCAACATCGCCCATAGCAGGGCCCGATCGCGGGTAAACAACTGCCACGTCTCGCGCGACACCGCCACCGCGGACGACGTGAACTTCAAGTTGGGCTGAGCCACCGGCACGCGGCGCACCAACAGCGAAGCGGCGGTCCCCGCGCCGGCAATCAGCACGCACACCCCGCTGGCCAGCCACAGCCGGTCGCGAAACGCCTCCACGAGGAAGCTTCCCGCCACGACGCCGAAGATCAGGGCCAGAAACGTGGTCATCTGGATCACGCCGTTAAACCGCGGCAAGTCGCGCCCCCGGACCATCTCCGGCAGGATGCCGTATTTCGACGGGCCAAAGACCGCGCTGTGCGTTCCCATCAGAAACAGCACGATCATCACGGAGATCGGCAACCCCCGAGTGTGGTAATCATCACCCACGCGGACCGGCGCCAACATCATGTAGAACGACACGCCGCCGGCGATCATGATCGCCACCTCGGCCACCTTGCAACCGATAATCACTTTGCGTTTTGAAACCCGATCCGCCAGCCAGCCGGCCGACCCGGAAAACAAAATAAACGGAATCGAAAACACCCCCAGCGCGATAAACTGCAAGTCGGCCGTCTTGCCCGAGGTGACGACCACCTGCACGCACAACAGCAGCACCACCTGCTTGAACAGCGTGTCGTTGAACGCGCCAAGAAACTGGGCCGTGGTCATGCCCCAGAACGAGGGGTCGCGGTAGAGCGTCGGCAGAGCGTTGAAGTCAATTGGCCCGGTCGAGTTGGCGGGCGTCAGATAATTGCTGACCTTAGCAGGCGATTCGTACGGATTGGGCGAGTCCAATGGGGCTTGGGGGGTGGAGGGCATGGCGTTGGCGCTGACGCTGACGCAGGGCACAAATGGGGCGGGCTGCATTATGGGAGCGGGCAGCCAATCACCACAAGCCGAATAACGCCATCGCGATAGACGCTAGCGATTGATCCAACCGCCGAGGACCAAGCGGCGGACAAGGCCGTTAGCTAAACTTTGGCAGACTGGCGATTGCCCCTACGGTGCCACCACCGGCAGCGGCTCGTTCTGCTGCCGGGCCATCTCGCGGATCTCTTCCGTGATCTTCATCGAGCAGTACTTCGGCCCGCACATGCTGCAGAAGTGCGCGCTTTTGAACGTGTCTTGCGGCAGCGTTTCGTCGTGCATTCGCCGGGCGGTCTCGGGGTCGAGCGATAGGCGGAATTGCTCGTTCCAATCAAACGCAAAGCGGGCACGCGACAGGGCGTCGTCGCGATCTCGCGCGCCGGGGCGGTGGCGGGCCAGGTCGGCGGCGTGGGCGGCGATCTTGTAGGCGATCACGCCTGCCCGCACGTCTTCGCGCTCCGGCAGGCCCAGGTGCTCCTTGGGCGTGACATAGCACAGCATCGCCGCGCCGCTCCAGCCGGCCAGCGCCGCGCCGATGGCGCTGGTGATGTGGTCGTAGCCGGGGGCAATGTCGGTCACCAGCGGGCCGAGCACATAAAACGGCGCGCCGTCGCAGATTTCGATCTGCTTGCGGATGTTCATGTCGATCTGGTCCATCGGGACATGCCCTGGGCCTTCGACCATCACTTGCGTGCCACGCTCCTTGCCGCGGCGCGTCAGCTCGCCGAGAACTTCCAGCTCCGCAAACTGGGCTTCGTCGCTGGCGTCGGCGATCGAGCCAGGACGCAGGCCATCTCCCAGGCTCCAGGTGACGTCGTACTGCCGCATGATGTCGCACAGGTCGTCAAAGTGCGTGTAGAGCGGGTTCTGCTGCCGATGAGACATCATCCACTTGGCAATCAGCGAGCCGCCCCGGCTGACGATGCCGGTGATGCGGTTCATTGTCAGGTGCAGATGCTCCAGCTTCACGCCGCAGTGGACGGTCATGTAGTCGACGCCCTGCTTGGCCTGATGCTCGACCATGTCCAAAAAGTGCTGCGGGCGCATCTCCTCAATGTCGCCGCCCAGTTGCTCGAGCATCTGGTAGATCGGCACGGTGCCGATCGGCACGGTCGAGACGTCGATGATCGCTTTGCGGATATTGTCGATGTCCTTGCCGGTGGAGAGGTCCATCACCGTGTCGGAGCCGAAGTGGACCGCCTCGTGCAGCTTTTCCAGTTCGGTCTGCACGTCGCTGGTCACGGCCGAGTTGCCGATGTTGGCGTTGATCTTGCAGGTGGCGGCGATGCCGATGGCCATCGGCTCGAGCCGCTTTTTGAGATGCTCGCGATTGGCCGGAATCACCATCCGCCCTGCGGCCACCTCGGAGCGGATTAGCTCAGCATCGAGCTTCTCGCGCTGGGCGACATATTGCATTTCCGGCGTGATGGTGCCAGTGCGGGCGTGTTCAAGCTGAGTGATGGGCTGAGTCATCGCGATTCGCTCCGTCAAAAAATTGCCGTTGAAACCGCGTCAATCCTAACGCGGCGGCCGCGGTTGGGCAATGTGGGCGGGGCCAGGCCTGTCGAAACCAACCGCGGAATATCGTCGACGGGCCGGAAGAGGCATGTTAGGCTGTTTCTCGGCCATTCGGAGGAAGGATGGTCGAAAACCGTCAGGGTTCAAGCACCCGTGATTTTCGTTCCCCATTTGATCGACCGTCGCTGTTTGTTTCCCAATAGCCATTCAACTCGCGTAAAGTATCCCCATGACCGTCACGCGGTGCTTCAAGTTGCTGGCCTTGCTGTTGTTGCTTGTGACATCGGCAACGCCCATCGCGGCCGCGGAACCGGCGTTCGTCCCGCATGACGTGGCCTCTCTACCCAACGTCGTCACACGCGCCGACCTCGATCGATTGAATTTCAGCGGCCAAGTGGACGCAAAAGCCGAGCCCGAGCGACTGAAGTCCTTGGCAGGCGTCTCCATCGGATTGTTCCTTCAGCAGACGACTGTACAACAGGGGGAATCAATTCCGGCCTGGTTCGTGCTAAAAAACGATGGGCCCATGGGGACGCCACTGCCGCTTGACATGCGATTCGACTGGTTCAACCCACAGTGCCCCTTCATCAATTCATGCGAGTTGAACGTGGAGGGACCACCGGACCCACCTGAATTGAAAAGGTCTTGTTGCAAAGTGTGGGCATGCGGCGGACCTCCAATGTGCGTGGTTCCAAACAAGGGCTATTACTGCGTTCGGGGCGACTTGGCGCAATTCAGTTTCCAGTCGCCACGAGAATTTCGCGTCTGTTGGCGTTATTTCGCGCTCCGCTCCAATGAAGTTCGCGTGACGGTAACGCCTCGTACTGGAGGTCTGAAGCGACCGACCGCGCTGCCGCACGACGGCTTGGCTCTACTAAATGTCGAGGTAGATCCACAAATCATGATTCGAGGCCTTACACCCGCGGAGATTAAGCGGGGAGTTGCGCAGTCCTACAAGGGCGTGCGTGTCTCGCGCCGTGATCCGGGAAGCTTTGCCGCCGCGCTGGCCGTGGGTGTGGATGATCGCTGGTATCCGGACTTGTTGAATCTGCCTCAAGAAGACAATTTATTGAAGGCGGAGGCGAAGTTCGTAACCAAATCGGGCGAACAGGTTCCATCGGAGTTGGTGATCACTTTGCTACTTTCCAATCCTAAGCAAAAGGTGATCGCACCTGGGCAGGTCGCCGTTAAGCTGTTAATCACTCGGAAGCCCAGCGACAAGCCTCATCAACCGATGCAGGCGGGAGTCGCAATGGAGAAATTGCGGCCAGATCAAGCGGCAGGACCGCTTCTGACTATGCCCCCCTTAACGTCCTTGCAATGGCGTTACGCGCTGCCTCCCGGCTGGAATGTAGTTGCCGGTTTGGAAGGCAAGGTTCGTGTGGCGGCCATCGTGACCGGCCAGTCGATCGTGATGCCGGACGATTGGCTGCGCAGCCGATTACAAAAAGAAAAGACACTCTCGCCCGAAGGGTATCAATTATGGGACGGCGTTCTTTGCACTGAGTCCACTGAGTTGACCTTTCCGCCCCCGCCGAACGATCGCATCCGATCGGTAGTCACGCCGCCGGAAATTGATAAGGCCAATTCGCCCTGACTCACAACGTCTTTAAATACTCCAACACCGCCCGCTTCTCCGGCTCTTTGAGTTGATCCGGAAACAAATGCCCCGCGGCGCTGTGGCCGCTGGCGCGGGTGTCGTAGTATTGCCGGCGCTGGTGGAGCGATGAGGCGGCGGCCGGCACTTCGGCGAGCGATTCCACTTTGAACCCGCCGCGCTCTTGGTCAAAGCCTTCCAGCTCCGTCTCGCGTCCTTCCGGCACGCGGTGCCAGACGGTCGGCCGGTCGGCGGCGTGGAACAGGTGCCACAGCGTGGGGACCGAGCCGTTGTGCAGGTACGGCGCGGTGGCCCAAATGCCGGTGAGCGGCGGGGCGACGTAGCCCGTCGGCTCGGCGTCCACTTCGTGGCGGCCGAAATCGTTGAACCAACTGGCGGCGTAGGCACGGCGATGCGTCGACGTCAGCGCGGTCAGCCGCACCGGGTCCGTCCCCAGCTTGGAGAGGGAGACGACGCGGTTCGGATAGTTCACTACCTGTGAGACGCCGTCGGAATCGTACGTTCCATGGCACGTCGCGCAGCGTTGATTGAAAATCGCCTGCCCCTCGTGGGCCAGCGGCCGATCGATTGCAAACGGATATTTGGGCGGCCGCAATTCGTCGATCCATGCCATCAGGTCGCGATAGTCGGGTTCCCACTCGCGGAACTTTTCCGGCCCGTTCTCTCGGACCATCAGGAACTGCATTAGGGCCCTGTGGTTCTTGGGCACGAAGCCGTCGTAGTACAGCCGCTGTTTTTCATGAACGTGCCACCAGGCCGGGGCGTCGAGGTCGTGATGCACCATCGGCGGCCTGGGGCGGTCGGGGTGGATCGACAAATCAGCGTCGCGATAGTTCATCAGGATCACGCCGAACATCACGGCGTTGGTCGTCCCCTGCGTGTTGCCCAAGGGCATGAAGAGCGACGCGACATCCATCCGCGACAACGGCTGCTCCAGCCGCATCTTCGTGGCGCGGACCTCTTCCGTGAGCGTGGCGAGCGCGAACATCGTGTTCGGCACACCCGGGATCGTGCGGCCGGCGATCCGCCCTTGGTGGCAACTGAGGCAGTTCATCGTCCAGCGGCCTTGGGCGTCGACGACATATTGGACGGGCGAGGTCGGAGGTCGGAGATCGGAAGTCGGTTGTTCCACCGGCGAGCCGCCAGGGGTTGGCGTGTGAACCGCCCCTTCCGGCGGACCGGTCAAACCGTAGCGGGCCATCGTCATCGCGCGGCGCTCGTCGAGCTTCGCGGCGCGTGCCCGCTCGCGCAGCCGCGGCTCCCACGTTTGCCAAAGCTGGTCGAAAATCTGCTGGTCGAAATCCGGCGGCAGATACGCCTTGGTCGTCAGCAGGTGATAGCCGCGGGCGGCGGACGGGAGTTCGGATTGGCGATTGTCGATTAGCGATTGGTGATCGGCGGCGACCGCCGCGCAAGTTGCCAGGACGATGCCGGCAATCGAGATCAGAGTGATTCTTAGCGGTTGCATGAGGGATCTGTCGCCCGGGGGTCGTGAGGTGAAGTCTAGGGGCGCAGCGGTCCCCAAGGCAACCACGCGGTGGGGTGGCTGGGGTACAACCGCAGGCGCAGGAGGAAGGCAACAGGGGCGCGGGGAGCCTTTCCACAAGCACCCACACCTCGCCGCAGGCGAGTCGCCGTGGCGATCCGGCCCGCTCCTGGTGGAAGAGGGGAAAGCACCGTCACTCAACCGTCACTCAACGGGGGAACGTCCGAGTGGCTGACGCCCGGGGACCAATCGCCCTGGGCGGGGTTGGTCGAGACGCGGCGAACAGTAAGTTGACCTCCGCGCGACCGGTCGGCAGCGGCAAATTGTCGGCCTGATCTTCGAATAAGTTCTCCTCATTAACCAAATCGGCCACCGACTCGCCATGGTCAACCGGTTGCTTGTCCACCTCTTCTCCCTGTGCCTGCTCCCCTTGAGTAGGAGGTGCTCCGAGCGAACGAACAAACGCCAACAGATCGCGTCGGCTGGCGTTGGGCAATTTTTCGAAAAACTTCGCCGACGGCGCCGCCTGGCCGCCATGCAAGCGGATGGCATCCTCCAGCGTCGCCGCGCGGCCGTCGTGCAGGTAGGGGGCCGTGTAGCGCACGCCCCATAGCGGCGGGGTGCGCCACTGACGCGCCAATTGCGCAGAACTCCAATAATAGCCGGCCGGCGTGCCGGGGCTCGACGGTTCCTCTTCCTGTGGCGGCGAGGTTTCCAACCGCACGGTTTGCAAACCGGCCGGGTCGGAGAGTGCGGGTCCCATATCGTGCGTCAACAGATCACTGTACAACCCTTGCACACCACCAACCTCAGGAACGTGGCAGATATGGCATCGGCCCTCCTTGAATAACTTTGCTCCATGCCCCAGCGCAATCTGTTCTTCCAACGTCTGCGGCAATATGGCGCGCGGCGGCGGCAATGAAGCGACGAAACCCACTAGCTCTTCGATCTGCGTTTCGTCCATGTCGGACTCTCGCGAGAAATAGCGGGGCTGCTGCGGATCGCGGGCTTGAAAATGCCCCGGTGTCTGCAAACCCAATTCGTTCGCGCAAGCGCCGAGCACAAACTCCTTCAAATCGGCCGTCTGGCCATGCCAGCCGAATCGGCCGGCCGCCGAGCCCAGCATCAGGCGGGGCTGTCTGCGCTGCACGTTCTCTAGCGCCTTCTTACTGATGCGTTCGATGGCCCCGGCGCCGAACAGCGACGGGGTATTTCGCTGGCTTCGTTGAAATGAGATCGAACGGAGGTGATCTGTCGCATTGATCGCATTCGCCGAGAAATCCACGGTGAACTGATCGAAAAACAGAACATTCGTCGGACCCAGCCGTTCGCCTGGCGACAGCCCCAGCAATTTTGCCCGCACGGATTCGTATTCCGGCTCGGAGCCAAAGCGGTGGACGACAATGCTGCTGGAACGTCGGAACGCGGGCGCCATTTCGTTCAAGCTGGCTTGAGCCTGATTGGCCAGTTCCGCAGCGAATGAATTTTCTCCCTTGACTCCCTTGAAGTTGCGAACTTCCGGCGTCGCTCCGTTGACCGCGATCGCCGTGACCAGGTCGGCGTTGTGCCGCACGTCGCCGCCGCCGCCCAGGCCCCCTTGATTGTGGCAGGCCACGCACGAGCGGGCATTGAACATCGGCCCCAGGCCGTCGCCGCGACCGCTGATCGGGTCGTTGAGCTGCCAGTCTCGCGTGAAGAGCAACTTGCCGGCGCGAACTTCCTGATCGTCGGCCCGCACTGAATGTGCGAGCGTGACGCAAAGAACCAGCGAGCAACACGCCACCTCAGCGCGAAGAGCGAAGGAAAAAAGCATTGCGAACGGACGACCACACGGCGTCACGAAGAAAGAGTGCATGACACGCTCCTCGCTACAGCGATTCTGCCCCCTGTGCGATTTGCACTGCTTTCAATGTAAGCCTGCGGCGGATGATTGCAATAGAAAAATCGGCAAGAGAATTGTCCGTGGGCGCGACAAGCAGCAGTGGCGATTCATGGACGGCGGACTGCACCCATTGGAAAATGCGGTGGCTGAAAAAAGTTGAAATAAATTATGGAACTGCGAACGAACCATTAGCGTCAAACTGTTGACTGCGCACCGGTGCGCGCTTTTGGAACCAGCGCTTTGGAGCGAACACAAAATCGTGGGTGTTCCTGCTGCGCTTAGGATGCCGGCGCTGTTCGTCGCGTGACGCTGCCCCCGGACGACGCGCCCGGGGCTAAGACGACTCATTCTCTAGGGCGGCAGTCCCCGTCCAGGGCGCACAATCGTTGCAAACGGGCAGGCAGCGCCTCGCTCGGCTGTCCGCATGCCGCGCCGTTTTGGCCTAGGTTTGTAGCGTGGATAATCACCGCGCCGCCGGATGGGCCGTGGCCCCTTCGGTTCCCTCGCCATCTCTCCCGCCGCTCAACCGCAAAGGGCCCTTGCTATGAAATCGCTGCGAATTGCGTTCGTGCTGGCTTGTCTGGTATCTGCTGCCGCGCTCTGCCGTTGGGCCGACGACGCCGCGGCGTGTACCGATGCCCGCGTGGTGGCCAAAGACGGCTCGGTGGTCA
The DNA here is from genome assembly GCA_021413585.1 of Planctomycetia bacterium. Taxonomy (GTDB): domain Bacteria; phylum Planctomycetota; class Planctomycetia; order Pirellulales; family UBA7805; genus JAIOPX01. The sequence goes on from JAIOQB010000231.1 coordinate 25,157, forward strand.
CGGGGCGAACGATGGAATTCGGCATCGACATGCAGTCGCGCCTGATCGTGCAGCCGCGCGGCGCGAAGCTGACGTCGCCCGCGCCCGGTGGCAAGCAGGGTTTGACCTGGGAAGTGAAGTACGGGTTTGTGTTTCTCGACGCCCTGCAGACCGGCAAGTCGGTCGACGGGCTGAACGAAGCGGGTTTGGGCATTGGCGCGCTGTATCTCCCCAACCTGGGTAAATACGCCGACGTTGAGCCCAGCCGCCGGGAGTACGCCCTGTCGAACCTGCAGTTCTGTGCTTGGGCCTTGTCGCGGTTCGCCACGGTGGACGAGCTGCGCAAGGAAGTGCAAACGGTCAGCGTGTGGGGGGAGCCGGTCGCCCAGTTGAACGATACCGTCATGCCGGTCCACTATGTCGTTCACGACGCCAGCGGCAAGAGCATCGTGCTAGAATGGATCGACGGCAAGCTCAGCATCTACGACAACCTGGTCGGCGTGATGACCAACTGCCCCTCCTACGATTGGCACCTGACCAATCTGCGCAACTTCTCGAACCTGTCGCCTTTTAATACGCCGCCGCTGGATATTGGCGGTGAGTCCTTTACGCAGATCGGCCAGGGCTCCGGGCTGATCGGCCTGCCAGGCGATCCCACGCCCCCGTCGCGATTCGTTTGCACCGCGCTGGCGCTGAAGTTCTCCGCTCCGGTGAATACCGACGCCGAGGCCTTGGTGCTGGTGCAGAAGGTGATCAACCGGGTCGATATTCCGCGTGGCCTGACCCGCGTGAAGCCCGACAGCACCGAAGGGGACTACACCCAATGGGCCGTGTTCCGCGACCACACCCAGCGGATCCTGTACTGGCGGACGTACGACAACATGAGCCTGCGGGCGGTCGATCTCCGCAAGCTGGACCTCACGCCGGGCGCCCCGCGGCGGGCGCTGCCGCTCGACCCGGACGCCGGCAAAGTGCAGTTCCTGTCGACCGACGCGCTGCCGATTGATAAGGCGGCCGATTGATAAGGCGGATTGAAGCCGAGTATCGAGTTAGCATGCATGTTAGCCTCCGGTCCCCGACCGGCGCGAGCGTTGACAGCGCGACAGAAACTGCGCGCCGCTGGGGCAGCGGCGGCTAACAGTCTTCTGCGACCGGTAGATTTTTGGCCGGGACTCTTTTCAGCCGCGCGGCGCATGCCCTAAAATGGGGGGCCGCGCTGCCAATCGCGGATAGTTCCTTGCTGCATGGGGCTCGATTGGCGCGCATTCGGCCACCCTGTTCTGGGAGACCACGCGCATGGATGAGACCAATCCGTTTGCATCGCCGCTGCATCTGGGAACGGCGATGCCGGTGCAATCCATTCTCCGGTAGCCCAGCCGGAAGGAGGCATCTGGCGGGACAATGGCGTGTTGGTGATGCGTAAGGGGGTGACCCTCCCAAACATTTGCGTGAAGAGCAATGAGCCCTGCGAAGGGCCGCGCCTCAAGCGCAACCTGCACTGGCATCACCCGGCCATTTATCTGACGATCCTGCTGAGCATTTGGATCTATATCATTCTGGCCCTGGTCCTGCGCAAGAAGGCGACCGTCTGGATACCGCTTTCACCGCAGTGGTGGGCGCGCCGCCGCAGGGCGATCATGATCGGCTGGGGGGCAGTGGCGCTAGGCGTGGCGATGGCCATCATTTGCCCGATTGTGGGAAATGCGATTAAGTATGACGTGCTGGTCATGGGAATCCCGCTGGGCATCGTAGTGGCCCTGGTGGGCGCGATCTATGGCTTGATGGCCGCGAGAATGGTTTCATCCAAGAAAGTTGATGACGAGTTTGTGTGGATCGCTGGAGTCCACCCAGCCTACGTCGGTGCCCTGCCGGTCTTTGAACCGTGGCAGCCAAACCCGCGGTTGCGGTAGGTGAAACATACTCCGGTGCCACTGTTGGTTTGTCCAAGAGTGGAAGTCTCGGTGGCGGAAACCCAAGGAGGGAACCATGCCGGACGAAGTTCTCGCTCGTCGATGGTGGCACGCAGCCCTCGCGGCGCTGGTCGTCGGTGGCTCGCTGCTATTGGCAAATGTCTACGGATTTAAGACCGATCCCCTGCCCGACGGTTCGCGCTTTTTCATTCATGGCTGGCCCCGTGGATTCTTGGCCCACCCCGCATTGCACTTCGATCCTGCCAGCCTCACCTCAGTGGAGGTGAGCCCCTGGTACTTGCCGCTGTACGACCTTGAGTCGTTCATGTTTCTCTTTCCCGAGGGCCTGCTGATCGATGGGCTAGTTGCGATCATTTTATTGACATGCACCGTGCTGGCCACGATGTATGGCGGCCAGCGGCCCCGGTTTCCGTTTCAATTGAGCTTGCGTCAGTGATGGTCGTCACGACCATCGTCGCCGCGTTCATGGCGGCGTCGTGGCAGCCCGATTCGACATGGTGTCCGTGGCTGACCTGGAAGCCGCTCGTATTCTTCCCAATCGTCTATGGCATCCTCGCTGTGGCGGTGATGCTAGACCGCGGGTTGTCACTGACGGCACGCTCGACACGGATATTGTGGGCGAAGTGGTGTGGCACAATGACAAATTGAGTGACCTTGCTGATCGTTCCAAAAACGGAGAGCAATGCTGCCCCGCGATACGAATTGAGGGCCCCATCGCCAGCCTTTGCTTGACTTGCCGCGGCGCGAACCCATAATGGAGCCTCCACTGCGCCCTTGCAGTGCCAGGTGGACACGGCTTGAATGAGTCCGACGCGCCTGTAATGCGGCGAGCACTCACTGGATTCACTTCCGCAGGTCCGCCAAGTGGACGGACTTTAACAGCCTGGATTAGCACATGCGCAAGCGTTGGAGGCCGCCACTCCTGGTCAGTGCGTGGCGCAAGGTGCGCGGTCTGCCAACCGATGCGGAAATCCTGGCGAAGCAGGAAAAGAGGGAACTGCACGAGCGCGTCGAATACCTGCTTCGCGAAGTCAGCCAGCTGCGCAGCTTGGTGCGATACCTGCTGCCGGATGCCGCCGAATATCAGCGATTCCTGGACGAAACGTACGCGAGCTTCGACTATCAATGGAGGAACCTCAACGAGGGACTCAATCTCCCCAGCGATGAAAGCTTTCGCAGCGCGGCCGTGGCTCAGGTGGAGCAGTACACAGGATTCCCGCGGGAGTGGTTTCGCGGAAAGGAAGTGTTCGATGCGGGTTGCGGGGGAGGTCGGTGGAGTTGGGCCCTGAGCACGCTGGGCGCCCGGGTGACCGCGGTCGATCAGTCCGAAAGCTGCCTGACTGAAGCACGTCAGTTGTGCCGCGACTTCGAACACTTTCGCGCATTCCACCACAGCTTGCTCGAACCCTTGCCCATGCGCGAGGCCTTTGACCTGGTTTGGTGCTACGGCGTGGTGCATCACACGGGAAACACCTGGCGGGCACTTCAAAACATTGGCTCGTTAACTCGTCCCGGCGGCTATCTGCTCCTGATGATTTACGGCGAACCGCGCCTGGATCAAACCAAGGATTTTGAAGTGCTCAACAGCTACCTGCGACTTCGCCAGCATTTGGCGCCGCTGGACTTCGACCAACGAGTGGCCCACTTACGCTCCTACCTCCCGGCTGACCAGATTCACGGCTGGTTCGACGCCGTCAGCCCGCGCATCAACGATCTTTTCTCCCGCGAAGAGATCATCGACTGGCTGCACCGCCTGGGTTATGACGAAATCCGCTTTACCGTTGAGGCTCGGAATCATCACTTGATCGCGCGACGGATCGCAAGGCCACCTGACGTTGCCGAGCCATTGCGACCGGATGGAGCCATGTAACCGCCAGTGATATCCTGCAAAATGGCCCGCTACGGCTCATACCC
>JAIOQB010000232.1 GCA_021413585.1 Planctomycetia bacterium
TGCTCTTCTCCGCCCATGGCGTTTCGCCGGAGGTGCGGCGGGCGGCGCGGGAGCGGAAGTTGCGGGCGATCGACGCCACCTGCCCGCTGGTCACTAAGGTGCATCTGGAGGCGATCAAGTTCGCCCGCGAGGGACGCACCATCGTGCTCATCGGCCACGACGGGCACGACGAAGTGATCGGCACCATGGGCGAGGCGCCCGAGGCGATCGTGCTGGTGGAAACGCCCGAGGACGTAGACCGGCTGGAAATCAGCAACCCAACGCACATGGCGTATCTCACGCAGACGACGCTTTCCGTGGACGACGCGAACCGGGTGATCGCCCGGTTGAAGGAGCGATTCCCGGCGATCATCGCTCCGCCGAAGGAAGACATCTGCTATGCCACGCAGAACCGGCAGGAGGCGGTGCGGCTGCTGGTCGAAGGGGCCGACGTGCTGCTGGTGCTCGGCAGCCAGAACAGCTCGAACAGCCAGCGGCTGGCGGAGATCGGCCGCGAGCAGGGGCTGCCGGCCCACCTGATCGACGGCCCGCAAGACATCGATCCGGCGTGGCTGAAGGACGCCGACACCGTGCTGGTGACCGCCGGGGCCAGCGCGCCGGAGGAGGTGGTCACGCAGTGCCTCGATTTTCTGCGCGACAAGTTCGGCGCGACGATCGAACTCAAAACGGTCCGCCGCGAGGATGTTCACTTTCCGCTGCCGCGCGTGCTGCGCGGGTTGGCGGCACAGGAAACGCCGTAGCGTGGGTGATTGCACCCACGTATGATGTTCGTCGTGAAGCCCAATATTCAATCGATCCGAGCCAGCGGAGAGATTTGAATAAGAGTATGCCTCCCGTCCTTTTGACTCTCCTCGTCTCTATGGCCGATCAAGCCGCCCTATGAGCATAGGTCAATCAGTAAGTGAAGGTATCGGAAGCGATATCAGATCTGTGCCCAGCGGAATATGGATTCTTGTCGCGACGCACATCCTGGTCGATCTTACGCTAATCGCGTGCATACTCTACTTCCCGCTAGTCGCAACCATGCTTTTTCTTTCGATTAATAGGGCCCAATTGTGTTTGCTTGCAGTTTGGTGCGGCGTCATTGAACAGCGTTGGCGGCGAGCGGCTCTTTTTATTCCTGGAATCGCGGGCCTCACCTTCATAATAATTATGGGAAATATTGCCTTTGGTCACGCGCAAGTACCAATTCGCGACATGTCAAGGATATTCGCATTTTTATTCTCACCGCGCGTCGTACTGAACGTCGTGTCCGCGTCCATCGCAATCGACTTCCTCTTGATGGTATGGGGCTTCATTGTAGTGCGACGCAACTTTGAACTGACGCACAATGGGCGACAAAGGCCATCATTGACTAGTGGCAAGGTGCGGTTTTCAATTCGAGACATTTTGATTGTCACAGCCGTGGCGGCCGCCGTGCTGGCAGCAACCAAGGGAGTAAAGCCATACTACAGCATTTTTTCTTGGAGATTATACAATTTTTCGTTGAGTAGACTTGATTTAGGAAGGTCCATTGTAAACTACGTATCCAGCAACTTTATTGATGATGTTCGTGATCTTGCAATCACAATGGCGGCTACGTGGGCGGTACTCACCGCTGGCCGAATTCGACTGCGGGTGACGATCACGATCGTGATGTCGATCCTCGCGGGGTTAATCGTTGGAATCATGTTGTTCTCTCAGATAAGTGCGAGGGTTCTGGTTCTGGACCTAATTCAAATCGAAGTACAAACGCTGGTTGTGATCGGCAGCCTCTTTGTGGCTCGCCAGCTTGGCTACCGGTTAGTGCCAGTTGCGAGCTTGAAATAAAAAGGAGTTCGGGGGCAGCCTTGATACTCAGAGGAATGACTGCCGCTCGTTTCAATTCTTCCACGCAGACAACGCATGGAACTTGTTGCGGCGCGACGGAGAAATTGCCGTGATTCCGGCACCGCACCACGATCCTAACTTTTCCAGCGGGGCCAAGCCATGAAGAAGCGCTGGGGCTTCAAATGGGGACAGGTGGCTTCAGGAGGAGCCATGTTTCTGTTTTTCGGCGGGCTGACGGCGATCCTCTGGGCGGGTGGAAGATTCAACGGCTGGATCGGCGCGATGGCCGGCCTCGGCTTTTTCGTGATGTTCGATGGGCTGATGGGGGAAGATGGGATCTGGTAGGTGCGGTGCCAGCGGTACACGAACGCTCTAAACTTCGGCTGGTGAGTGTCTTTCTGCTTGGCGGGATTGCTTGAGCGTTTAGCCGTGGTCTAATTATGCCATAGGGCCGGCCCATGTTTACCCCAGACCTGCAAGAAGCTGCGCACTGGTACTTCAACATTCTGGCACACGCCGAGGACGTACATTGCCAAGTATGTGGCCATAGGCAAGACATGCAACGGGCCTGGGAAGGAACTATGACCATCCCCGGCAACCCATTTACCAGCAAGCCCGATGCATTCGAGATATTCGCAAATCAGGCCGTGCCATACCTCAGAGAATTAGGATGGACGCTCGCTGGTGATGATTTAGTGTGCCCCTCTTGTTCCGCCCGAGTCTGAGAATTCGATTTTTCAGACTGATCCACTACCATACTTTGACGCAAAGACGCGCAAAGAAAAGCAGAAATAAAAATCCCGACGACCGAAGCCTTCTTCCTTTGCGCGTCTTAGCGCCTTTGCGACTTTGCGTCGAATCCGTTTTTTGTGGGTGCTTGCACGTGCAAGCACCCACGCTACGCGGCGGTCAACCTTAGCTGTGGATATATTCCTTCAGATAGTGGTTCTCCATCGACAGCGCGTCGTGGTGGGCTTTGACGATGTCGCCGATGGAAACCAGCCCCACGAGCTGATCGTCTTCGACCACCGGCAGGTGGCGGATTCGTTCGCGGGTCATCAGGCCCATGATCGTTTCGACGGAGTCGGCGTGGCGGCCGGTGATCAGCCGGGCGGACATGACGTCGGCCACGACGGTCCGCTCCAGCGGGCCGCGCCGCGCGGCGCACGCCCTGAGGATGTCGCGCTCGGTGATGATCCCCAGCATGATGGTGGGGGAGTCTTCGTGGCAGACGACCAGCGAGCCGCAATTGCAGGCGACCAGCTTTTGCACTACGTCGGCCAGCGAAGCGTCGGGCGAGATCGTATGGACGCTCGCCCCCTTGTGCCGCAGAATTTCGTACAGGGTCATGATGCACAGCGTCCTTTGCTAATGGAGGCCGGGGGGAAGGATTTATGATTGCTGATTGCTGATTTTTGATTGAGGAGAAGACGCTTAACAGATGAGAAGCAAGCGGCGTGCCGCTGCGCTTTAGAATAGCCGTGTTGGTGGGGGCTGTCAAAACTTTTCCGGGTGTTTGTCCAACATTATTTTACGCGAGGCGGCTGTGAAAAAAGGCACGAAGTCGGGGGCTTTGAGCTATGAGCAGTGAGCTTTGAGAGGTGGTCTAGTGCCTGGGTCTGAGCCTTGGCGAAGCCCCAGATCGTAAGACCCTGGGGCATCGCTGCGCTCTGCCGCCAGCCACCCGACTGCTCGCGGGTCACCGTTCAAAGCTCTGTATTGCCCGGGCGGATTTCCAGATGGACCGCACCTAGATTGGAGTCCGGATCCCCCAGCTCGATGCAGATCTCATTGTGCAGGGTCAGCGCGGCCGTGATGTCGACCTGGGTGGGCTGGCCGGCGGCTATGAAATGCGGCTCGCCGGCGTTGCAGCGGGCAGCGCCGGAATTGGGCATGGCCTCGACCACCAGCCACACTTTGTCCTGGGGACCGAGGCCGGTGGGGCAGTTGAAGCGGCGACGAAACCGCATCCCTTGCGGGTGCGGCTCGCGGATCCAGGGCTCGCGCAGCCGGATGACGTGGGCGGCGGGAGGCATCGAGTTCACTCAGACCAGCGACACGGTCCGCGTGCGGCCGTCACCTTCGATGGTGATCTTGTCCTCGCGTGCCAGCCAGCCGATGCCCTGCATCACGACGTCGCGCGGGGCGTCGACTTCTTTCAGCAACTTGGTCAGCGACAGCGGGCCCTCCTCGTGGAGTACCCTCCAGATCGTCCCTGCGGTTTCGCCGATCTGCTCAATGCTGGTCGGTGAAGGCGCTGTAGCCATGGCCCGAACCCCCTTTAACTGGTTCTGGTTACTTGGTTCCGTGCAGCCCAACAACTCTTGCGGCCAACGCGTGCCGGCCGTGTTTGGGCTGCCGAATTATAGCGTCTGAACAAGCGCCGTCAAAAGCGGGCGATTGTGCGGAATGCACCGGCCAGGAAGGGGTGCGAAAGCCCGAGAATCAGCGAGAATCGGGCAGATATAAAGAAAAAGGGCCCGGGCGGCTGTGCGGGTTAGCCGACCGGGCCCTTGTCACCATGAAAAACTGGCTTGATCCCGTAGCGGGACGTGGTCGCATGGGAGCGACCTGTGTGTGCCTAAGATTCAAGGCGAGTCGTGTCCAGTGTTCTGATTCGGCTGTCCGGATGCGGGGTCCGTCGAGCCAGTGAGTCGAACACGACTGGCATTCTTGTAATGCAGGTGGCGTGCCAAACTCGGCGAAGGCGGGCGACTGTGCCATGCACAGCCCAACGAATCTGCACGGGAGCCCGGAAATTCCAGAACGAACGGCGGCCGGGGGAATTTTTCAGGCCCTATGCGGGGCCGTCCGCTCCCCATCGCTTCCATGTAAGAAGTACAAAGCAGAGCTTGCAATCGAGTAAAAATGATAGCATTCGATTGGGCGAAATCTGCCGCAGCTATCGCCTGGTGCAATGTAATGGTTTACACGGACCGCAAGTGCCGCAGCATGCTTACTGTGATCGCCCGGAAGACCAGTTCCAACTGCTGGAACTCCCGGTCCTCCGCCTGGACCAGGATCATGTAGGTGCCAAACGGCGAGTTAAACGCCCGGATCTGGGCGGTGTTCGTCAGGTCGAGGCAGTAGAAGTTCAGGTCGAAGCCCGCCAGGTCCCATCCTTCCACCTGTTCTTCAATGGGCTCGACGTCGATTTCGTCGTAGTCCGCCCGCATGGTTTCGACTGCGGTAGCCGCCTCGGCGGCCGGGTCGACCTCGGACGGCAGCACCAGGACCGACCAGAACGCCCCGCCGGGGGCGTACACGGTCACCGCGTTCCGCGTCGCCCGGGCTTCGTCCTCGTCGATGGTCCAGTTGTCAGGGTAGTCGAACCGAATCCCCAGTTTTGCGTAAGTTGCCGGCATTGCGCGGTTGGTGTTGGAGGGAGGAATAGTACCCATCACGCTCCGCGTGATGCTCTCTAACGACTGGCGAGCTTTTTCGAATCCTCACGCGGAGCGTGAGGAGTACTTTGGGTGCTTCATCCTAGCAGCCCAGCCGGGTCCGTGAACCACCCCAAAAACGCCGGGAATCCGCCCGATTCCAGCGGATTGATCTACGTGATAGCGGCGGTGGATTGATACTATCCCGGCGCATCTAGGCGCCGACGTTCGCCGGCGGTGGGTGTGCGCAAGGGAACAGTCCCCGGCCCCCTCGTTCGAGCGAGTTCTCGCAGACGAAACGCAGACGAAGACTCAGACGTATTCAATGACCATCTGGCCGTGCCATACGCCCGCTGACCTCAACCGCTGCGCGCCGCGCTGCGCTTCGAGGGTCGCGTGCCGCTGGGCAGCGCTCTGCTGCTTGGCCCTGTGCGCGGCGACAACCGGATGTCACGCCTGGCCGTGGCGCGCGGGGCCGGTGACGCCGGAGGTGGCCGCGTCGCGCGACTTGTCTGCCCAAGGGCAAGCGGCGATCGATCAAGGCGAATGGCGGCGGGCAGAAGATCTGCTCGCCCGATCGGTCAAAGCGTGCCCGTCCGATGCGGAAACGCGCCGCCGCTACGCAGAAACGCTCGCCCGCCGCGGCGCGATGCCCGAGGCGCTTGCCCAGATGGACGAAGCCCAACGTCTCTCCGCCAACGACGTGATGCTGGCGGTTCGCTGCGGCGAGATGTACTTGGGCGTCGGCGAACTCGACGCGGCGCAGCGCCGCGCGGATCGGGCCGTGGCGATCGATCCCACTTCCGCCGACGCCTGGGCGTTGCGGGGCCGCGTGATGGCCGCCCGCGGCGATCTGCCGGCGGCACTGGCCGACACGCAGCGGGCACTCGGCTATCGCCGCGACGATAGGCAGTTGCTCTATGCCACGTCGGAAATCTACAGCCGGCTGAAACGGCCCGACCGCAGCCTGATGTGCCTGGAGTCGTTGGCGGAAACGTATCCGGCCGGCGAAGAGCCGCAGCAACTGCTGGTCGAGCAAGGGCAGATGCTCGCTGTGCTCAACCGCCATGGCGAAGCGGCGCAGAGCTTCGAGCGGGCCCTGCGCCGCGGCCGGCCCACGGCCGAATTGCACCTGATGCTGGCCAACGCCTACCTCGCCGCGGGGCGGTTTCCCCAGGCGCAGCAATCGGCGGCTGAAGCGATGGTGCTGGAACCGAATAGCCCGCAGGGGCGGCAGTTGATGGCCCGGTTGGCGGCTGGGACGGGGGCGGACGTGCCGCGGAGGTAGAACAGATCCGCCGAGGATGAGCATGGGTGTCCGTCCTTCATCCGAGGCGATATCGATCTCCGAATGACTACGAACCCGAACACGCCGCGGCGGTAGCATGGTGAATGAGTGCCGCCAGGAGTCCGCCAGCTTCTGGCAACCGCAAGCCCTCTCTTCGTTTTAATCCGCACAATCTTGCGGCCGAATGTCCGGGTGGACACCTTCCCTCGCAAGAAAAAGTCGTCCTCCGTCCGAAAAAATAGTAATAGTAGGGGTAATCTAGGGCGCCAGGCGCGATCGAGGCACGCTTTCGCTTCAACTATCGGGAACGCTTTGAGGACGGTCCTCCCCCACAATGATGATGACACGCAACGGACTGAATTTTGGCGGTGGTCCGGGAGCATTACCCGAGTGCGTCCTGCGCGAGGCACAACAATCCCTGTGGGAAGTGCCGGGTGTAGGGCTGTCGATCCTTGGCATTAGCCATCGCTCCGAATGGTTCGCCGCCGCCGTTGCCGAACTTGAGAGCAACGTCCGACGCCTGCTGGATCTTCCCAACGACTTTCACGTCTTGTTCCTGCAAGGAGGAGCAACCCAGCAGTTTTCGATGATTCCGATGACGCTGCTCCATAAGAAGGCGTCGCCGGCCGATTACGTGCATACCGGGTATTGGAGCGGCAAATCGATTGCCGAGGCGGGGCGAGGCAGTTCGATCCGCGTGGTCTGGAGCGGCGAATCGGACGGGTTCCGTCGCCTGCCGTGCGACGAGGAGTTGGACTTCCGCCCCGATGCGCCGTATCTGCATTATGTGTCGAACGAGACGGTCGAGGGGTTGCAATTTCATCGCGTGTTGGGGCCCGACGGTGTGCCGCGGGTCTGCGACATGTCTTCCGATTTTCTCTCCGGGCCCTGTGACCTGCAGCCTTTCTCGCTGGTCTATGCCCATGCCCAGAAGAACATCGGCCCGGCGGGGGTGACGGTGATCCTGATCCGCGACGGCCTGCTCGCGGACGCGCCCAGCGACCTGCCCGGATTCCTCGATTACCGCTCGCACGTCCAAACGCACTCGATCTACAACACGCCGCCGGTGTTTGCAATTTACGTGGTGCTGTTGATTACCCGTTGGCTGCTCAACGACGTCGGTGGATTGAAGCGGATGGGAGAAATCAACCGACAAAAGGCCGAACTGTTATATGAGCGGCTCGACGAGAGCGACGGGTTCTACTGTGGAAAGGTCGCTTCCGCCGATCGCTCGCGGATGAATGTGGCCTTCAATTTGCCCAGTCGCGAATTGGAATCGCGCTTTTTGGCAATGGCCGACGCTGCCGGCTTCTCCGGCTTGGCCGGACACCGTTCGATCGGCGGCATTCGGGCCTCGATCTACAACGGGATGACGGTCGATGCGGTCGAGCAACTGGCCGGTTTCATGGACCACTTTCGCCGGCGGTACGCACGCCGCCAGGCGGCAGACGCGGGCGGTGTTCCGGCTTGGCTCCCGCCAGCGGAGGTTTCCGCGCCGATCACTTCGCCGAACCTTCCCGATTATACGCAATTCTCCCCACAGTAAGCGATTTTCCTATCGATGAGCACGTTGTTAGACGAACCGCATTCAGTTTCCACCGTGGTGGCCACGGAACCAGCGTCGGTTTTGGATGTTTCCCACGACGCAGCGGCGGTGCCCACGCCGATCGCCTTACGTCGGATCGCCGCCGAATTCAACGTCCCGCCGCTGCGGATGGTCAACGAGTTTGTCCGCCTGGCGCTTGGGCCGGGGCGGATCAGGTTCCCGGACTACGTGAAATACAGACTTTTCGACGACCAGTTTCTCAACGGCGCCGACAAACGGGCGTTTGTCGGTCAACGTCGCAACCGGGATCTGATCGTCGAGATTAATTACCGGCACGACTGGTACGGGATCCTCGACAACAAGATTGCCTCGGCCAGCTACCTGGCCGCTTACGGCCTGCCGGTGATTGCTCCCCAGGCGATCTTCGCGCCGGGGTCGCCGGCTCCCACTCCGAAACTTTTGCGGTCAGTGGCAGAGTTGCGGACGTTCTTGCTTCGCGGCGACGTTTATCCGTTGTTTGGCAAGCCGGTCGAAAATTGCCAAAGCCTGGGATCGATCGCTCTGGCCGATTGCGACGCGTCCACAGGTGAACTCATCCGCTGCGACGGCCGGTCCGTCGAGATCGAGCAATTTCTCAACGAAGTGGACTCCCATTATCGCGACGGCTACGTGCTGCAGCCGCTGCTGAACCCGCATCGCGATCTGGTTCCGGCGATCGGCCCGCGACTGGCCACCGTCCGCCTTGTGACGATCGCCACTGCCGACGGTCCACGGGTCTTCCGCGCTAGCTGGAAGATACCGGTGGGCAGCAACCACGCCGACAATTATTGGCGTTCGGGCAATTTGCTTGCAGGCCTCGATCTGGAAACCGGAAAGATCCGCCAGGTCTCGACCGGCACGGGCTTCGAGCTGAAGAATGTCGAGCACCATCCGGACACGAATGCCGATCTCATCGGTCTGATGGTGCCAAATTGGTCGGAAATCAACGCCCTGGCGGTGGCGGGTGCGAATGTATTGCGACACCTGGCCATCATCGGCTGGGACATCGCGCCGACCGACGGCGGTCCGGTGATTGTGGAAGCCAATGAGACGCCCGATTTCGCGCTGGTTCAGATCGCTGACCGCCGCGGCATTCTGAGCCCCGAGTTCGACGAGCTGATCAGCCTGCAGCGCTGCAACGCGGCCGCGCACCACAAACGAATGAAGGAAGGCATCTCGCGGCTGTGAGCGGCTGGCGTAGTGCTTCACGCAGATGGGGTCTTATCGAGACCTTTCGAGCGCGGCGGACTTTGCTCAGGATATCTCGCCCTCGTCGGCATTCACCCCGCACAACCGGCACCACCCGCATAGCCGCTGCAGCATCTTTGACGCGCATCTTTGACCCGGCCGGGTTCGCGTCCTACGTTTTCATGGCGAGCGAGATGTTGCGCCAGGGGTGATTTAGAGCCATTTTGCTTCGAGTCAATTTGCAAGGAGCACAGGATATGTCCCAGGCATCGGTTGCGGCGGGTACGGAGCAGTTTATCGATCGGCGGAGTTACGATCCGACCATCGGAGCGCCGGGGCACGAACGCCGGCAGTTCACCAATTCGTACGAAGGGCTCTCCGCGGACGCCCGCGAACTAGCCACCGCCATCGACGAGTACAAGCTTCACAACCGCCGCCGCTTCATCACGTATGAAGAAATGCTGGGCGTGGTCAAGTCGCTTGGCTACAGGAAGTAAGCCGCACCGGCCCAACGGCATCTCCCAACACGAGCCTCTGCTGCCGGCATTTTCTTCTGTTCGGGTTATTTTTTTGAACGGGAGGAAACGGAGAGAACAGAGAGGTGGGCGTTTTGATCTGCCAACAGAAAGTACGTCTTCTTCCCTACTTACTTTCCCTTCTTCCTTCTCTCCCTTCTTCGCGCACTTCGCGACCTTCTGTTCAAAATTTTTAAACAGAAGTTCGCAAAGGACGCGAAGAACGGGTTGCATCCCCAACCGAAACGCCCAACCCCCCCGTTTCCTCCTGTTCAAAATTCTTCGTGCTTGATGTGAAAGCGGCTGGCTAATTACGCTCCACCGCGCAAGAGCGGTTCGGTCAACTGCCGCGGGGTGATGTAGCCCACGGTTCTTTGCCTCGCGTCGATCACGCGGGCCAGCGAGGCGCCGGCCGCTTGGATCCGCATCAGGGCCGTGATGTGCGGCTCGGTTTCGGCGATCGTCATTAGCGGGCGGATCGCGCCAAGCAGTGTTCGCTCGCCCAAGTACAGGTCGGCAATCCTCACGTAACCCAACGGCTGGCCGGGAGATTTGGGGGACTCGATGGCCAGGGCCGATAGTCCGTGCCGCCGTGCCAGCCGCAGTGCTTCGTCGCGCGAGGTTCCTTCGCGAACCGTGGTCACGCGCGACGCGGGGGTCATGGCGTTTCGCACGGTCAACGGAGCGACGGCGAACAGGCCTTGCGCCAAAGCCCGCTGGGCGGGGCGCAGGATGCCCGCTTGCTGTCCCTCGTCCAAGACTCGCTTCAGCTCGGCCCTCGCCAGCCGCCGCTTGATCAACTGCGGCGAGACGCCGACGGTCCATTCCAGCAACTTGCCCGCTCCCCACAGCAAGGCGGTGATCGGCAGAAACAACACGGCGCCGAAGATAAACAATGGCCCGGTCATGCGCAGCAGCCGATGGGGCGATCGGTAGAACAAGTTCTTTGGCAACAGCTCGCCGTACACAAACACGATCGGCGAGAGCACTAGCGGGATCACCACTTCGCTCAGCAAGTGGGCATCGGGCCAGACGCGGTGCGTCGCCATCACTGTGGCCAGCGAGATGAAATAGTCCGCCAGGTTGATCCCCACCAGCGCCGTGGCGACGAACAGCGAAGGGTTGAGCGTCAGCCACAGCAGCCCACGGGCCAGCGGATCGCCGCCGACGGAGTCGATCACCAGCCGAACTCGCGGCACGCGATAGAAGCCCGTCTCCGCGCCGCTAAAAAACGCGCTCAGCAGCAAGCCGCCGCAAAACAGCAGCAGTTCGACGATCATGCGGTGGCTCCTTCCTCGGCCGATTCATCGTTGGGCGCAAGCGTCAGGCGGACGCGAAGCTGCCCATGGTCGGGTGCGGTAAGAACTTCCAGCGCGAACGGCCCCCAGCGGCAGCGGTCGCCCGCCAGCGGCAGCCGTTCGAGCACTTCCTGCACCACACCCGCCATGGTCACGGCGGTGGTGTGCGGCAGCGTCAAGTCGAACTGCCGCGACAGCCGGCGGAGCGTCGTCATGCCGGTGACCAGCCAGGCTCCGTCGCCGTCGGGTTCGATCGGCGATTGGCGGAACAGGCGCTGACTGCGGCTCGCTTCCTGGCGGAACACGGTGTCGAGCACGTCGTCGAGCGTGAGGATGCCGATCGTCTCGCCGAACTCATTGACCACGGCAGCCACGGACCGTTCTCGCTCGCGCATCCGGTCGAACGCTTCGGCCGCCGTGGTGGACCAGGGGACGTAGATCACGTCTTCGGCGTAGTATTCCAGATGCTCGCGCGGCAGGTACGCCATGGTGTCGAGCGGAATGGCGGCGGCCACTTCTTCGCTCTCGGGTTCGGAGACCAGCACGTAGCCGCTGGCCGGTACGCGCCCTTCGAGGTCGGCCAGGCCCACCGGCGGCCGAAACGCTCGAAACCGCATCCGGGGGCGCATGATCTCGTCGACCCGCATTTCGCTCAGCGCCACGATGTTTTGCAGCACCGTTTTCTCTTGCTCCAGCAGGGCGGCGTCGGTGGTGGAGAGTTCGACCGCCCGTTCGAGGTCGGCCACTTCCAAGTACGGCTCTTCCGCCAGCCGAGGCCACAGCAGCCGCCGCGACAGTAGCACGGTGGTGTTGAACAGCGGCATGATCGGATCGAGCATTCGCGCCATGGCCGACATCGGCACCGCCACCAGCGCCGCGATCAGCCTCGGCTTCATCACCGCCAGGCACTTGGGCAGCATCTCGCCGACCAGAATCACCACCAGGAAGGAACCTACGGCGACCACGCCGGCGGCCGTGGTGTGCCCCTCTTTCTGCAAGTGAATGCTCAGGATCGAGGAGATCGAAAAGAACGCCAAGTTGACCAGCAGGTTGCAGAACAGCACCGTGCTGAGCAGGCGCTCTGGCAGCAACAGCAAATCGGCGGCGATCCGCTCGGTGCGGCTGCCGCTGGCGAAGGCGTGCCGATCCTGCGGAGAGAGCAGGAACAGGGCCGCTTCGCTGCAAGAGAAGAAGGCCGATCCACCGACCAACACCCCCATCGCCACCAGCCACGGGATTTGCTGCCACAACAAGTTCAAAGTCGCTCTTCCCCTGGGCTACTTGTTTCGCGCACTACTCGCCGCTGGCGCTGCGCCCCGTAGCGACGGCAAACTCAGAAATCGCCGGCACCAGCATCGCCGCCGTGGCAAAGCCATACGTGCAAACGGTCACCAGAAACACGCCCGCCGTGTAGTCCTGCAGGAAGCTGGTGATCGCCCAAAACGTCAGGAAAGGGCAGGTGAACGCCGCGACCAGGATGGCGGTCGACGCGTTGCGGGCCCCCAATGAAACATACAACGCCACGCCGCCGCCGAGGATCATCGTCAAAAACGCCGGCAACTGCGAGGCGAACGAGCCGGGAAATGACACCATGATCCGCATGCACAGCGCCACGCCGACGAATAGAAAGAACACCGTCCCCAGGCTCGTCCCGACCGCGATGCGGCTGTTTTCGTGGATCAACCCGCAGTGAACCCCCAGCACGGCAACGAACACATTCATCACCAGCAGTCCGCCGACGACATACGCCGTGTTCTCCGCCGACATCGTTCCCTGCCAGCAGAGCGCCAGGCAAACCAGGATTGGCAGCAGCACCATCTCCTTCGTGTTGTAGAAGATGCCGGCGAGCTTGCCCAGGATGAACTCGCGCGGCAACAGGTCGGTCACCAGCAGCAGGTCGAGCGTCTTGCCGTCCCGCTCCGTGGAGAGCGCGGTGACCGCCTGGGCGTTGACCAGCACCAGGCTGATCAAGAACAGCGGCACCATCACCAGCAGGCCCTGCTGCGGCGAGGTGGCCGAGTTGCTCAAGAGCATCGCGGCCGCGGCACCGGCCAGCAGCACGTAGACCAGCCGGATCGCGACCACCTTGCGGCCGTAAGCCCAGGTGCGCACTTCTCGCCAGGCGACGGGATTTTTCCAGACGTTGCGGGTACGCTGCTTCGAGACGGCGGCGGCAGTTTCTTTGATTGCAGGTGCTTCGCCGACGGCCCCCTCACCGTCCAGCGCCACGTCCGACGAATGCTCCACCGTCCACGATTGTCGATCGCTGCGCAGCTCGCGCGAGGGATTCCACACTCGCACCCGGACGATGGCGATGGTACTCAATAGCGCCGCCATGAATGTGCCAAACATCAGAAACCGCAGCACCGGATCCGCGTGGCCTGCTTCGCTGCTGGCAGAGTGAATCATTGGACGCGTGGCTTCCAGCACCGCGCGCCAGGGGCTGAAGACTGCCGCCCACTGCTCGGGATTGGAGATATTCAAGCCGATCGACTCGGGCCGCCACGCCACGACTTCACCCAGCGCCAGATACGCCACCAACACCAGCACGGTCATCGCCAGCGTTTGGAATGTCTTCTCGCGCCACAGCGCCACCAGCGCGCCGAGACTGCCGGCCAGGAGCGCCGCCACCAGCGTGACGGCGAAGGTGCGAACCACCTGCGTGACTTCAACGCCGCCGAGCAGGACCAAGCCCATGAACAGCGGCAACGCGGCGGCCAGCAGCACCAGCACATGCAGCAGGCTGGCCAGCAGCTTGCCTAAGACGAGTTCATGATTCTTCAAGTCGGTCATCAGTAGCAGAATCAACGTCTGGCGATCTTTTTCCTGGCTCACCGAGCTGGCGGTCAGCACCGCGGAGAAGAAGATCACCAGCGCCAATTGCAGCGGGGCGAGCACCTGAAACAGGATGCCGCTGAAGCGGGCCAGGTCGCCGACGTTCTGAATCACCTGCGTGCCGGTCAGCGCCAGCCAGGCGGTTGCTAGCAGCAGTACCAGTGAGGCCACGTACACCGCGCGGGCAATGAAATGCCGGGCCCTGCGGGGGGTGGTGACTGCTTCACGGCTAAAAACAGGACCAATGAACAACCGGGGAACTCGCAGCCGGATGGGCAATCTGAGGGTGGAGGAGACGGGATAAATGGTCGGCGAGGGCCATTTTAGGGTAGCGGCGGCTTATCGACCACCTCGGCTGCTGGCACCGGTGCTGGGAATTGGGCTGGTACCTGCCTTAAACGGCTATCCCGGTTACGGTTGCGGCATCGTTGGAGCTGGAAAGTTGGTGTCCAGATGCAGTTGTCCCCGAGCAGCGCCACCCCCTGGCGGAGCCCGGGGCTATGAGTGGGGGAGGGGGAACACCCCCCATTCGTGGAAAATTGCGCCATATTGCTTGCAGCGGATCATCGTTTTATTTAGTATATCTGACGTAGCCGACAGACGCGGGAGTGCATTCGCTGTCAAGACTTAGGGAACAAAACCTGGGATCCACGGAGCTGGCCAACGACTTGTTGCGAGTACATTGCGAATTGAACCGCCGTCGCGCTGCGACGCTTCGGGCTCAAGTGCGCTTGCATCTAGTTGTTCCATCGACGCGGTTTCCAACAAGCGGGAAGTTGGCAGTCGAGTGAACCAGTCGCGCGAGCAAACCGAAGACGAGAATCGAGCTGTGAACGATCTCATCGGCATTTCGCAGTGGACCACTGATGTGCGTAAGCGCATTGGGCAGGTCGCGCGCTACACTTCCAGCGTCCTGATTAACGGACCCAGCGGCACGGGCAAGGAACTGATTGCCCGTTCCATCCACAATAACAGCCCCCGTTCTGGCGGGCCGTTTGTTCCGGTCGATTGTGCTTCGATCCCGGGCAGCTTGTTTGCCAGTCAATTGTTCGGCCACGTTAAAGGCGCGTTCACCGGCGCATCGGGCGCGGCGCTAGGTTGCTTCCGCGCCGCCGAAGGGGGAACGATCTTCCTCGACGAAGTGGGCGAGCTGGATCTGGAACTGCAATCCAAGTTGCTCCGCGTGATCCAGGAGCGTCAGGTGATGCCGGTCGGCTCGCACGAGCCCATCCCCATCGACGTTCGCGTGATCTCCGCCACGAACCGCGACCTGCAGCGCGAAGTGGCCGCCGGCCGCTTCCGCCTCGATCTGTATTACCGGCTCGACGTGCTCTCCATCGACTCCGCGCCGCTGCGCACGCGGTTTGAAGACATCGAGCCGCTGGCCCGGCACTTCATCGAGCAGATGGCGGCGGACCGCGGCATGCCGCGCAAGCAGCTTACGTCCGCTGCGCTGCGGTTGATGCAGGCCTACGACTGGCCGGGCAATGTCCGCCAGTTGCAAAACGTGCTGGAACGCGCCGTGGTGCTGTGCGAGAGCGCGGCCATCGGCCCGGAATGGATTCCCCGCATCGACGACACGGCAATGCCAAAGCCGGGCCACACGGCGGCCGATGCCGCGGCGATTGCCGAATTGGCCGCGGAGTCTGTCGGTTCTGATGTATTACTAACTGATAGCTCTGAAGAGGGCCCGTCCGGCGAGTGGCAGAGCATGGCGGAGAACGAACGCGAGCATCTCCGCCGCACGCTGGAGCACACGCAATACAACCAAAGCGCCGCCGCCCGCCTCTTGGGCATCGACTACCGCCTGCTGCTGCGGCGGATGAAGAAGTACGGGTTAAAGCCCAGCCGCACGCAGCCCGCCGCCACCGAGCCTGTAAAGTTTTTTGTGTCACCCTAGCAGGGAACGTGATTTGCTTCACTTGGGCATGCGGCCCTCGAAGAGGATGGCGAAGTGGTTCAGGGCCTCCTTCCAGTTGCGGATCGGCATGGTCCATTTGCGCGAGGCCTCGATGATGTCGGCCCACTTGGCACGCCACGTCTTGGCGATTGTCGGATACTTCTCGCTCCAGGCTTGAGCGAAACTCGTCAGCGCCTGTTCCGCCTCCAGCACCGTCGCAGCCCCGTAGATCTTCTTCAGGTCCGCGGCCACGGCCTTGCTGTTGGCCGTGCTCACGTAACGCAACGCGGCTCGCACCAGGTGGACGACGCACAACTGCACCTTGGTCTGCGGGTAGGCTGTGTGAATCGCTTCGGCAAAGCCGCTCAGCCCATCGATGCAGGCCACGAAGATATCCTGCAAGCCGCGGTTCTTCAGGTCGGTCAGGCAGTTCAGCCAGAACTTCGCCCCCTCGGCCTGCCCCAGCCACAGCCCCAGCAGTTCCTTGTGCCCCTGGAGATTCACACCCAAAGCCACGTACACCGTACGCTGTGCCACGCGGCCGTCGTCGTTGCGGGCATGCACGACGATCCCGTCGAAGTACACGATCGGCCACACCGCTTCCAGCAAACGGGTCCGCCAGGCCGAGACCTCCTGGTCCAGATCGGCAGTGATTTCAGAGATCAGCGTAGCCGAAACCTCGACCCCGTAGAGCTGCTCGACGATCTCCTGAATGTCGCGGGTGGTCATCCCCTTGGCGTAGAGGGCCAGGATCTTCTCGTCGAAGCCCGGCACGCGCCGCTGATGTTTGGGAACCAACTGCGGCTCGAACGTGCCGTCCCGGTCCCGCGGCGTGGCGATGGTCAGCTCGCCCATGTCCCCTTGTACCGTCTTGGGAGTATGGCCGTTGCGACGGTTGGGCGAACGCTTCTTGCCCGTGGCGGCGGCCGGCCCGGAGTCAGCGTTCGCTACCACCGCTGACGAGAGCCCATCCGACGCCGCCAAACTCTTACGCCCCAGGTGAACATCCAGCTCGGTGTTGAGCATCCGCTCCAACGCCGACTTCATCATCAACCGCATCAGGTCGTTGAGGTCTTCCGCCGTCCTGGCCTGGCTGGCGAACCGGTCTGCTAGCTGTTCCGCTTGGGCTCGTAATGCAACATCCATGTGCCATGGCTCCTGTCAGAAAAAGGTGATGTACGCTACCTGTTTCTGCTAGCTGACACAATATTTCTTACAGGGCC
>JAIOQB010000233.1 GCA_021413585.1 Planctomycetia bacterium
TGGCCGTGGCTTCGGCGGTCGTGAAGTTGGTGGCGCTCGTTGAAGCGATCGGCGGCACCGGCGAGTTGGTCGGTGGATTCTTGTGCGTGTATGCACAACTCCCCGCTTCGCCGTACCCCCAAGCGCCCGATGGATCGCCGGGTGTCTTGCCCGAGATAATTTCGCTGACCATCGCGGTGTTCGATGTACCGTCGCTGGCCATCACGTCGTAGCCCGATGGCCGATTGACGCGAAAGACGCCAGCGGATCTTGGATTCGGCGGCTCCATCGTGTCGGAGCCGAAGGAGAAGACAAAGTTCGATCGCACGTACTCGCCGCCGCCAGGGCTATTGTACGTACCGTTCGGGTCGTCGCTGGGGCAGACGAAGATTGGCATGCGTTTCTTTGACTTGGCAGCGATTTTATCCGCCGTGGAGTTAAAGTTACCGAAAAGTTTGTAGATACCTGTCGCTTCTAAAAAAGGCAGAATGAACGTCTGCGCGGTGTACCGCGAGCCCTTGTACACGCCAACTGGA
Organism: Planctomycetia bacterium; assembly: GCA_021413585.1. Lineage (GTDB taxonomy): Bacteria > Planctomycetota > Planctomycetia > Pirellulales > UBA7805 > JAIOPX01. The sequence goes on from JAIOQB010000233.1 coordinate 516, forward strand.
ATTTGATCGTTGCATAGACTCGCGTAACTCGAAACGGCCATCGCGATCTGCCGCATCCGGCTTTGGCAGTCGGCCCGGCGGGCTGATTCACGCGATGTGCGGATCGCCGGCAGCAATAGCCCCGACAACAACACCAGGCACACCACGACAACGATCAATTCCTTGACCGTAAAACCGCGGCGGCTGGCCCCTCCTTGGCTCGCTCTGCGGCCACTCTGTTCCGAATTCATCGCCTCACCTCCCACTGGTCAACCACATGTCGCTTCCCCGAGTTCCCGCCTATTGGTCAGGAACAAAAGCCTCCGCGCCATCAGCCGTGCCGTACGCCTGCCACACCTTAAGATCAATCGAGGTTGAAACGTATTGCACGTGATTGTCCCCGAAGACGACATTTACACCCGCCGGATGATTGCTGCTGGCCGTGGCTTCGGCGGTGGTGAAGTTGGTGGCGCTCGTTGAGACGATCGGTGGCACCGGCGTGTTGGTGGGAAGGTTCTTGTGCGTGTAGCCGCAACTTCCCGCTTCGCCGTACGCCCAGGCGCCTGATGGATCAGCCGGCGTTTTTCCCGAGACGATTTCGCTGACCAGGACGGTGTTCGACGTGCCGTCGATGGACATCACGCTGTACGTCGACGGCCGATTGACGCGAAAGACGCCGGCGGACTTCGGGTCCGGCGGCTCCATCGTGTCCGAGCCAAACGAGAAAACAAAGTTCGACCGCGCGTACGTGCCGCCGCCAGGGCTGGTGTACGTGCCGCTCGGATTGTCGCTGGGGCAGATGTAGATTGGCAGGCGAATATAGGTCGCGGAGCCGCTTTTGTCGGCCGTGGTGTCAAACCGGCCGAAGAGTTTGTTGACGGTGGTCAACTCCAAATAGGGCAGAATGAGCGCCTGCGCGGTGTACCGCGAACCTTTGTACACGCCGACCGGAATCTGGTCGCCGTTTTGAGTCGAATAGCTCTGCACGGCCATCGCGATTTGTCGCATCCGGCTTTGGCAGTCGCCTCGACGGGACGCCCCGCCACTCGAGTTCTGAAGCGCCGGCAGCAATAGCCCCGCCAACAACACCAGGCACACCACGACAACAATCAATTCCTTGACCGTAAAGCCGCGGCGGCTGGCCCTTGCTCGGCCCGCTCTGCGGCCACTCTGTGCCAATTTCATGGCCTTACCTCGCCGCTAATGAACCTCGCCCGTGTTTCCACTCACTGCGACGTTTACGGCGCCAGCAGCGGGTCCGGTACCGTCTCCCCACCGTCGGCTGTGCCGATGGCCTGCCAGAGCTTTAGATCAATCGTTGTCGGGATCATTTGCACGTGATTATCCGCGAACACGACATTCACGCCTCCCGGGTGATTACTGCTGGCCGTGGCTTCGGCGGTGGTGAAGTTGGTGGCGCTCGTTGAAACGATCGGCGGCACGGGCGTGTTCGTCGGCAGATTCTTGTGGGTATACCCGCAACTCCCCGCTTCGCCGTAGCCCCAGGCGCCCGACGGATCGCTTGGCGTTTTTCCAGAGACGGTCTCGCTGACCATCGCGGTTGACGACGTGCCATCTTTGGACATCACGTCGTAGCCCGATGGCCGATTGACGAGAAAGACGCCGGCGGACTTCGGATTCGCCGGCTCCATCGTGTCCGAGCCAAACGAGAAGACAAAGTTCGACCGAGCGTACGTGCCGCCACCGGGCCTGGTGTACGTGCCGCTGGGATTGTCGCTGGGGCAGATGTAGATCGGCAGGCGATTCTTTGTCGCGGCAGCGCTTTTGTCGGCCGTGGTGTCAAACTGGCCGAAGAGTTTGTAGATGTTGGTCGCTTCCAGAAAGGGCAGAATCCAAGTCTGACCCGTGTAGCGCGAGCCTTTGTACACGCCGACCGGAATTTGGTCGCCATTTTGACTCGCGTAGCTCGAGACCGCCATCGCGACCTGCCGCATCCGGCTCTGACAGTCGGCCCTACGCGAGGGTCCATCTCGAGTAGTCTGAATCGCTGGCAACAGAAGTCCCGCCACCAACACCAGGCAAACTACGACGACAATCAATTCCTTGACCGTAAAGCCGCGGCGGTGGGTTCCTCTTTGACCTCGACTCGCTCGTTCCGTTTGACTCGTCGCCCTGCGAACCCGATTTGCGGCCATGGCTTTCGCTCCTGGCAATGCCGCCCCGCCCCTGGTAGTGCAATATAGCTGGTGGGGGGACCGGGGACCAATACATTGCGGCGGGAAATTGGCGGGCGCGGAGTCATTCGGCCGGCTGGGCGAACGCGCTTCCCTGCGGGGCGCGGCTAAACTTCGCTTTTCGTGGTGCGGCTGCTCCCGGCTCGCCAGCGAACTTCCGGCCGGTTAAGGTGGTACGCTGGTTGCGGTTCGTATGTTGTGGATGCACAGGCCGGAGTCATGATTGTCGATAAGTCTGAAACCCGCGTTCGCCGCATGTTCGGCCAGATCGCAGGGCGTTACGATCTGCTGAACCACCTGCTGTCGATGAACGTCGACCGCTATTGGCGGTGGCGGACCGTGCGCACGGTGCCGCCGCGCGGCGACGGGCCAATCCTCGACATCTGCACCGGCACCGGCGACCTGGCCCTGGCGTACGATCGGGCGGCCCGCGGGGCGAACAAAATCGTCGGCTCGGACTTCTGCCGGCCGATGCTCGCCATCGGCCGCGACAAGGGAACCCGGGCCGGCACCAACGGCCGGCTCGCCTGGGTCGAGGCCGACAGCCAGCGGCTGCCGTTTCCGGACAATCACTTTCAGATCGTGTCGGTCGCCTTCGGCCTGCGGAACATTACGGACACCGCCCGTGGGCTGGCCGAGATGGCCCGCGTCTGCCGCCCTGGCGGCCGGGTGGCGGTGCTGGAGTTTTCGCTCCCCCGCTGGCAGCCGTTCCGGGCCGTATATGGCTGGTACTTTAGGAACGTGCTGCCGCGCGTCGGCCAGTGGTTGGCTCGCAACCGCGACGAGGCTTACAATTACCTGCCGCAAACCGTCGGCGAGTTTCCGCAAGGCGAAGCCCTGGCCGCGATGATGCGGGCCGCCGGGCTGAGCGAAGTGACGTACCGATCGCTGACGTTGGGGATTGCGACGTTGTATGTGGGGGAGAAATAGGCTTTCGGCTGTCGGCGGGGAGCAGTGAGCTTTGAACAGTGAGCGGTGAAATAGAAGTCGGGCTCAGAGAACACCTCTCCCCTCCGGGGAGAGGTCGACGGCGCAGCCGTCGGGTGAGGGGCGCGGGTTACGCGGCGTTAGCGGATGGCACAAACGAGTTGGCTTGCATCAGCACCGAGCACGAATAGTAGCGCGACGATTTACCCTCCCCCGGCCCCTCCCTGAAAGGGAGGGGGGTTCCTCACGCACAATTCACCTTCACATCCTCCACCATGAAAAAAAACATCGTCCTGGGTATTACCGGTGCTAGCGGCTCGATCTATGCCGTGCGGCTGTTGGAGGTCGTGATTGCCGCGGGGTATGACGTGCATCTGTCGATCACGCCGTCGGCGAAGCTGGTGCTCAAGCAGGAGTTGGAACTCTCCGTCGATCTTGAGGCATTCAAGCCCAGCAGCTTGCTGCTCGGCGACGGCATCGACACGTCGGACAGCAAGCTGAGCATGATGCGGCAAAGCGCGGGCATCTCCAGCGGCGACAGCAACGTGCTGAGCTTTGAGGGAGGCGAACCGGGCGTGATCCACTATCACCACCACCAGGACATGACCGCCTCGATCGCCAGCGGCTCGTTCCTGACCGCCGGCATGGTGATCTGCCCTTGCTCGACCGGCACGCTCGCCTCCGTGGTCAACGCACTGTCGACCAATCTGATCCAGCGGGCGGCCCAGGTGCATCTGAAAGAACGGCGGAAGCTGATCGTCGTTCCACGCGAAACGCCGCTCTCCGTGCCGCAGATCGAATCCATGCTGCGCGCCGCGCAGGCGGGCATGGTGGTGCTGCCAGCGTCGCCGGGATTCTACCACGGCGTGAAGACGATCCAGGACCGGGTGGATTTTGTGGTGGCCAGGATTTGCGATCAGCTAGGCATCGAGCATGGCCTGATCCGGCGGTGGGGAACGTGATTCGATTTGCGATTGTTGATTGTCGAATTGCGAATGTTTAGCCGCGACGCGCAGCGGAGCGCGTTCCCCAAACCGCCAACCGCCGCAAGAGTGAAAAACCACCAGCCCCATGTTCGCCACCATCCGCAAACTCCTGGAAATGATCCGCTTCAGCCACACGGTGTTTGCGCTGCCGTTTGCGCTGTTGGCGGCGGTGATGGCGTGGAAGGAGACGAGCAGCGACTTCGCAAAATGGGCTCTTCCGTTTCCCGCCTGGCACTGGCAACAACTCCTCGGCATCCTCCTCTGCATGGTCTTCGCCCGTAGCGCCGCGATGGCGTTTAATCGCATCGCCGACCGGCGGATCGACGCGGCCAACCCGCGCACCGCCACGCGGCATTTACCCAGCGGCTCGTTGAGTCTCGGCACGGTGGCGGCGTTTGCCGTGCTGGCGTCGATCGGGTTTGTCGCGTCGACGCTGCTGTTCCTGCCGGACAACCGGCTGCCGCTCTATTTGTCGCTGCCCGTGCTGGCGTTTCTGATGGGCTACAGCTATGCGAAGCGATTCACGGCGCTGGCGCACTTCTGGCTCGGCGCGGCGCTGATGATGGCGCCGCTGGCCGCCTGGATCGCCATTCGGGGGCAGATCGTGCTGGCCCAACCGGCGGACATTCTGCCGGCGCTGGTCCTGGGTGGGGCCGTGCTGTTTTGGGTGGCCGGATTTGATATCATTTACGCCTGCCAGGACGCCGAGTTCGACCGGGGCCAGCGGCTGCGGAGCGTCCCGGCCCGGCTGGGGGTGCCGGTGGCACTGCGGATCGCCGCGGCCTGCCATGCCGGCACCGTGGCGATGCTGGCCCTGTTGCCGCTGGTGTTTCCGTACTTCGGCTGGATTTATTGGCTGGGCGTGGCGGTGATTGCCGGGCTGCTGATCTACGAGCATTGGATCGTCCGGCCCGACGACCTGACGCGCGTGAATGTTGCGTTCTTTCACGTGAATGCGGTTATCAGCCTGGGGCTGCTGCTGGTGGCCACGGCGGATTTGATGTGGCATAGCGCGGTGAGGTGAAGCAATGCCAATAACTGGCGCTACATGCTATTCAGACGAGCAACTGCTGCGCGGTTTGCGGTTCGCAGTCGAACCGTTCAATCACAACAAGATTCCTATCGAGGCCGCTACGCCGCTGTGCGCCATCGTTGACGAAGAAGACGTGTGGTTGCTCGACGTGGAACTGCGGCGCTGTTTTGCCATCAACCTGTCGCGCGAGGATTGGACGACGCTGATCCTGCACGGCGCCGTTTCCGACGAGTGGCTTGAAGAAATCTGGCCCACGCTGACGTTCGGCACCATCGCCGACTTTTTGCGCAGAGTGGCAACACCGGCCCCTTTTGATTCGATGACCTTTCTGGGACGAGGCGGCGAGGCGGCCGGAGCCTTTTGTGGCATTCAACAGATCATTGCCGAACTTGGATTGGACCCGGAGGCGATCGCACCGAGCACGCCGATCCGCAGCTACTTGCGCGGACCCGCTCTCCTGCAATTTTGGAAGCGGATGCGGATCCTGGTGGGGGACGACATTCCGCCGATCACGGACAAATCGTCGCAAACCGAACGAATCACCGGACCGTTGACGCTGTTGTGCGTACCGGTGATCATGATTGCCACAGTCCTGCTGGCGATGCAAATTGTGCCGGTGGTGGGTGCGCTGTGGCGGCCGCTGGAAGTAGTAGTGTTTTTGAGCGTGTTGGCAATGATCATCTGGCGCACGCTGACGCTTCAAAGTCTGCTAAATCGGCTGGTCGAATTTTTTAGCGACCCCATCCAATTGCCCTCCGGCATTCGCACATTTCGCGACCTGTCTGTGCGAATCGCCAGCAGGCACAATTCAGTATCTACCATGAGCGCAGCGTAACATGCCGAAATCAAGCTCGATCCCACCCACGCTCGACTCCATCCGCGACAAAGTCGCCAGCGGCGAACGCCTATCGATGGACGACGGCCTGTTCCTCTATCGTCCCGAAGTGCCGCTCGGCGAGGTCGGCGTCCTGGCCAACGAAGTCCGCCAGCGGAAGAACGG
>JAIOQB010000234.1 GCA_021413585.1 Planctomycetia bacterium
GGCGGAGCAGACGGTGCTCAGGATGGTGATCGCCTTCATCCTGCATTCGGGACGGATGTCGTGCTTGCAGGCGGCCGGGAGCATTCGCTCGGAGGCCCGGCATCGGGCGCAGATCGGACGTCTGCTGCGGCGCCCCAGCTATCGCCGGTTCGACATCAACGGCGCGCTGCGGCAGATGCTGCTGCGGCAGGAAGCGGGCCAGGGCCGGTTCGTGTTCATCGTGGACGCCACGTTATGCAGCCAGGCGGGGCTAAAGACTGAAAACACCTACAGCACCGGCAATCGGCAGCGGCGGCCCCGCAAAGGGCGTCGCTACGGCAAACAAAAACACGCCCGCAAGCGGTGCCACAACTTTACCATGGGGCTGTTGATCACTCCCTCGGGCCTGCGGATCCCGTTTTCGCGGCCGCATTACACGCGCGAATACTGCCGGCAGAAAGGCCTGACGCATCGCACGACCGCCGAGGCGGCGGCCGATTTGATCCGCAGCTTGCCGCTGCCCGAAGAGCCGGAAGTCGTCGTGCTGGGCGATACCGCTTACGACGCGCAGGCGGTCTGCGCCGCCTGCGACGAACGGGGCTACCAGTGGATCTTCCCGTGCAACTCCGAACGCGTTTTGGCCGGCCCCAAGCCGCGCCCCAAGGTCCGTTCGCTCTTAAAGGATTGGCCGTCGTTTTCGTTGCGGACCATCAAGCTGTTTCCGGGAAAAGGACCGTACGTCAACCACCGACGTCTGTCGCCGCACCGGATCGGGCTGAAAGCGAAACCCCGAACGTTTTACGTTCACGAGGAGAGGCGAGAGGTACACTCGGTCGGCGAGGTCCGGCTCGTCTTTTCGACAACGAAACACCACCTCAAACGGGCCACGCCGGACGACGTGAAAATCCTGATGACGAACGCCTCGCACCTGGACCTGCGCGAGGTGGTTGAGTTGTACCTGCTGCGTTGGCAAATCGAGCTGTTCTTCAAGGAATTGAAGTCCACGCTCGGTTTCCACCAATACCGGCTCCGGAAATTCGACACGGTCGAAAGCTGGGCCGATTTGGCGCTAACGACGTTTTTGTACCTGGAAATCTACCGGGCCCAACAACTGGCCCGGCGCGGGCTAACGGATGAGGAGAAACGCTGGTGGCGACACCAACGCACCCACGGCCTGTGCCAGGCCGTCCGCGCGGCCAGCGAGCAATCCGAACTCGAATATATCGCCGAACGCCTCAAAACGCCCCGCGGCATCTCCAAGCTCAAACGACTCATCCGCAACAGCTTTGCCCAGGAATACCGGGCTGCCGTGTAAAAAACAACGAAAACGCGCAACACCAAAAAGCGCAAGCGAGGGGGCAGCACGGAAAGCGCTGCCCCCTCGCTTGCACTTCGGGCTAGGGAGTTTTCTTGCGGGCCAACCGTGATTTAATCACCCCGATCACCAGCGGCAAGATGCTCAGAAAAACAATGCCCAGCACAAACTTTTCAAAGTGATCGTGCACCAGCTTGAATTGGCCGAGCCAGTAGCCGGCCAACGTCATCGAGGCGACCCAGCCGACGCCGCCGGCGATGTTGTACAGTGCAAAGCGGCGATAACCCATCCGGCCCACGCCGGCCACGAACGGGGTGAACGTGCGGACCACCGGCACGAACCGGGCCAGCACGATCGCCTTGCCGCCGTGCTTCTCGTAGAACGCTTTGGCAGCCAGCAGATGCTCGTGCTTGACGAACCGCAGCCGCCCTTTTTCAAACACCTGCTCTTCCATCGTCAGCCCCAGCCAGTAGTTCACCGCGTCGCCGACGATCGCGGCGAGGGTAAGCACCAGCAGCAACAGCGCGATATTGAACACGCCGCCCGGGCTGGCGAGCAGCCCTGCTGCGAACAATAGCGAATCGCCGGGAAGAAAGAACCCGACCAGCAGGCCCGTCTCGCTGAAGATCACCGCCGAGAGAATCAAATAGCTGACCCACCACGGCCCGCCAAGGTTGACCAGTTGCCGAAGATTCTCGGGATCTTTCAGCCCGACAAGCCACTTGATCGCATGCACTAGCCAGGTGAAGAACGACATGCGGTGGTGGCCTGGCGTGTGGCGATGCGCAGTGAATCGATAATCGCGGTGCGACGACTGGGGACCATTGTGTCCCTAAAGCGGTACGCCCGCAACGGGTCTTTGCGATAGCAGTGAGAGCAGCCAAAGTACCCCCTCACGTTCCGCGTGAGGATGTCGCACGGTTCTGCATCACGCGGAGCGTGATGGGTACGATGAAACAAACCGGCGAGCCGCAGGCGTTCGATTGCTGGCGCTGTCCCTGCAATCACCCGTCCGCGACTCGCCGGCTGCCTTGAACACGTTTCAGCCAGCCGCAGCTAAGTCAGCCGCGCCTCAGTCAGCCGAGGTCGTGCTCGACTGTGCTTGATCGCCGCCATCCGCCGCGTTGTTCTCCGCCGGCTTGTTCACCCGCACCAGCAGCCATTGCTGCGTCTTGCCGTTGGCAAAGTGGACCAGCACCGGCACGTTGTCCTGGGTCAGGTTGAAGATGCCCGCCTCGGTGACCGGCCACTTCTGGCCCACCACGCCCCACGAGGCGCGCTGCGTCTTCTTATCGACTGAGCCTTCCAGCGAATCGACCGTTTCGGTCTTCGTGCTCTGCTGCGTGCCGGCGATGATTCCTTCCTTGCTCACCGCCAACTGGACGAACACCGTCGGTTCGGGGCCGGAGGGTTGGCCGTCGCGCGTCAGGGCGAACACGCCCAGCGGCAGCCACTCGACATTCTGCGGATCGGTTTGCGGCACGTTGGCGGCAATCTGCGCCGCCTGATCGCCGTACTGAGCGGCCGAACCGACCGGCTGATTGTCGTCGTAGACCGTGTTGTCGTCGTAGTACACATTGTCGCCGTAGTTGTACGGAATCCCGGCTACGTCTCCCCACGCACACCAGGCGGCCAGCGCCCCCCATGCCGGGCGGCCCCACCAATTGGCCCACGGCTGATTGAACGGCCAGTGGTCGTGCGGGTGATTGTTCCAGAAGTTGCGGCCGTACCAGCCGCGGAAGTCGTCGGCCCGATTGGCAAGCTGGCGATTGATTTCCTGGCTGCGATCCTGTCGGTCGGTGTTCCACTGCTGCGAGTTCTCGATGCGGCCAGCGCGATCGCCGACCAGGGCACGATCCGCCAGACCGTCGCGGCCAGCGTCCGCCACGCGGCCCACACCGTCGGTGCCGGGAAGATTCAAGAAATGCCGCATCTGGTCGGCCGAGGGAACCGCATCGCGCCCTGGCAGATCTCCACCATCGCGTCCGATGACAGCCGGCCGGCCGGTCGCAGCGGCGGGGCCATTGTCAAAACCGCCGACGCCGTAGGCGCCGTCTCCCCAAAGTCCATCGCGCCGAGCGCCGTCTCGGAAAGCGTCGTCACGAGCAGCGTCGCCGCGGCCTACTCCGCCAGGTCCGCCGGGTCCGCGAAAACCACCCGCACCGCCACCGCCGAATCCACCGCCACCATGTCCACCGCCGCCACGGGCCAACACGTCGCCGGCCAAAGACAAAGAAAGCACAGCAGCCAGGGCAACCCCGGCGAAGAGCGTGAGATTTTTCATGATGGTTCTCGACAATCTGGTTTGTGATTCGCAGGTTGAAATTCTGCGGCCGTTTCGACGATGAGAATGGCGAAACCGGTAAAACCGGCGCAGCCATTGCGATCGCGCGCGGCAGTATCTAACGACCGCGCGCGGCGATGCCCCACGGCAGCCGCCGCCGGTAAAATCATAGCTCGGAAATATCGCCGGATATTCGGCCGCCACCGAAACATCCAGCGGGCCGCTCGACCCAGGGCAATTCAACCCGGCTCTTCGCCGCAACCGGACCCGCTTGCTATGATAGGGCCGGTTTTAAGGAGTGCCATGACACGTCATTAGCCCGACGCGCAAGTTTTGATGTTGCGCTATTTTTCAGCTAGCTTTAAAAACAGCGAGAAAAACACGCTTCATGCTGCATGGATTTCCAAAAAGCATGGATTGAAAAACGCGAAAAACCGGGCGATTATCATGCTAGCGCAACATCAGCTTGCGCTTCGGGTTAGTGAGATGTAAGCAAAGCAAGAAAGATATCTCCATGCAGTTCAAATACCGCTACGTCGATTTCGGCACTCAATTTCGTGCGGCAGCCGGAACGCGAGCCGATGCGTCCGCCGCGCCTGAGCAGTTGCACGAGAACGAACTGGCGATGGATGTCGGCGGCGTTTGCTGGGGAGTCAATGGCGAACAGCGGACGGTGATCGATCACCATTTCTTCTGGCCCCATGGGTTTCCTTCGGCCACCGCGGCGGTGCTGCATGTGGCGGATCGGATTCACGAGCGCTATTCGGCGCTCGGGCCGGACGACGTGATGTGGCTGGTGGCGCATCGCCAACCCGATTTTGACGCTTTCGCCTCGATGTATCTGGCCCGCAGCGTCCTGGCAGGGCAAGTGCCGCACGCCGGCTGGGCCGAGTTAGGTTTGCATCCGACCGACTGGCAACGGTCGCGGAGCGAAATCGACTGGTTCCGGCCAAACACGATGGCCATGTCACCCGAGCGGCGGTGGGCCGTGCTGCTGGCGGCCTGCGCTTCGTGTGTGGACAACTGCCGTCCGCTGGGTTCGCCTCGGCACAGGGCGCTGCATAGCGTGCTCTACGCGGCGCTGCTGCGCGGCCGTAATTATCTCTCCACGGAGAGCGGCGCCACGCAGTTTTTCGACGAGGTGCGGCTGGCGCTGTCGGACGACGACCGCCAACTCAACCCGCTGTTCGATTCCGTGTTGGAATTGAGCCTGCCATTTTCGCCCGAACTGGCCCTGCTCGACCGCCAGGTGGAAGCCTACGAGCGCGACATCAAGCGGGCGCGCCGCACGGTGGTCTACTTGCAGCGAGCCGATACGCCGTTTGGCGAGTGGTATGGCAAAGTCAGCCAGACGCCGCTGGTCGCCGCTGAAAGCAATGATTTCCAGCCCCGCGCCGAGCAACTTAATCCCACCGGCCACCGACGGCGGCAGGCTGACGCAATTTATCTACGCGATCCCGAGTGCCTGCTGTTCAAGGAATGGGTGCGCAACGACACCGACCATTCGTCGATGGGCGAGGGCTTTTTGTTCAGCGCCGTGGCGTACAGCGACGAGCGGCCCGGCAACCCGTTCAACCCCACGTCGTATTTCTTCGCACTCGACCCGGAACGGTCGGCGCAGCGGCATCTGTACAACGTGTGGGCTCGCCTGCAAACCAGCGAAGCGGCCGCGCTGGCTCAGCAGCGGGCCGGCGCGCCGCTGGTGCCCGCCGCCGCGTGTCGCTCCGGGTTTGAAGCGCGGGCCGGGGCGGCGCATGCGCCGTTGTTCGACGATCCATGGTTCGACGGCAGCAGCTACGAATGCACGATTGTCGTAGCTCCCGCCCGCGGCACGGCCATCGGACCGCCGGGACGGGCCAGCGATCTGAGCGACGATCCTGTGGCCCAGATCGTGCAGTACGAATTGGAACTGGCGTTTCTCGAAGGGGACTTTACGGTCTTCGATTTCCCCACGTCGCGGCGCGAGCCGGAGACGAACATCGACACCGTTTCCGTGGCGGACGTGCTGCGCGGCAAATCGCCGCCGGCCCGTGCGGGGAGTTATCGCTTCGCCCAGGTGACGTTAGGCGAAGACGTGGACATCCTGCACGGCAACGTGGCCGATCAGGTGGGCCACCTGCTGTGGCGGCTGGTGGATACCGAAGGGGGCGGCGGCGTGCCGAGCGATTTCACCGAGCGGCACCTGGTGCGCAAGGCGGACTTTGTGGCGGTGTGGAGCCGGCACGGCATCGTCGTGGCGGCCAAGCCCAGCGCTGCGGCGCGGATGGCGGCAACGAGGCGGCTATTTGAAGAACTCCCCAGCCTGGCGGCGGACGTCGAGGCGCTCATACATTGTTCGCCGACCGACGAAGGAGTGCTGGACAAAGGGGAAATGCTCGTGCGGCGCGTGGCCCAGGTGAAGCACGGGCTGGCGCAACCCGAGGGGAACCTGGTCCGCCGGTTCTTCGAGGCGATTCGACTCGACGAAGTCCTCAGCACGCTCAGCGACATCGACTCCGCGGCGGTGGGACGAAGGCAA
>JAIOQB010000235.1 GCA_021413585.1 Planctomycetia bacterium
TTCCGCCAGCCTTAGCGAAGGCATACTTCCCACCGGGATGATCAGCGAACCATTCTTTGATGACCTTGGCCAGCCGAGGGTGGATGTCCACTTGGCGAAACGATGCGGCCTTATGACGTTTCTTTCGTTTGGTTTCTCGGATAGACACGGCGCCTGCGTCGAAGTTCCAGTCGGCTTTTTCCGACCGCATCATCTCACTGCGACGGCAACCGGTCAGGGCCACCATGCAGATCGCCGGATAGGACTCCGGCTCGGTCGCGGTGACTTCGACGTAATCCAACAGGTCCAAAATATCCTGCTTGGCTAAGTAAACCGACTCCCACAACTGGGCCAATTCATTGCTAATTTCCTTGATAGCCGCCGGCCCCACTTTGGACTTCTGCAGCGCGGCGAGTGCTGTCTCCAGCGACTTTGATTGCTTGGTCACCAGGGCAAATACCTGGAAAGGCGCTTTTTCGCTACCGCGTCCTTTCCGCACTTGGTGGACGGGATTCTCCCCCGACACCAGCCGCTCGGTATGCCTCGCAAACTCCCACACTTGACGGAACGTCTGCAACTCTTTGCAGATTGTATCAGGCTGTACCAATCGCCCGCGGAGGCCGGGCATTGCGCCACGTTTGGCCACATAGCGTTGCAGTATTGCCGGCGTGATCGACTGGAAGGATACGTCCCCCAGCAAGGTGATGAAATGTTTGCAGTGTACCCTCTCGGTGGCCAGGCTTGTCTCTGCCTTGCTGCCGGCCGGAAACGAATCGAGGTAGGCCGTCCAGACCTCAGACTGCGGTACGGTTCGCACGACGCGAGGGAGGGAGGTTTGCTTGCCACCGCTTCGCACGAACTGCCACATCTGATCCGTGGTCAGGCCATCGGGTATTTCGATGCGGCCCCGTTTGATCAAGGCCATCGTCTCTTCAATGTTGGCCAGTAGACCTTCGGCCTTCTTCTGATTCTCGGTTTCCAGCGACCTCTGAAATCGAAGTCCACTGAATCGAAAAGCGACATTGAAGACGTCGCCCTTGCGCGTAAGAGTTGCCACGTTGTTGGCTCCTTGGCCTGGGTGTGTTTTGCGTCCGGCTGCTTGCAGGCAGTTGTCCGACGCTTTCTTCAAAAACGATTATGACACACCAGTGACACACTTTGCAACGTGGCGTCACATTTTGAAAAGACGTGATGGGTCTTTTAAGCTGGGGAACTAGGATTTGAACCTAGACTAAGGCGTCCAGAGCGCCTCGTGCTACCGTTACACTATTCCCCAGAATCGCACCTGCCGACCTAGGCGACCGCGGTCAGCCCGAAAAGAGCGTCCGCGGGCGTCAAGCCGGTGCTTCTGTAAGAACGTAAGGCTAGACCTCGCCTCGCGTTTCGTCAAGTCCGGCGGCCTGCAAAACAGAGCCTGCGGGGCTGTCCATTTTTGGCGCTTCGGGCTATGGTGGAGTCACTATGGCCACCCTGCAAATCACCCACGGTCCCGAAGCTGGTCGCAATTATCCGCTGTCCGAAGATCGGATTGTTCTCGGGCGGCATCCCGATTGCGATATCGTGCTCGACTCCGGTTCGGTCAGTCGCCAGCATGCACGGTTGGAGAAGGACGGCGGCGGCTACGCGATCGAGGATCTGCACAGCCGCAACGGCACGTTTGTCAATGACGAGGCCATTTCGGGCCGCCGGATCCTCGTCTCGGGCGATCGGCTGCGGATCTGCGATCTGATTTTTCGCTACCAGTCGGCCGAAGGAGCCCAGCCGCGCGCTTTTGCCCCCGCGCCCGACGAATCGTCGATGGCGATCGTCGTCGAGGACGAGGATCTCAAAAGTTCCACGTTCCTCTCCAAGCTGGAATTGACGGCTGATAGTTCGCGATTGCGAATCGAGGTCAACCCGCGCGCCAAGCTGCAGGCGATTCTTGAAATCACGCAGAGCCTCAGCCGGGCACTGTCGATCGATGCGGTGCTCCCCAAAGTGCTCGATAGTTTATTTCGAGTGTTTCCGCAGGCCGACCGGGGATTTGTCGTGATGAAAGTTGGCGATCCCCCCGTTCTGGTCCCCAAGGCGGTCAAGTTCCGCCGGCCCGACCAAGGGGACACCATTCGCGTCAGCCGCACTATTGTCGATGAGGTGATGCGCTCGCGCGAAGCAGTTCTTTCCGCCGATGCGGCCAGCGACGCCCGATTTCAAATGAGCCAGAGCGTGACCGATTTTCGGATCCGCTCAATGATGTGTGCGCCATTGCTGGATAGCGAACGCAATGCATTGGGAGTCATCCAGATCGACACGCACGATCAGCGGAGTCGATTTACCCAGGAGGATTTGGAGATTCTGGCTGGCGTGGCCG
>JAIOQB010000244.1 GCA_021413585.1 Planctomycetia bacterium
TGAGCGGAGTGGATCAGGTGGTCGCCGGCTGGGCCTTGTGCCTGGCGGGAGGAAAGTCCGGGCTCCATAGGGCAGAGTGGTGGGTAACGCCCACCGGCCGCAAGGTCAGGGAAAGTGCCACAGAAAACAAACCGCCGTGCCGGTGCTCGCACCGGTGCGGTAAGGGTGAAACGGTGCGGTAAGAGCGCACCAGCAGGCCGGGTGACCGGTCTGGCTCGGTAAACCCCACTCGGAGCAAGACCAAACAGGGAGCAAAGCGGCAGCGCATGCGGCCGCTTGCGGGTCGGTCCGGCCCGCTACGACTCCCGGGTAGGTTGCTGGAGCCGGCGAGCAATCGCCGGCCTAGAGAAATGGCCATCCCCGGGCGCTAACGCGTCAGGGACAAAACCCGGCTTATCGATCCACTCCGCTCGCTTTTTTCTTAACGGCCGAACTGGCCATCAAAAATCGCGGGACAGGCTGCGCGGATCTGCCCGGCCGCCTTAGCCCCCGACGCGTACGCCGGGGGGCCAAGACAGACCTGTGGCAAGTGAACCCTGTAGCAACTGAACTCGGTCGGAACTGCCAGAGGGCAGGCCGACTTTAGATTTCCTGTGGCACCAGTTGATCGTCGATCATCTGCAGCAGCTTGGAAATGCAGAGCTTGTTCATGCTGGTGTGCCGGTCGTGGGCTTCGGCCCGCAGCGACTCGTGGAGGCTCTTGGGCATCCGGACAGTGATCACACGGGTCGGCTCGAGGTCGGTCGTGCCGGCGCCGTTGCGCTCGCGGAGCTTGGCCACCATCTGCTGGATGTTCTGGTAGTCCTCGCTCTTCTCGAACTCGGCCAGCGAATTCGGATCCGGGTAGGCTTTGCGGATAATGCCGTCGATGCCCAGCACTTCCCGGAAGAAAGTGACCCAGTCCGGGGTTTGCTGGTACAGCTCGCTGGCAATGCGTTGGACTTCTTGGGAACGTTCGATTTGCTGAATCTCCGACATAAGACAGACTCCTTTGTTTAAGTAAGTCGTGAAACTCCATTCTCACGGCCATCGCCGGCCGCATAGTTACCGAAAATATGCCAGTGGAGTCAAGCTCAGCACGGATATCGTTTCACTGCTGGCACTTAGGTGCATGCACCACTAGCTGCCAGCTTTTTGTGCATCTCTGCACAAACCGATTGCATCGGACGTTTCGCCTAAAAAATAGGCAGCCCGAAAAGTCCCGTTCCCAAGGTGTCCGTGAAAATTGGTTGGGAATTTGTAAGGCTGCGCAGGTTGGCCGAGGAGAAAAGCCACGGATTGTCGGCACCGCCGGGTTCTGCGAAGTGGGGCGGACCGAAAATGGTTAGTTGATAGAATGGGGTCTAATTTGCGGCGGTAGATTCTGAGGACCCAATCGAGCCGATGATGGCCAAATCCAAACTGGGAGGGAGCGTGAAAATCGATTGGTATTACCACCGCAAAGGGTGCCGCACCTGCCAGCGGGCGGACGGCTTCCTTGAAAAGAAACAGGCCACGGTTAGGGTGCAGGTCGACGCCCGCAAGACACGGATCGGGCCTAAAGAAGCGATCCGCCTAGCTCGCGAGGCTGACCAATTGTGGGTTGCGCGTGGAAAGTCGTTCGTGCATTTCGATGTGGAGGCTGCGGCGCCCGCTGACGCCGAGCTGAAAAAACTGCTGATCGGCCCCTCCGGCAACCTCCGCGCCCCGACGATTCGCATGGGCCGGAATATGCTCGTCGGATTTCACCCAGACGCCTACATTGAGGGGGTCGAGTGTTAAGACCGCACCGCTTGCGCTCTCAGACCGCCGGAATTTCCGTAAACCCAATGGGGAGTGGCATTTGCTCGTTGACGGACGATTTTCAGTGAATAAAATGGGAGAGGACTCGCGAACGAGTTTCTTGTCAGATCGTCTAAAGCAAACCCGCCCTGTCTGGGTGGGGTTTAGTTACGTCGGCGCCAGATGCCGTTGAAGGGAAGCCACCCCCAGGGTTAGGTTTCTCCAAGCGACAGGACTTGCTCTAACTAGCGGGGCGTCCTCAAAGGCTTGCTGTTCGATTCGTGCGGGCGGGCTGGCAATACCAGTCCGACACTTCGACCATGGGCGACACCACAGCCAGCAAAGCACTTCTGCCGCGGCACATCAATCCTGGCGATGATTCGTCTAATGATGGCACCAAGGCGCTGGCGGCCGATCTGAGGCTGTCGGCTGATTTGGGGTTTGATGGGGCCGGTCAATTTGGTGAAGTGCAATCGACCGATGGAGTCTCCCCGGTCGTTGGTATATCGAACCCACTCTCCGGTTCCAGCAAATTGGCGGCTGTCGTCGCCGGACAAGGTGATGGGTCCAAGGGGGCCGGCGCTGCTCAGAGCAACACGGCAACGCCGGCGGAAGTATCGCCCGATGACCGGACGGTAATCTCGCGGCAAACGCCCGAGCTGTCGAACCAGTCGGCCAACCAAACCTCGATGGAGTTGGGGCGACTGCTGGTCGGCCAGCGGTTGGGCCACTTTGAACTCGAAGAGTTCGTCGGCGGCGGCGGCATGGGGGCCGTCTTCCGCGGCACCGACACGATGCTCGGCCGCACCGTGGCGATCAAGGTCCTTGCTCGGCAGCATGCCGACGACGAAGAGACCACCCGACGCTTCCGCAACGAGGCGCAATCGGCCGCCCGTCTCGATCACGAAAACATCGCCCGCGTGTACTACGTCGGCATCGACCGCGGCTGGCACTACATTGTGCTGGAATACATCGCCGGCCAGAACTTGCGCGACCTAGTGATGGAGCGAGGGCCGCTCCCGGTGGCTGACGTGCTGGGTTTCACCACTCAAGTGGCCGACGCCCTGGCGCACGCCAGCAGCCGCGACGTGGTCCACCGCGATATCAAGCCGTCCAACGTGCTGGTGACCGCCGACAACCGCGTGAAGCTGGTCGACATGGGGCTGGCGCGGCTTCGCCAGGTGGAGCATTCCTCCGACGACCTGACTGCCAGCGGCGTGACGCTTGGCACCTTTGACTACATCTCGCCCGAGCAGGCGCGCGACCCTCGCGCGGCCGATGTGCGCAGCGATTTGTATTCGCTCGGCTGCACAATGTACTACATGCTGTGCGGACGTCCGCCGTTTCCGGAAGGCACCGTGCTGCAGAAGTTGTTGCAGCATCAAGGAGACGAAGCGCCCGACATTCGTCAGTTCCGCAGCGACGTGCCAGAGCCGTTGATTGCCGCCGTTCGCAAGCTGCTTGCCAAAAACCCGCAGCAACGGTTTCAGCACCCGGCCGAGTTGAACGCCGAGCTGCTATTGCTGTGCGATCAACTGGGGCTCTCCGCACCGGCCGGGCGTCCGACGGCATGGCTGGCGCCGCCGACACCCGCTGCCAGTTGGACGGAGCGCCATCTGCCGTGGCTCGTCCCCGTGTGCCTGCTGATTCTCGCGGTGGTGGGGATGCAGTTCTACGGCAGTGGTGGTTCCGACATTGGCCCTCGGCCGGTCCGAACGCCAATCGCAGCGACCAAGGGAGCCAGCGACATCAATGGTCCGGCTGCTATCATCGCCGCCGCCGATCGTTCGCCGTCCGCCGCGGGGCAAACTGCCAGATCGAATTCGACGGGTCGCCCAGGCTCCTCGTCCAAGATTCGCTCGGAAAAAAATGGCGCGGCGGATCGAGACCGAACATCGCCACGGGTATTGGTCGATCGATCGGGAGATAATGCCACCATCGGGGCGTCAGGGTTGCCTGAATCGGCCGTGTCGGCAACCGGCGGCCCGCGCCGCGATTTCACGCGCCATCCGCCGGCCATCACGATGCCCGAGACGGATCACGATTCGGCGACCACCGGCGCTCCGATGACGGACCGCCGGCCCACGGCGATGCCATCCGACACGGACGACAAGGGTCCGGCCTCTGCATCGACTCCTCCGTACGTCGTGGTGAGCAATGGCTCCGAACGCAGCTTCAACTCATTGAGCGACGCCTGCCGGCAGACGACCTCCGGCTCGGTCATCGAATTGAGATTCAACGGGGAACGAGACGAGCGGCCGATTGTGCTGTCGAACCGAGAGCTGACGCTGCGTGCGGGCGAAGGATTTCACCCCGTCGTGCGGTTTCGGCCGGAAGTTTCGGATCCCGTGATCTATCCTCATAGCATGCTAACGGTGGCCGGTGGCGACTTGCGTGTGTTCAACGTCGAGCTGCTGTTGCAGATTCCGCAAACGGTGCGTTCCGACGGTTGGACGCTGATTGAAGCGATCGAGGCTGACAAAGTTCGCCTGGAGCGCTGCACGTTAACCATCGCGAACGCCCAGGACGACGGCGCCACGTATCGGCAGGGGGTGAGCTTCTTCGCCGTGCATGCCGGCCCGCACCACGATTCGTCGACGACGATGATGATGTCGGAACCCAATATGTCCGATTCGCGAGTCAACCTGGAGCTGCGCGACTGCATCGTGCGGGGCGAGGCCAATCTGCTCACCGGCGAGAGCCTGCAATCCGTGTCGCTGCAATGGGAGAACGGCTTGCTGGCGACCAGCGAACGGCTGGTGAGCGTCGTCGGTGGGCGCGAGGCGATCCCCATGTCGCGCCAGTTGCAAATTGACTTGCAGCATGTCACCGCGTTGATGCGGCGCGGCATGTGCCTCCTATCTCAGGGAGAGGACGAGCGTTTCTTGCCCACGGTGCGGCTGGGTTGCACGGATTGCATCTTGATGACCGACGGCTCGCCATTGATCGACGAGCGTGGGGACGAGACGATCAACGAATTGAAGAAGCGCCTGCTGTGGCGGGGCAACGGCAATCTGTATGCCGGCGTGGATGTCTTCTGGCGCATTGAGTCTTCGCAAACCACCTCGCCGATGCAGCACGACTGGTTTGCCTGGCAGGAACAATGGGGCCGCGGGCGTGAGATCGCCCAGCGGGGCGGCATGGAAGTCTTCCAGCGGTTTCCGGAGCGGCGGCGGATGATTTCCACTCATGCTCCTGGCGACTATGCCTTGGACGAGAAATCGCCCGATAACATCGCCCGCGGCACGGCCACCGACGGCAACAGCGACATTGGCTTGAAAGCAGAGCTACTGCCGACGGCGAATGACGCCGCCGCGGCGCCAACTCGAATGCGCGATACGCCGCGGGTAGTGCCACCGGAGTCGCCGGCTTCGCCTAAGGTTGAACAGCCGGCGGAGGCGGAGCCAGAGTAGGCCTGGGGCGATGGCTCAGGCTCCCATTGCGCCCCGGTAACCCCCGGCGGAGCCTGGGGCTATGGCGAGCCTACTTTTGCGATGCTGGCTTTTCTGGTGCCGCCTTTTCTGGTGTCGCTGTCATCAGCACGTAGCGGATCGCCTCGTCCAGTTGGCGCCGCGTGGTGGCGGTGTATTCGATATCCAGCCACAGAATCTTCCCCGCCGCGTCAAGCAAGTAAGTACGGGGGAGGTACTGCGTGGCCACCTGCTTGTAAGCTTCGCGTTTTGCGTCGACGAACACGGGCACTTTCGGACCGATCCGCTTGGCCAGCGACTCGACCGCCGCCTGGGGCTGGCCAACCGCCACGACGATCACCGACACTCCCTTATCACCAAAGCGGCCGACGATTTCTGGCTGTAGATCGGCCAGTTCCTGCTGCTCCGTCAGGAGATTGCCTCCACAGAACATCACGACGGTGAGCTTTTTGCCATAGGCGTCAGCCAGTTTGCATTTCTTGCCCGATGCATCTGGCAGTTCGATTTGCGGCAGTTCCTGCCCGACGAACACGCGGCACGATTTGCGGTGCTGCTCGCTCATCAGAACCGGCGAGATTCGCGGCTTGCCGGGCCGCTTCGCGGCCGCCACGCCGGGGGGGCGCTTGGGCTGGCCAGCAGGGACCGGCTTTCCGGCGACCGGCGCCTTGTTGGCGGGATTTTTAGGCGCCGGAGTTTTAGTCGTCGGTGCTTCGTCCGCCGAGTGTTTCTGCGGCGGCCGTGCAGGGTCGTCGCTGGTGCGACTGGGACTGGGCTTCGTTTCGACCGCTTTGGTTCCGCCGTCGGCCGGATGGGGAGATTCCGTTTCCGCATCGCAGCCCACGACTGCGATGCCCCAGGCCATGGCGAGGCCCAGCGCCAGCCCCGCCGTCCAATTCCGCCCGCTCCTGATTGCCATCTGGTTGCATCCTTTCAGCGTGAGCGGTACGCCCGGCCTCATGACTGGCCGGCTTCGCCTGATCGTCTGCTTGCTCACGCAATCGACATATTCTCTGGCAGGGGTGCCGCCGCGTCAACGGATGACGGTGGTGTCCGCCTGCTTGCTGTTCGCCAAGCTGTTAACGAATGATCTGAATCCCAAGTTCTTTCAATTGTTTTGCGTCCACCTGGCCTGGCGCGTCGGTCATCATGTCGGCCGCTTTTTGCGTTTTCGGAAACGCGATGCAGTCGCGGATGTTGTCGAGCCCGGCAAACAGCATCACCCAGCGGTCGATCCCCAGCGCGATCCCTCCATGGGGGGGCGCGCCGTACTTTAGCGCATCGAGCAAAAAGCCAAACCGCTCGCGGGCCGTCGGCTCGTCGATCCCCAACAGGTCGAACACTTGCTGCTGCAACTTTGAATCGTGAATACGTATCGTTCCGCCGCCCGCTTCCGAGCCGTTGATGACCAGGTCATAAGCGATCGCCCGGCATTTGCCCGGATCGGTGGCCAGCAATTCCTGGTCTTGGGGCCGCGGCGCGGTGAAAGGATGGTGCATCGCCGCCCAGCAGTTTTCCTCGGCGTCGTGTGCGAACATCGGAAACTCCACGATCCACGAAAAGTGCATCGTCTTCGGATCGTAGAGCTTCAGCTCGGCCCCCAGTCGCTTGCGCAACCCATACAGCGCTTTGCACGATACTTCCCAGGTGTCGGCCACCAGCAATAGCAAGTCGCCCGGCTGCGGGTCGAAGTGGGCCACCAGTTCGGCCAGCACGGCAGGTTGGAAATTCTTCGCAATCGGCGAGAAAGCGCTGCCGTCGGGCTCGATACGGAAGAACGCCAGCCCCGAGGCCCCAAAGTCCTGGCGAATCCAATCGGTCAGCAGATCGATGTCCTTGCGTGAGTAGCGGGTGCCGCCGCCGGGCGCCTTAAGCCCCCGGACAAATTTGCCGGCGGCCGCCGTTTCCTGAAACACGCGGAACCCGCATTCCTTGGCCAGGTCGGTCACGTCGACCAGTTCCATCCCAAAACGCAAGTCCGGCGCATCGTGGCCGAAGCGGCGCATGGCCTCGTCGTACGTCATCCGCGGCAGCGGCAAGTTGACTTTCAGTCCCAGCACTTCGCGCGCGATGCGCGATACCAGGCCGTCAATCACCCCCATCACGTCGTCCGCTTCGACGAACGACATTTCCAGGTCGAGCTGCGTGAACTCCGGCTGCCGATCGGCTCGCAGATCTTCGTCGCGAAAGCAACGGGCGACCTGCACGTAGCGATCGTAGCCGGCGATCATTAGGATTTGCTTGTAGAGTTGCGGCGACTGCGGCAGCGCGTAAAACGCGCCGCGGTGGACGCGGCTGGGAACCAGATAGTCGCGGGCCCCTTCCGGCGTGCTGCGCCCCAGCACGGGCGTTTCGACGTCGATGAAATCGAGTTCGTCGAAATAGTCGCGCATCGTTTTGACAATCTGACCGCGCAGCAACATCGTCTGCTGCATCTCAGGACGGCGCAGATCGAGATAGCGGTGCGTCAGCCGAATGTCTTCGCCCGCCAGTTCCTGCGTGCCCACGGCGCTGGATTGAAACGGCGGCGTGAGGCTTTTATTCAGCACCTTCAAGCCCGTGCCGCGGACTTCGATCTGGCCGGTGGCCAGCTTGGCGTTGTCCTTCCCTTCCAGCCGCCGGGCGACCGTACCGGTCATGGAGACCACGTCCTCGCTCCGCAGCGAGCGGGCCAGGGCTTGCGTCTCCGCGCCGCTTTGCGGCGTGAACACCACCTGGGTTTTGCCATAGCGATCGCGCAGATCAATGAACTGGCTGCCGCCGAAGTCGCGGTTCGTGTCCACCCAGCCACAGAGCGTCACCTCGCGGCCGACGTCCTCGGATCGAAGCTCTCCACATGTGTGCGTCCGTAACAACGTCGCGATCCTTCCGGGGCAAAACGAATAGAAACCAGCGCCAGGGCGAACCCGCGCCCGGCCCTCCATCTCCGCGGCCAAATCCAAACCACGTATTTTAGACCGTGGACCCAAAATCGAAAAGCCGTCCTAAGGGCCGCCAGGCGTGAATTCGGCCATGGCAATTTGCTCTGCCAGCTCCTCAACCGCCAAGGGGTCCTGGCAGGGGATGGAGCGACACTCGTTCAGCCCACGCAGCCACGTCAGTTGCCGGCGCGCCAGTTGGCGGGTGCGGGCCTTCGTCCGCTCGATCGCGGTGGCCAGATCGATTTGGCCGGCCAGATAATCCAGCACCTCGCGATATCCGGCCCCTTGCGCGGAGGTTTGACTGAGACTTGAATAGCGCGCAAGCAGGCCGCGAACCTCTTCAACCAAACCCTGGGCGAACATCTCGTCCACTCGCTGGTTGATCCGCCGATGGAGTTCTGCCCGCGGCCAATCGAGCACGAAGACCCGGTTGCCCGTGGGCACGTCCGCAGCGCGATGAAATTGCTGCTGCACGCCGCTGATGGGCTGGCCCGTTTTTTCCAGAAACTCCAGCGCCCTGACGATCCGCCGTGTGTCGTGCGGATGCAATCTGGCAGCCGATGGGGGATCTAGGTGCCCGAGCCGCACATGTAGCGCTGCGGGACCAAGCTGCTGGGCTTCATCTGTCAGCCGCTGGCGCAACTGAGGATCTGCCTGTGGGCCTTCTGCCAGGCCGCATAGCAATGCCTTGAGATACAACGGCGTCCCGCCGACAAACAGCGCCTGCCGCGAGCGGCCGCGGATTTCCGCCACCTTCGCGTGCGCCGCAGCGAGATACTGCGCGATGCTGAACTCATCGGTCGGATCGACCAGATCGAGCAAATGCATCGGCGCGGCGGCCCGCGCCGCGGCGTCGGGCTTGGCCGTGCCAATGTCCATGCCGTAATACACGGCCATCGAATCGAGCGAGAGAATCTCCGCATCCAGGCGGCGGGCCAATGCCGCGCCCACCGCACTTTTGCCGGCTGCCGTCGGCCCGACAAGAAACCAACAGTTTTCCAGCGGTGGATATGGCATCATTGATCTGGCGGCAAGTCGTGGAGTGCAGCACAATAGCGAGCGGTTGAGCGCGGGTGCCTGGGATTGTGACCAATCACCTCTGGGGAGGGAAGCTCGGCGATGGCTGACGATTTTAGCATTTTCACGCGACTGACGGAGACCCTGCGCCAGCGTAATCGGGAACGATTGGACAGTTCGTACACCGCGGCACTGCTGGCCGGCGGGGTCGAAAAGATCGGAGCCAAGCTGCGGGAGGAGGTCGCCGAAGTGCTCGACGCGGCCCTGGAGCTCGACACTGCCGACCGCGCGCACCTGGTCCGTGAGGCGGCCGATGTGGTATTCCACCTGATGGTGTTGCTCGAACTGCGGGAGGCGACCCTGAGGGACGTGGCGAACGAGTTGGTCCACCGTGAAGGGAAGGGCGGCCTGGCCGAAAAGCAATTGCGCCCGCTGCAGTAAGCCGGGGCAACCAAATGCCGCCAAACGGCCCGTATTTTCGGACTAAATGGCGCGATCGGCCAAATCGGACTTGACACTAAAAGCCCCTCGGTCGAAGCTGGAAGTGGGGTGCTTGACGACCAGTCACCAAGCGTGCGGCGGAAGTGAATGTTTCACTTCCGGCCGGACGAGGCAAGTCAATTTGCGCTTCCCATTCCATGTTGCGGCGGACGCATGATCTTTTCCTGGTTCCGAGATCGACGGCGACAGCGGATATTGGCCGAGCCATTTCCCGACGGCTGGTTGCGCATTCTCGAAGATCGTTTGCCGCACTACGCTCGCCTCCCAGCCGCCGATCAGCAACGGCTCTGCGACCTGCTGCGGTTCCTGATTGCCGAAAAGAATTGGGAAGGGTGCGGCGGATTGCAATTGACGGACGAAATCCGCGTGACGATCGCGGCATTGGCCTGCCTCTTGATCTTGCGCAAGGGGATCGATAGTTACCGCCGCGTGATGTCGATTCTGGTTTACCCCGGTTCGTACGTTGCCGTCGAATCGCAATTTCCGCTGCACGAGCTGCGGGAGGTGGGGGCCCGCGAAGGGGAAGCGTGGGTTGGCGGCACGGTGATCGTCAATTGGGCCAAGCTCAGCGAAGAGTTGCGGGACGACCCGGGGAGCAATCTGGTGCTGCACGAGTTTTCCCACCAGTTGGACATGCGAGACGGACTGGCCGACGGCATCCCGATCCTCGACAACGATCAGCAATACATCGAATGGCGCGCCGTGATGAGTACGGAATATGCCGAGTTGATCGCCGCCGCGCAGGCCCGCCAGCCGACGCTGCTGGACAAGTACGGCACCAAGAATCAAGCAGAGTTCTTCGCCGTGGCCACCGAGTGTTTCTTTGAACGGCCGCGCGAGATGCAAGAGAAACATCCGCCGCTCTACCGCGTGCTGGGGGAATACTATCAGCAGAATCCCGCGGAATGGCGGATTCAATCAGCCGCCCCCTGGCGATAAATGGCGGCCGAACCAGCAACGCATTTCCAGTAACCTCATCCCTGGTTTTCGCCTTCGTCCGTGTGCCACTGGCTTTGCCAGTGCAAGCGCAACCAACTCGTCACCCCGTCTGGTCGATCGCACGGCCAACCAGTTCCGGCAAATCAGCCAACTCCCGCAAGTCGTCCACGACTCGCGGATGTGCAAAAATCCGCACTCGCTTCACGTAGTCATCAAACTGCCTTTCCGCCAGCGCGCGGACCACCGGCGAAATCTCCCCCAGCGGGCGGTAGCGGGCTTCTTTGGGGAAATAAACGTCCACGTTGAACTCGACTTCTCGCCCCACCGGCGGTGCGTCCAGCAAAATTTCGTGCGGCGCGACGCGCCGTCCCAGCGCCGCGCTGGTCAGATCGGCCAGCTTCTCGGCGCACGCCACCAGCCACGGATAGGGGCGCCGCGCCAGCCGGTCGTAGAGCGGACCTTGCTCGAACAGGCTGTACTGTGCCAGTCGCTTGTACAACCGCCGCTCCGCGCCAAACAAACCGTCGAGCAGGTCGGCGGTCGCGGTGCCGGTGGCGGCCTGGATCAACTCGGCGATCATCTGGCTCTCGCTCATCCGGAACAGGCCGTCCATGTCGAGCGAACCATGCAGTTGAAAGAACGCCCGTTGCAGCATCGCCGTGGCCGCCCGCACGCCGTGGTGCCAATAGACTTCGCTGAACATCACGTAGCGGGCAAAGACCATCATCTCGGCCGCAGTCTTTCCCTTCTCGGTGATCGCGAGTCCATCGGCCGCTTCATTCAAGCACAGGCTGCCGATCAGCCGGCCGGTGTCGAAATTGCGGCCGTAGGGGACGCCGGCATGCAGGCTGTCGCGGGCCAGGTAGTCCATCTTGTCGATGTCGATCGGGCCCGAGAGCATGCTGGCCAGAATCCGCGTGGCATCGTCGCGCGGCTTTTCCGAAAGCAGCGACACCACGTCGCGAGGGTTTACTCCCCAATCGCTCCGCAACACGTCGGCAATTTCCCCTTCCAATAGAAAGCTGTTGGCGAACATCTCGTGCCGCGGCACGCTCGGCAGCCGAATGTCCTCAATCGGATGGCAAAACGGCCAGTGCCCCAGGTCGTGCAGCAGGGCCGCGGCGATGAACAGTTCCGCCTGAGCCGGGCCGATCGCGGCGGCAAAACGCGGATCGAAGCTCAACCGCTTTAAAAACAACAGGGCGTGCCGATAGACGCCCAGCGAATGCTCGAACCGCGTGTGGATCGCCGCCGGATAAACGAGCGACACCAGCCCCAACTGGCTGATTTTCGACAGCCGGCGGAACTCGCGGCTGTCGAGCAGATTGCGCACGCGCGGCGTCAGCGGCACGTCGATCTCGGGCGGAATGCGGATCAAGCTGCCGCGGGCATCCAGCTCCGCCACTTCCGGGATATCGCGAATGGCGGACATAGTTTCCGTACCTTGCCCTCGAGCCTAAATAATTGTCAGCCCCATCGTCGCCGCCAGGATCGCCGTGGCCCCAACGTAAAAGCAGAAGTGAAAAAACCCGCTGGCCATGTCCAGCTCCAGCGACGCCCAGGCGGCCACGGCCCCCGCGATTCCAAAAGCAGGGCTTACAAAAACCCACTTCCACATTTCGTCGTGCATCCACGGCGGGAGCCAGACATAGATGCCCCAGCAGAGCGCGTAACACGCTCCACAGATCCCCGCCCGGATCCATAGCCACAAGCCTCGATAGGGTTCGAGCTCCGAGTCGCGCAGGAAGGTGTAGCCCAAGGCCGCCAATGGCGCGGAGAGCAGCAGCACTCCGCCAGCCGCGATGAACGGTCGGGCGGCACTCTCCGGCCCGGCCACCCAACGCATGGCGAAGGCGAGCACCAGCAATCCCACCGTTCCGCCAACCAGCCCGCCGATCTGCAGCGGCGTCAACCGCGTCGGCTCGAATGAGACTGGCTTGAGCACCAGTTGGCCGGTTGTGCCGCGAGCTCCCACTTCGGAGTGCTCGGGCGTGTGGATCTTGACCTCTTCCTCCGGCTTGGGGATGTAGATCGGCGCTTTGCACTTGGGGCAGGGGCCCTGGCGGCCGGCGAATTTATCGCTGACTTGAAATCGCTGGTGGCAACTGCGGCAGATAACGACAATCGGCATTCGACAACTCGCGGTTCAACAGACGCCGCCCCATACACCGGGGGGGAGTAAAGGCAGCAAGGAATGTCGCCTGCGGCTGAACGCCGCAATGTACAGGTTCCGCCCGAGCAAGGTTCCGGCTTGCTCTTTTTCCCGGCTTGCTCTTTTTCCCAGCGTGCTCTTTTACGCCGTGGGCAGTCCAATAGTTTGGCACAGCAGGTTATCAAGTCAAGCTAGCTCGCCAGTGTGGGGGCGGGACGCTCATCGGCCCTCCCGTTTCGCACGAGCGGTTTTCAAGCCAACACCCAGGGCGGCCCAGCCCGACTCGACGCCCCCGCCGGACTCGATTACATTGGAAATTGCGACTTCATCACCATCTTCGGCCGGACGACACGTATGGTCATCAAGCTCCGCTGCCCTCAAGGGCACCAGGTGGTCTGCCCCGACGACAAGGTGGGCCAATCGGGCAAATGCCCCCGCTGTGGCTCGGCGTTTGTCGTTCCCAGCCCGCCGAAGGCCAATGGGGCCGGACCGGTCAACGCCGAGGAGTTGATCGTCTTTCTCTGCCCCAACGGCCACAAACTCAACGGCCCTGCGAGCCTGCAAGGACGGCCAGGGCAGTGCCCGCATTGCAATGCCCGGTTTGTGATCCCCGACTACAACGAGCCGGACGACGCGGACGACGAGATCTCGCCCGAAGAGCTTTCTCGCGGCGATACCTGGATCTCGCAGCCCGGCGCCAATATTAACGCTTACCGCGACGCCGCGCTGCGGGACGCAGCCAAAAGCGGCGACTCAAATCGCGGCAGCGGCTTCACGCCCCCGCGCAGCCCCGAGCCAGCCTCGGGCATTTCGGACTATGCCGTCGTCTCGGACTTTAGCGCGGCGGACGGCAACTCGCACACCGAAGTGACGGCCGCGGCCGCAGGGCATCCGATGGCCGACATGCTGGAGCGGCTCTGGCTGCAGCGCGAGCACGGCGCGATCATCGAAGTGCAACTGCGGGACGGTACCGTGCTGCTGCCGGATCGGATCTCCCACCCCATGAACCAGGCTGGCCTGCTGCTGATTGCCGCCCGCGATAGCGAAGGAGGGCAGATGGTTAGCGCCGTTGCCTGGGACGCGATCGTCCGCGTCTCGGCGCGAAGGCTTCAGCAACTGCCGCGCGAGTTGTTCAAGTAAACGAGTGCCCATTCCTCGGCGTCCCATCTGGGTACCATCGAGCTTGGCACCCTCACTACTCCTCCAGCGTCAGATCCGCCTCCGTAATCATCGTGAAATTCTTGGCCGCCAGGGTCTCCTGGGCCATTTCCAGATTGTCGACCATCAGGGCCAGCGCCGGCCGGTCGTGCGGGCGGTCGAGCAGCGGATAGGCCTGGATGATGTTGATCTCGGCCTGCAAGAGCGCCGTGCAGACGCGCAAGAACGGCTGCGGATCCTTCGGCAATTCCACGCCGATCAAATCGCTTTCGATCATCGCCAGTCCGGCCCGCTCCAGGATTTCGCGCCCTTGCTCGGGATGGCTGAGTAGAAAGCGGACGAATGCGCATTCGGCCGAGTCGTTGATCGATAGCGCGCAGATGCGGACCTTGCTCCCCTCGAACCGGCGGACCACCTCAAGCAACTGGCCGACGCGGTTTTCGAGAAACACGGTAAACTGGCGGATGGTCGGATAGTTCCGGCCGCGCATGGTGGCAAACTCTGTTCCCGCACCTTCGCCGCTGCTCATGGCTGATCCTGACCAAAAAACGTGACGAATTGCCGCCCAAAGGGGGGCGGATTCCGGTCCCAAATGCCCCGTTGACTATAGGACTTCCCT
>JAIOQB010000245.1 GCA_021413585.1 Planctomycetia bacterium
GATGGCGATGGCCATCCATTCGCTCGGCTCGAAGGCGATCAGCCTCACCGGCGCGCAGATCGGCATCCGCACGGACAGTACGCACACCAAGGCCCGCATTCGCTCGATCAGCACCGACCGCATGCGGCAGTTGCTCGACGAGGGAAACATCGTCATCGCCGCTGGCTTCCAGGGGATCGACGAGCATTTCAACATCACCACGCTGGGGCGCGGCGGGAGCGACACCACGGCCGTCGCCTTGGCCGCCGTGTTGGGAGCCGATTCTTGCGAAATCTATACCGACGTGGACGGAGTCTACACGACCGACCCGCGGATGCTGCCCGAGGCCAGGCGAATTTCGCAAGTGAGCTACGACGAGATGCTCGAACTGGCCAGCCTGGGAGCTGGCGTGATGCACAGCCGGTCGATCGAGTTCGCCAAGAAATTTTCCGTCCCAATCCACGTCCGCAGCAGCTTCACGGACATCCAGGGTTCGCTGATCGTGGCCGAGCCGGAATCGCCTGACCAGGCGGTCGGCGGCGCGGCGATGACCAAGGACGAAGCCCGCATGACGATCTACGGCGTGCCGGACCGGCCCGGTTCGAGCGAGGCGATTTTTTCGCGCATCGCCGCCCGCGCGGTCACCGTCGATATGATCGTGCAAAACGTCGGCGAGGAGGGGCGGGCCGATATCTCGTTCACCGTGCTGCGTGATGAACTGCGGGCCACGCGCCACGCGTTGACCGAGGCGGTGCAGGAAATCGGCGCCACGGGATTCACCTGCGACGAAGGGGTTTCGAAGATTTCGGTCGTCGGCCTCGGCATGGCCCGCCAGACGGGTGTGGCCGACCGGATGTTCCAGGCTCTGGCCGACGCGGGCGTGAACATTCAAATGATCTCGACCAGCGAAATCAAAATCACAGTGCTGGTGGCCCGCGAGTCGGCGCTCGACGCGCTGCGGGCCGTGCATCGCGAGTTCCACCTCGAAACGCCGCCGGCGTTGCCCCCTGCGCCCGCGGCATTGGCCGCCGCTGCGAAGGGTCCCTCGGACGCGGTGGACGTGATCCGCCGCCTGGCCGGCATGGAAGACCTGGCGATTGAAGACGTAACGCTCGACGAAACTCAGGCGCGAATCACCATCAGCCAGGTGCCGGATCAAAAGGGGGTCGCGGCGACGATTTTCCGCCAGATCGCTCAGGCCGAGGTGTTCGTCGACATGATCGTACAAGGCTTCAGCAGCAGCGGACAGGCGAGCTTAAGCTTCACCGTGCCGCATCAGCAACTCAGCCGGGCCTTGATGGACTCGGCCAAGCTGGCCACGTCGCTGGGTTGCGGGGCGGTGACCAGCAGCGCGCATGTGGCCAAGCTCTCCGTCTCCGGCATCGGCCTGCGCAGCCACACCGGCGTGGCGATCCGCATGTTCCGCTCTCTCTCCGAGGCGGGCATTAACGTCGAGATGATCAACACCAGCGAAGTGCGGGTGAACGTCGTGGTCGACGGCCGGCACGGGCAGCAGGCGCTGAAATGCCTGGAAGCGGCATTTGCCGACGTGTTGCAATAACGCCTCATTTCCTCAATTTCCGTCGCCCGGCGGTTCGCTCCCCTACTCCCTGGTTGCGGGTTTTCGCGGCTCCAATTAAAGTCGAAGCAGCGGCGGCCGCACACAGGCTTCGAGATACTGGCAGGGAGATTTGACGATGGGGAACAAGGTAGTGTACGCCTGCCTGGGGCTGGTCGGACTGGCCGCCCTGGTGTTCATGTTGGGCACCGTGGGGACCGTCAAAGAGTGGTTCCACGCCGACGTGGGAACGGGCATGGCCCAATGGTCGTTGCTGGGAATCTTCGTGTTCTGCGGCGCACTGAGCTGCAGCCTGCCGTTCTATGAAGGACGCTGACGAGTTCTTCATGGCAATCGCCGGATTTCGTCACTAGCCCGACGCGCAAGCGAGGGGGCAGAACGAAGAGCGCTGCCCCCTTGCTTGCCAGGATTTTGCGCCAGGCGATCTAAGGTCTTGCGCGAAAAGGAGTTGGCCTTCATGATAGTCGTTTTCCTAAGTACCACCTTAAGGAGACGACGACATGGAAGGCCAACTCTGGAAGGCGATTGTGTTGATTCTC
>JAIOQB010000246.1 GCA_021413585.1 Planctomycetia bacterium
TGGTGGACACGGAAGGGGGCGGCGGCGTGCCCAGCGATTTCACCGAGCGGCACCTGGTGCGCAAGGCGGACTTTGTGGCGGTCTGGAGCCGGCACGGCATCGTCGTGGCGGCCAAGCCCAGCGCGGCGGCGCGGCTGGCGGCAACGAGGCGGCTATTTGAAGAACTCCCCAGCCTGGCGGCGGACGTCGAGGCGCTCATACATTGCTCGCCGACCGACGAAGGCGTCCTGGACAAAGGCGAAATGCTCGTACGGCGCGTCGCCCAAGTCAAGCACGGCCTCGCGCAACCCGAGGGGAATCTGGTCCGCCGGTTCTTCGAGGCGATTCGGCTCGACGAAGTCCTCAGCACGCTCAGCGACATCGACTCCGCGGTGGTGGGACGAAGGCAAGCCGCCGCCGACAGCCAGCGGCTGGTCGAGCAAAAAGACCTCGCCGCCAAGATGGACGCCAACCTGGGGCGGGTGGCGATGATTCAAACCGTGGTTCACTTGATTGAATACATCGTGGCGGTAACGTATTGCGTGGAACTATGGCACGCGTTCGTCCAAGGGAACGAGCATTATGAACATGCCAAGCTGCACGTCGGCGAATGGCTGCATGAGCATTTTCAATTTCTCAACTGGAACAACTGGCTGCATGTGTTCACCTATTTCCACTGGGACCTGCTGCTACCCGCGGGCATCGGTTTTGGCCTCGTGATGCTGGTCAACTACGGCGTGGAAGGGCATTGGGTGGAATGGCACTGGCTGAAACGGCGGCTGGGGTTTGGGCGGAAGCGTGCCGACAAGGCGGGGCACGGAGAAGCTAGTACTGAGTACTGAGTACTGAGTACTCACTTAAACGCCCCCGCCGGCGCGGGCGCCACCAGCGCCCCTTCCATATCCTTCCACTTGTCGTGCGTGGCGATCGTCACTTCGGTGATCGTGTCGATCCATGTCTTCATCACCGCGGGGCTCAAATCGAGGTTCCGATTGGTCGCCACCAGCGCCACCTGCCGGGTCGCGGGAATCAGCACAAAATGAATCGGCGCCAACTGCACCCCCGCCTCGAGTAGTTCCTGCCAACGCCTGGCCTGCACCTTGGACGTGTCGAGCGTGGGGCTCAGATATTCCACAAAGGCGATTTGTTTTCCGTCGACCCCCAGCCCCATCATCAGCGTGATCGTCCAATCGCCGCGCTGCACGCTGATCACATAACGCTTGGTGCCGTTGCCGGTGTCTTCGACGCGAGGGGTGTAACCCAGATTCTCCAGCGTCTCCTTGAGGGCGGCATCGGTCAGCGGCGGCCGCGCGGCGGGCGTTGCGGCCGGTGGAATTAGCGAAGTGTCTTCCAGAGCGAACACGTCCCCGCGCCGATCCTTGAACTTGGCGGAATACTCCTTGACGAGTTCCGCCCCGCCCGGTTTCACCACCGCCATCGCGGGCAGCTTGCCGGGCGCCGCGGGTTCGGCGCCGAACAGGCAAGGGGAGCAGGCACCTAACGTCAGAACACACGCAACGATCACAAGCTGGATTTTCATGGCATGTTCCCCCTGGGTTAAAGAACTCAATCGCCCGACGGCGCGATTCAGCTGAACTCAGCAGGCATTTTGGCCCGTTTGGTCGCGGGTTTCAAGTCGTTTGGAATTTGCCACATTCACACGCCAACTGGAACGCAGGCGAAAGAAGAACCGCGTCGATACTTAAGGTCAAATGGTACCCTGTTGGCTTTGCGCCGGCTGGCAACTATCCTCTTGGATGTCGCCCACCAAATTCGAGAGCGGTTTCCCGCCAATTCTTACCTTCCGATCTTTCTCGTTCATTGCAAAGGAACCCACCGCATGACCATCTCCAGGCGATTGCTGTTGTCGTTCACAGGCGGCTCTCTGACACTGCTGCTGGCGTCGTTGGTTCCCGCGGCCCGAGCAGCCGATCCGGTCGACACACCCGTGGCCGGCTGGCAGGACAAGGCAGACGCGCCCGCGACCGTGAATTTGAAAGTGGACGACGTCACGAACGCCAAGGGAGACGGAGCGGACGGCAAAGGGAACACCGACGACGATACCTGGGGCTTTTGGTTTCAACTGGCCGATAGCCCCAGCGCGTATCACCGCCTGGACCTGAACACCACGACGATGACCACCGATCAGCGCCAGCACGGCATCCGCGATCCGCATTCGCGCAAAGGGCACCAGGGGAAAGTTGCCGGCCCCATCGCCGGATCGCTCCCCAACTCGGCCGACACGGAAGGATGGATCTTCCATTCCGACTGGGACGGCCGGTTTGAAGGCGTGTGGGGAGACAAGAAGGCAAACGTGGTGATGATGCACCCGTTTGTTGAAAAGCATTTTCACGGGGGCGTGGCGATCTCGTATCGTGTTCCCGCCACCGGCGAGTACACGATTACCGGCAAGCTGAAAGACCTGCAACCGCTCCCGCCCGGACCGAAGAGCGACGGCGTGACGTGGCTCGTTGACGTCGCCGAGGGGGGCAAGCAGCCAACAGTGCTGAAAAAGGGCGAGCCGTTCGGCGACGGCGCGGAAGGGGGCCGGTCGAACAGCGCCGAGTTCAAAATCGAGAACGTGAAGCTCGGCGGCGGCCGGCACGTCCGATTGGTGATTCTCCCCAACGCCTGGTGGGGAGCGGATCTGACCGCCATTGAGTCGTTTAAGATCGAGAAGGTGAAGTAGGCGGTATTGCGGGATCAGGACAACATTGCAGCACCTGCAATCTCGTCCCTGGTTTTCGCCTTCGTCCGTGTGCCACTGGCTTTGCCGGAACTACCAACGCCACCAACTACACCGGGGACTCTCCTTTCAGGATGGTCCCTTTTTTTATTAGCCGCAATGCTGGACAGCACCCGTAGCCAAACGATAAATTCGCCTTCAGAAAACCATCCCATCGCCGCCGGTTCCTTCCTGGAGGATGTGCCATGAGTCTCACGATCCGCTTTCAAGGGGGCCAACGGGCTGGCGAGGTGCTCACGTTTGACGACGCCCAGGAGCGGCTGACCATCGGCCGCGATGCGGCCCACTGCCAGGTGGTGTTCCCCGCCGACGAAGTCAAAGTCGGCCGTGAGCATTGTGCCTTGGTGCGTGAACTGGGCCGGTATCGGCTGATCCTCAATCA
This sequence comes from Planctomycetia bacterium, assembly GCA_021413585.1. Classification (GTDB taxonomy): domain Bacteria; phylum Planctomycetota; class Planctomycetia; order Pirellulales; family UBA7805; genus JAIOPX01. The sequence goes on from JAIOQB010000246.1 coordinate 3,108, forward strand.
CGACAACCTGGTGCTGATCAACGGCAAGCCCGCGCTGGACGGCCAGGAACTCGGCGCTGCGGCCGATTTGCAGATGGGCCCGGACGGACCGAAGCTGATCGTCGAGACGACGCACGGCCACGAGCTCCCCTCCACGTCGTTCCAGGGCAATCGCCCCGGCCAGGCAACCATGGTGCAAGCCGCCGGCCACACCGCACAAACCGGCAAGCGGGTCGCGCTAACCGCCGTCGTGCTGCTGGCCGTCGCCGGTGTGATCGGCTACGCCGCACTGCACAGCACTGACGCGGAAGTGGCCAAGACCAAGGACGACGTGGCCAAGGCCCAGGACGACGTGGCAAAGACCCAGGAAGACGTCGCCAAGGCCAAAGAGGACGTGGCCAAAACGAAAGAGACCGTCAGCACCGTGCAGGCGGACGTCGAGCAGATCAAGCCCAAGGTTACGGCGCTCAACAAACTGACCGACGACCAGAAGACAATGCTCGAAGGAATCACGTCGAAGGTCGCCGAGGTCGAAAAGAGAATGAAGGACGACGCCCCACGGCTCGGTGCGATCCTCAAGAAAGTCGCGCCGTCCGTGTACCTCGTGCTGCTCCGCGACCCAGACGGCCAAGAATACGCCGAGGCAACCGCCTGGGTGGTCGACCAGAAAAAAGGGATCATGGCCACCAACGGCCATGTGGCGGCGTTGTTTCCCGGCGCGGACTCGAAGCAAAAGCTGGTCGTCCGTTCCAACGTGGCGCCGTATAAGACGTACGTCGTCAAGTCGACGGTCACTCATCCTGGCTATGCGGCGTTCTCGAAGCTGTGGCGGGACTACGATCCCGCCCAGCGCAAGAACCCACTGACGGCCGAAGTGGTCGGCTCGGCGGGGCCGGCTTGCGACGTGGCCCTGTTGTATCTCGAATCGTACGCCGATCTGGCCGACGCATTGCCACTGGCGCCGAATGACGTGCTGGCCGGCATGGGGCCCGCCTATGCCGTCGGCTACGTCGGCTATCCGATGGAAGGGATGGCCCTGGGTGGCATCAACAAGGCGGCCCCCACGCCGGTGCAGCACATGGCGTACATCTCGTCGGTCACGTCGTATTTTGGGGACGCCAACTCGCCGTTTGAGGACCGCCAGTTGGTGCAACATGCGCTCCCCTGCACGGGCGGAGCCAGCGGCAGCCCCATCGTCAATCGCGACGGCCAGGTGATCGGCGTGCTCAACGCCGGCACGGTGATCGGCGCCACCCGCAGCGCCCGGCTGGCATCAAGCGTGAACATCTCCTTCGGCCAGCGGGCAGACCTGGTCCGCGAAATGCTCGACGGCAAGGCCCACATTCGCCAGATAGTGCGCGAGAAGCACTGGCGCGACGATATCTCCAAGTACTTCCAGCATCGCGACGTCGTCGTCAAGCAAGTCGAAAACATCCGCGATCAGTTTGCCAATCGCACCTTCGCGGGTTGGCAAACCGGCCAAGCGGGCAACGGCGACTACGAAATAGAGCGGGTCAAGCTCGTCGACACCGTCGTCAACGCCCACCCGCAGGCGGTGGCCGCCGCCAAGCTGACGCAGAACGGCCCATGCCTGGTGATCGCCTACGACACGTCGACCGACTACGACATTTCGCTTCGCGTGCAGCAAACGGAAGAACTCACCACCATCAGCGCCAACGCCAACGACACGAACTTCAGTTGGGCCAAGGCGCTGGCCTTCGAGGGGCACGAAAAGGCGGATCTGAAGTTTATCGTCGGCACCGAAGGGGGCGAGAACGCGATCTCCATCAAGGCCATTCAAATCCAGCGGAAGCGGATCGCGCCGAAGGTCCGGCTGGAGAAGCTACTGTCCGATTGGAAAGACACCGTCACCCGCCGCAGGTTCAGCGTCGTCACCCCCACGCTGGTGAGCGAAAGCACCGGCAAATTGCCCGCGCCGCTCTCCGAGGGGCAACTCTGCGTCAATCGAGTCGAGTTGCCGCTGAACGACACGGGGGACTATTTCCTGTTCGTCTCCACCGCCGGCGACGACAAGCTGGGCCTCGTGGCGGCACCCGCGGGCGAGCCGGCCCGGCGGCTAATTTCCGAACTGACCGGCGCTCCGACGGCGTCGGGTTCGTTTCAAGCGACGGAGAAGATGACGGTGGTGGCGCTGATCCTGGGGCCGAAGAAGGATACGGAGTACGAGTTGAAGCTCTATCGGGCGGTGCCGCAGTGAACGATGTGGCGTTTGCTGCCGGCGTCTGAAACGAGTGGAATCACTGCGACGGCACTTTATGCTTACTAGCTGGTACCGGTGCTTCCCAAACTGCGAGCCTGTTTCGCGTCTTCTGCGGACAAAACTTGCCGACCGCTGGGTGCGGTTTCACAGCCTTCCCGGTTCAAAGCGCTACGCGGACAACGAGGCGGATTACGTCACGATTTTGCAACGCCACAATTGCATTCTTGGCGAGCTAGCCCGAGATGGCGAAACCGTGGTGCTATTGACCACAGGTTATTCGGATTCAGCCCAGCCGATTCGCTCTGAAACTGGGCTATCTGAAGTTGAGTTAACGGAGTTGGACCCGCTCGCAAAGCCCTGGCGTAGTCTAGCAATGCACGAGAGCGACTCGGATTACGCCGCGCCGACTTATTGGCACGTATTTGCAAGCGAGCACTTGTGGACGCCCGGGCATTTCAACACGCTCGTGCGTTTGATCGCGGACAATGTACTGGCAAATGTCATGATTGTCGCTCACGACTGCAGATGGCTCGTGCATCCATATGACGGAGGGATGGACGTGATATTAGAGTCGAGCGAGGCGAGGAACGAACTTAAGGCCAAGCATCCGACATGGCTCTCTGCACGAGAAGATAGATTGTGAAACCGCCGATCCGCTCCTAGGGACATCGATTCACGCCTCCCGCTGCCTCAACCGCTGCCCCATCCCCCGACACCGCTCCGCCGCCTGTCCCGCCGTGGCGGGCCGATGCCCGGGCTTCTTGGCCAAGAGCGACATCACGAACTCAGCAATCTTTTCGTCCAACTGTGGGTGCAATTCAAATATCGGCGGCGGCTGACGGGCAGCGAGATCCTGGGCCACTTCGCGGAAGGTTTGCCCTCGCACTCGCAGCGGCCGGGTGCCGGTGAGCCATTCAAAGCCGATTACACCCAAGGCATACAGCTCGGCCCGGCCATCGAGCTGTTGTCCCGCCGCTTGCTCGGGGGCCATGTAGTCGAGCGTGCCGGCGATTTCCTGGGCCAGCGGTCCTTTGACTCCCGCGATATGGGCGATGCCGAAATCGACCAGCACCAGTGAGCCGTCAGGGCGGACGATCACGTTTTCCGGCTTGAGGTCGCGGTGTACTACGCCCACGGCGTGCAATGCGGCCAGGGCGTCGGCGATTTGCTCCAGTCCATGCAACACGGCCAGCGGATCGGCGGTCGCACTTACCGGCATCGAAGCCCGCAACGAGCGCCCGGTCACAAACTCCTGGACGATATACTCGCCGCCATCCGGCTCGGTTCCCAGCGCCAGCACGCGGACGATGCCCGGGTGGCGAACCCGCGACGCGGCCTCCAGCTCCGCGCGGGCGGAGGCCAGAATCTTCTGTCGGGCGGCCACGTCGTACAGCCGCTGGAGCTTGAGCCGTTTGACCGCCACCTCGCGGCAGCGCTGCGCGTCGTATGCCCTGAACACTTCGCCAAACGCTCCGACGCCGAGCCGCTCGCGCACGATGTAGCTCGACTCGGAAGCCACTGGCCCCGTTTCGATTGCCCGCGCGGTCTCGTCCATCGCTCCTTCGACGAGTTCGAGCGCCGCCATCGCTTCGTTGAGGATTGGCAGGTAGCGCATGTAGCCGTCGGCGCGGGCCAGCCGAATGCCGCGGAGCAGCGATTTCTCGGCCAGCGCGGTCATGCGCTGAGCGGTCAGTGCCCGCGCCAGGACCAGCCGAGCGGGGATTTCCAGGTCGGGGAGTTGCAACCGCTGAAAGCCATCCGCCGCGTCTTCCAGCACTTCCACGGCCCGCGGATCGTGCTGCGCCGCCAGCAACTCTCCCTCCGCGGCGGACAATACAAAACGCGGAAACGGCTCGGCGTCGGGCCGAACCGACTGCCGCAGCCGCTCGAACTCCGCGCCGCTTTCCGCCAATTTCCCTTGAGCCACATGGGTCAGGACCAAATCCTTGTGGGCAAAGAACCGGAGATCCTCGAACTCGGCCCGTTCGGCCAGCGTCAGGCACGACCGGAACTCCTGCTCGGCCCGCACGAGTTCGCCCAGTCCGAGCGACGCTCGCCCCAGGTCCTCCAGCATGCGGGCCTGTCCTCGTTCGTCCCCCAGCACGGTGGCGATCTCCAGGTCGCGCTGAAAGCAACTGCGGGCATGGTCGAAACGCCCGGCACGCAGATGGACCCGGCCGATGTTGCCGAGCGTCAGCGCCATCCCCGGCCGGTCCCCCAGCAGCGCCTTGTCGACCAGCGACATGGCGTAGAAGTGCAAGGCGTTGTCCAGCCGCCCGCGGTCCGCCTCGACGCTCCCCAGCGTGTCATACACCTGAGCCTCCGCCAGCCGGTCGCCGGCTTGATGATAAAGCTCGGCCGCTTGCAGCAGGGCATCCACGGCCGCTGGCACGACCAGAGCTTTGCTCCAAGCCAGCCCGCAGACGTGCCACGCCCTGGCGGCCACGCGCGACGGCAACTGCGGCTGCGCAGCGAAGTCCTTGAGCATCGCCGCCAGCAGCCGCGGCGGGCCGCCGGCACGCAGGTCGAGCCACGCCAGCTCGATCCGACAAGCGTCGGCCAATTCGGTTGCGGCGGCATTGAGGTCGCTGCGGGCATCGTGGTCGCGCCCCACCGCAATGCGGGCCTGTGCCCTGCCGTACAACGCCGCGGCAGTTTCCGCCGCCACATCGGCCACGTCGGCCGCCCGTCCCGCGGCCAAGGCGGCGGCAAACGGCTCGGGCAAGTCGATGGAGCAGCTAAACAATGGAGTTACCCCACAGCAACATTAACGCAGTACCAGCAACCTCGTCCCTGGTTTTCGCCTTTGTCCGTGTGCCACTGGCTTTGCCAGTGCGGGCACTACCAACACGATCAGCCTACAGATTTCGTGCCGTCCAGTATCCGACGCAACGGTCTGCTTCGCAATGGAAGGGGCACGGAAGTGAGCGGAATGGCGCTAGCCACCGGTCCGAATTTGCGGCTCGGCACTATGACCGGCGGCTAGCGCCGAACCGCTCACAAACCGCCCGGCAGGCGGAACCTACCGGGATTGCCGCACCGTCAATTGCGAATTGCCCCAGCGACAGATAGATTGAGTACCCGGGGACGATGCTGCCATGTTGGGTGATTTTCATCGCGAATATCTGGTTCGCCTGCCTCTGCCGCTGGCGCAGCTCTATAGCCGCGCCTACAACGCCAAGGATCCCCGCAGCCGGCACGACAACACGTTCTATCTGTTCGAGGCGCTGATCAAGTTGGCCGCCACGCCGTTGGTGGCTGCGTATGTCGAAGGGTTGGCCCAGGGAGGCCCGCACGTCGAGGCGATCGACAAGCAGCTCTCGCAACTCGTATTGCCCTCGCTGGGACAATGGAGCGGCATTCTGCGGGAGTTGGCCCGGTATTACGGCAACCGTTCGGACGGCAAACCCCATCCGCTCGATCACCTGTGGCGGCAGCTCGACGAACCGCGCCGCGACCTGCCGGCGGTCAGTGCCCTCTATCGCCGCATCAAGAATGGGGCCGACGGGGCCGCGTCCGGCGACAAAAGCTGCTCGCTCTTGCAGGTGTTTGACTCGCTGGTGCAGTACCGCAACGGCGTGTTCGGCCACGGGGCGGGGCGGTTTGAATCGTTCTACGGCCAGGAGATGGGGCCGCTGCTGTTTCCCGCCGCCAACGAAGTGTTGGGGGACGGCGTGCTGGATCTGCTCGGCCCGCGCGGCAGTCGGCTGGTCTTTCTAACCGACGTCTCCGTGGCGGACGAGCACCGCATGGACATCGGCATGCGGGAGCTGATCGGCCTGCAGAGCGAGCGAATGACGCCGCTGAGCATAGCCCGCGCGGAGTCGGCCTCGCTGGCGCCGAACCGCGTGGCGGTGGTCTGGCCGGGGCGGAATGTCCCGCTGCGGCTCGACCCGATGCTCATGTATCGCGAAAGCGAATTGAGCGAAGAGTTGCTGTTTCTCAACCGCGATCGCCAAGGGCGGCACGTCGAATACCTCAGCTACACCACCGGCCGGACGGACCGCGATCCGTTGTCGTCGGCCTCGCTGGCGGCGCTGCTGGGGCACGTCACCGGCCGCAAAGTGACGGAAGGAGAGTTGGAAACGCTCGCCGCGGAATTTGATCCGTCGGACGGCGGCGGATCGGGTGATGCGGCGACGCCCAGCCAGCAGGCAGCACAGGCAGAAGCGGCCCCACCTACGCGGATCATGGGGGACTATGAGATCCTGGCCGAGATCGGCCGTGGCGGCATGGGTGTGGTTTACCTGGCGCGGCAGCGGTCGCTCGGCCGGCTGGTCGCATTGAAGATGCTGCCCGCCGATCTGGCGGACGACGAGATCGCCCTGGCCCGCTTCCGCCGCGAGATCCGCCACCTGGCCCGTTGCGAGCATCCGAACATCGTCAAGGTGCTCGGCAGCGGCACGATGGACGACGGCCAGTTGTACTACACGATGGAGTACGTGCCGGGGAGCGACTTGGAACTGGTGTGGCGCGAGTTGTCCGGTTCGCACCGCCACGGAGATGCGTCGAGCCTCGGCAGCACCAGCTTCGCCCGGGCCATTCTGTCCGCCAGCCGCAAACGGCGCGAAGCCGCCACCCGCGCCGCGGGCAAGTCTTCCACGGCCACCGGATCGGGAGGCACTGCCGCCGGTGCCGCAGCGGGGCTAGAAGGGATTCCCGAGCTGGCGCTGCCTCCGCTTCCAGAGCTGCCTTCGCACGCCGAGGATCCAGGGGGCTACGTGCGGCGCGTCGTCGCGCTGATGCGCGACGCCGCTCGGGCGCTGCAAACGGTCCACGAACAGCAGATCGTCCATCGCGACATCAAACCGTCGAACCTGATGCTTACGCCCGACGGGGCCCGCGTCGTGCTGATGGACTTTGGTTTGGCCAAGGGCCAGTCCGTGGCCCCGTCGATCACTCGCCAGGGTGGCCTGCAGGGGACGCTGCGTTACGCCGCCCCGGAGCAACTGGCCGCCGCGAAATTGAAGGTCGGCCCGGCCGCCGACGTCCGTGGGCTGGGTGTATCGATGTGGGAACTGCTCACCCGCAAGCGGTTGTTCGAAGAGGCCAACGACGAGATTCAACTCGCCACGATGGTGTACGACACCGACGTGCCGCGATTGCGGAGCGTCGATACGAGCCTCGACCGCGACCTGGAGGCAATTGTCTCGCGGGCCACGGAACGGCGGGCGGCCGACCGGATCCAATCAGCCGGCGAGCTGGCCGACTATCTCGATCTATACCTGGAAGGCAAACCGCTGCCCATTCGGCCTCCTTCCACCGCCGAGATGGTAGGGCGGTGGATTCGTGGGCATCGTCCGCTGGTCGCCTCGGCGTCGGCCGCCGTGCTGCTGGTGTTGATCACCGCCGTGGTGGCGTTCGCCATGGTGAATCAGGCCCGGCTGCGTGCCGAGCGGCTGGCGAAAGAGAACAAGATTCTGGCCGACAATCAAACCGAGCTGGCCAAGAAGGAGACTGACGCCCGGCAGGCGGCCGAGTCGGCCCTGACTCGCGAAGCCCAGCAGCGCGATCGGGCCGAGAAGGCCCTCGAAGAAGCGGAGCGGAATCTCTATCTGTCGAACATCGTCCAAGCCCATCGAGAATGGAAGGACAACAACGTCCTGCGGTCGCGCGAGCTGCTCACGTTGTGTCCCGAAAAGCAGCGGGAGTGGGAATGGTATTATCTGAGCAATCTCTACCAGGGCGGCCGGCTGGTGATCGACGCCCATCCCGGCGGGGCGAACTGCGTGGCGGTGACTCGGGACGGCAAGCGATTGGTCTCCGGCGGCGCCGACAAGCTGGTAAAGCTCTGGAACCTCCGCAGCGGAGAATTGCTGAAGAAACTCAGCGGCCACACTGCCGAGATCAACAGCGTGGCGACCAGCCTCGACGGCCGCTGGATCGCCTCTGCGGGCGAAGACCGCGTGGTCAAGCTTTGGGACGCCGCCACCGGCGAGGAAAAACGCACCTGCACCGGCGCTGCTTCGGGGGTCACCTGCGTCACGTTCAGCCCCGACAGCAAGCTGATGATGGCAGGCAGTCGGGATCTCAAGATGCGGATCTGGAAGCTCGACGACGAGTCGCCGCCGATCGAAGTGAAGGCCGCGGATGAGATCGCGTTCATGTCGGTGGCCGCGCAGCCCAAGGGTTTGATGTTCGTCGGCGGCGGGCGCAGCCCTTACTTGACGATCTTTCGGCTTCCCACCGGCGAGAACCTGGGGAAGCAGTTCATGGGAGACCCGTTCCTGGCGTACAGCGTCGCCTGGCACCCGGACAATTACATGCTGGCGGTGGGCAACATGGCCACCCGCATCCTGGACCTGTCGCAAGACAAAGACGACGACCGGATGCGCACGTTGTCCACAGGCGACGACAAAGTGCTGGGCGTCGCGTTCAGTCCCGACGGCAAGTACCTAACCAGCGGCAGCATGCGCCGGCAAGTGCGGCTGTGGCAGCGCTATAAAGACGATGGCAAGGACCGCTGGCGCGACACCCGCACCTGGCAGGGGCATACGGACGCCGTGACCGGCGTGACATTCACCACCGATTCGGATGAAGTCGTCTCGTCGTCGAAGGATGGCACCGTCCGCGTCTGGCCCCTGACCGACGTGATGCAAGGGCACACCGACCGCGTAACCGCGGTGGCGACCAGCCCCGACGGCAAAACCATCGCCTCGGCCGGCTTCGACGGCACCGTGCGAATCTGGGATCAAGCCAGCCGCAAGCTGTTGCACACGCTCAAGGGGCACACCGGGCCGGTCAACTGCGTGGCGTTCAGCCCGGACGGCAAAACCGTTGCCAGCGGGAGCGAGGATCACACCGCCCGCATTTGGGATCCAGAGGGCGAACGCTCGGTGCATACGCTCAGCGGCCACAGAGGTGCGGTGATGGGGATCGCGTTCCGTCCCGATGGCAAGCAAGTGGCCACCGCGGGGGACGATGGTGCGGTGAAGTGCTGGGGCGTCGCCCGCGGCGCGTGGGAAATGACATTCAACGTCGCAATGACATACAACGGCCCCAAGTCGGGGCTGTTGTGCATCGGGTATTTGCCTGGCAACCGCATCGTGGTGGGAGGTCGCGACAAATTGGTTCGTATTGTGAACCTCGGCAACTCCTCGCTCGAACGGACACTTAAGGGGCACACCGACACGATCTCGTGTCTGGCGATCACGCCGGACGGCAAGCAACTGGCGACGGGTAGCTGGGACCAGACTGTCAGACAGTGGGATCCGGCCACCGGCCAGGAAGTTCGCGTGCTGCGCGGGCATCCGGGCAGCCTATACGCCGTGGCGTTTTCCCCCAACGGACATCGCCTCGTGTCGTCCGACGCCAAGCTGACCGTGAAGGTTTGGGAAACCGGGCAAGGGCACGAGCTGGTCACGTTCACCGGAACCAAACCTTCGTTCCTGGGGCTGGCCTTCAACCCCGACGGCCGCGGACTGGTGCTAGGCGGCGACGACGATGGCATCCACCTCTGGTCCGCGCCGTAGGTTCCGCCTGCCGGGCGGTACCTGCGTGAGCGGTTCGGCGCTAGCCGCCGGTCCTAGGCGCGGGCCGCGCGCGGGACCGGTGGCTAGCGCCATTCCGCTCACTAGCCCGAAGCGCAAGAGCGCAAGCGAGGGGGCAGAACGGAAATCGCTGCCCCCTCGCTTGCGCGTCGGGCTAGTGACGACTCGCGGCTGCAACCATTTTCTTTGGGTAGAATCGGCGGGGGCTTGAATCGTCTTAGCGAAACCTGCAAACTAACTTTTATTGGTGGCGGATTACAATTCCAACTCGCACATGGGGATCAATGACATGAAGCTCAACATCCGAGGGCTGCAGTTGCTGTGCGCCGCAGGCGCGCTGCTGGGAATCTCCGCCACGCTGTCGGCCGAGACCAAGTTGCCCGCCACCGACGAAGCCAAATCGCAAATGATCGACTGGCTGCGCAACAACAACAAATTCGGGCCGGACGACACTTTCGTAAAACAAATTGGCGATCAAATCGCCTCCGACATCGACAACGTCAATTTGCTGGAACTGACGATCGGCAGCGGCATGACGCGGTCCGGCAAGACGTGCCGAGTGTGCGCGTTTGCCGGCGAGTTCTTCGCGTTTGAAATGACCGACGGCCAGGGGGAAGCGGCCGGCACGAAGCCGTCGAGCGTCGACTATTCCACCGGCACGAAGACCCGCGACCGCCGCGAGTCGCCCCCGATCGCCAAGGTTTCCGAATTGGCGATCAACAACGCTGCCGCGCTCAACGGCGGCGACAAGGTGACCGGCACGGTGACGGTGGACGTCACCGGCGAGCTGCCGAAAATGAAACCCGCGCTGCGGCTGACGGTGCTGGCCGAGCGGAACACCAAATCGTCGTTCGTCTATCCCGAGGTCAAGGCGGGCAGCAACAAGCTCGACTTCAGCTTCGGCCCGCTCAACGACGCGGACGGCAAGCCGATCAAGGGCCCGTACGTGGTGTACATCGATTTCTGCACTGTCAACGCGGACGGCGGCAAGGTTGAAACCAACCTGCTGGGGAACACGGTGGCCACGCTGGTCAACGTGCAGTAGCGATTTCGGACGAAAGCCCGTCGATGCAGGCCGCTTTTTTGCGCGGTAGTCCAGCGCCAACACAACCTCGTTATGAAAACGGTCACTAGCCCGACGCGCAAGCGAGCGGGCAGCGATTTCCGTTCTGCCCCCTCGCTTGCGCGTCGGGCTAGTGAGGTTGTCCTCCGTCGCATCGTGATAGCAATGCGCCGCCACCGCGCTGCCTCGAATTGACTATGCGCGTTGCGCGGTTGCTGCCGATATTGCCGGTAAGGGATGGCTGCGCGCCACTTGCTAGCTGCCAGCATTCGCCGCCGTTATTCGCCGCCGTCACCTCATCGCATTGCCAACCATCTCTTCCCTGGATTTCGCCGTCCGTCCGTGTGCCACTGGCTCTGCCAGTGCCAGCACCACCAACCAACTCAACGCAGCCATTCGTCCATGCGCGCAGCCCAGCGAAAAATCCGGCACAGCGGCCTGCTGTCAGCACTGCTGATCTCAGCGATGCTGCCATCCGTGCTGCTGTCCGCCGCCGGCTGTACGTCGATGCGCGACTACGTCAGCAACGGCTTCAAGGTCGGTCCGAACTACCGCCAGCCCGCCGCGCCGGTGGCCCACGACTGGATCAATGGAGACCATGTGCCGCGCCGCGCGGCGACCGACCAGGACCGCTACTGGTGGACGGTGCTGAACGATCCCACGCTCAACGGCCTGATCTCGAACGCGTACCAGCAAAACCTGTCGCTCCGCGAAGCCGGGTTTCGCGTGCTGCAAGCCCGCGCCGCGCGGGCGATCGCCGCCGGCTACCTATTTCCGCAGCAGCAATACGCGGCCGGCGATTACAATCGCAATGCGCTGAGCCGCTCGACCGCCAACAGCATTTTCCTGCCGGTCCGGTTCTTCGATCAGTGGGACTTGGGCTTCAATCTGGCGTGGGAACTCGACTTCTGGGGCCGGTTTCGCCGGGCGCTCGAAGCGGCCGACGCTGATCTCGACGTTTCCGTCGAAAGTTACGACCAAGTGCTCGTCACGCTGCTGGGCGACGTCGCTGCGACCTACGTCGAAGTCCGCACGTTGCAGCAGCAAATCGAGCTGGTGCGCACCAACATCACGCTGCAGCGCGAGACGTACACCATCGCCAACGCCCGCTTCCGCGGCGGGCAGGTCAGCTCGCTCGACGTCGATCAGTCGGTCAGCACGCTGGCCCAAACGGAAGCTCTGCTGCCGCAGTTCCAAACCCAACTGCGCTCCGCCACCGACCGGCTGTGCATCCTGCTGGGCATCCCGCCGGAAGACTTGATCAAAACCATCGGCGAGCGGCCGATCCCCACGGCGCCGGCGGACATCGCGATCGGCATCCCAGCCGACTTGCTCACGCGGCGTCCCGACGTGCGGGCGGCGGAGCGCGAAGTGGCGGCCGAGAGCGCGCGGGTCGGCGTTGCCACGTCGGAGTTGTACCCTCACATCGGAATCACCGGTACGGTCGGCTACTCGGCGGAACACCTGTCCCAATTGCTGCGCCCCAAGGCGTTCGAGGGGGCGGCCGGTCCGTACTTCCAATGGAACGTCCTCAATTACGGGCGGTTGTATAACGAGATCAAGCTGCACGATGCCCGGCTGGCGGAGCTGATCGCCACGTATCAGAACACCGTGTTGAAGGCCAACGCCGAAGTGGAAGACGGCCTGGCGGAGTTCCTCAACGCGCAGCAGCGGGCCAAGTCGCTGGCGATTAGCGTCGAGGCGTCGAAGAACGCCACCAACGTGGCCCTGGTGCAATACAAGGCGGGCATGGTGGACTTCAACCGCGTGTCGCTGATCGAGCAAAACCTGGTGCAGCAGCAAGACCTGCTCACGCAGGCCCAAGGAAATATCGCGCTGGGTTTGATTCACGTCTACCGGGCGCTGGGCGGCGGCTGGCAGATCCGGCTTAACCCCGCGGCCGAAGCGCTCCCCATCGCGCCCCCGGCCCCCACCCCCGCGCCCGCCGGCGTGCCCCACGAAGCAGTTCCCGCCCCGCGGGCGCTAATTCCTCAACCGGCCCCGGCCGATCCAGCGTTGCCGCCGCTGCCGTCGCAGTAAGTTCGACTGCCGGACGGGTGAGCGGCATGACGCTAGCCGTAGGTCAGGCCTCTGGTGACACTCGCGCTGCCCCATAATGCTACGTTTTCGGTTACGCGATCGCAGCGGATCATTTGTCGCTGCGTACGCCCATCCCGCAACATGTCCGGCCAGAGGGCCTGACCTACACTTTCCGCTCACTAGCCCGACGCGGAAGCGGCCGCGGCTCGGCTCACCTTCCTTCTTGCTTTCTTTCCTTCCCTTCGCGTCCTTCGCGCTCTTCTGTTCAAAAGTTTACCGCAACAGTTTTGAACAGAAGTTCGCGAAGATCGCTAAGAAGTGTGCGGCGCGAGGCTGTCACTGGCGCCAGCGGCAGATATCCCGCGAACGGTCGTAAGTAGGTTCCGCCTGCCGGGCGGTACCTGAAGGGGCCGACTCGATCTGCAGGTGCGCACCGCGACAAGACATTCGCCGGAAGCGCAGGGTGAGAGGTGATGAGCGGTGCCCCATCGCTAGCGCGTCGGGCTAGTGAGCGGTTGGCGTGGCGTGCCTGTTCGCAGTGCAGGTCACGCCCGGCAGGCGAGACCTACTTGGGCTCTTCGGCGGGTTTTAAAGTTCCCGCCACTCGACCTCGTTCGGCCCACATCAGGACGTAGTAGAAGACCGGGGTGAGCAGGATGCCGAACGCGGCGACGCCGATCATACCGGTGAACACCGCCGTGCCAAGCGAGCGGCGCATCTCCGCGCCGGCCCCTTCGCCCAGCACCAGCGGCACGACGCCCAGGATGAACGCGAACGACGTCATGACGATCGGCCGCAGCCGCGACACCGAGGCGTCCACCGTGGCCTGCATCAACGGCTTCCCTTCGCTGTGCAACTGATGGGCAAACTCCACGATCAGAATCGCGTTCTTCGCCGCCAGACCCACCAGCACTAAAAAGCCAATCTGCACGAAGATATCGACCGGCATCCTTGCGATCAGCATCCCGACAACCGAGCACAGCAAGCACATCGGCACCACCAGGATCACCGCCAGCGGCAGCTTCCAACTTTCATATTTTGCCGCCAGCACGAGGAACACCAGGGCGGTGCCGATCATGAAGATCAAGATCGCCCAGTTTCCTTCCTGGGTTTGCATGTAGATGATTTCCGTCCATTCGGACACGCCGCCGTTCTTCTCGACCAGGTTGTCCATAATCTTGATGATGTCGCCGGTGCTCGTGCCGGGGGCCGGATTGCCGACGATCGGGGCCGAGGTGTACATGTTGTAGCGCATCACCATCGACGGCCCGCCGCGGCTTTGCACTTCCATGAGAGCCGATAGCGGCACGCTTTGTCCCAGCTTGTTGCGCACCTTGAGCAGCTTGAGATCCTCCGGGCGGTCGCGGTATTGCTCTTCGGCCAAAAGATTCACTTGCCAGGTGCGGCCAAACTCATTGAACAAATTGACGAAGTAGCCCCCCATGTAGACCTGCAGTGTATTGAACACGCTTTGCACGTCCACCGAGAACGACTCGCACTTGCTGCGGTCGATGTCCAGGTAAAGCTGCGGGATGTTCGCCCGGAACATCGTGAAGGGCCCGACGATGCGCGGGTCTTGCCTGGCCCCGGCGACAATGGCGTCAGCCTGCTTTTGCAATTGGTTGAAGTCGGAAAAGCCGCGCTGTTCTACCTGCAGCTTGAAACCGCCGGCGCTGCCGAGGCCTTGAATCGGCGGGGCACGGAATACCTGAATCTGGGCTCCTTGAATCTGCTCCGCCACCAGGCGGCGGAGCTTTTGGGCAATCACTTCGTCGTACTTTTCGTGACTCTTGCGCTGCGAAAAATCTTCCAGCACCACAAAGCACGAGCCAAAGTACGAGGCGTTGGCGTTGAGCAAGAACGACTGGCCGGAGATGGCCATCGTGTGGGCCACGCCGGGAATGCCTCCTTTACGCTTGCCATCCTTCTCCTCGCCCCAGGCAAGCTGCTGGATCTTGCGCATAATCTTTTCGGTCCGCTGCACCGAGGCCGAATCGGGCAATTGGACGTTGACCAGCAGATACCCCTGATCCTGCAGCGGGATAAAACCCTTCGGCGCTTTGCCCATCGTCCAGACGGTGAGCACCAGCAGGCCGACGTAGATCACCAGCACCATGGCGCTGGCCCGCGCGGCCCGGCCCACCAGCCGCCCGTATCGCACGGTGAGGAAATCGAAGCCATAGTTGAACCCTTTGAACACGCGCCCCAGCACGTAGTTCACGGGGCCGATGATGTAATAGCCCAACACGCCGCCCGCCAATGCACCGGGGACGAACATCGCGGCGTACTCCAGCCAGTGGACGGCGCTGGCCGTCATGCTGTGATCCGCCACGGCGGCCGGATCCGCGTATAACGCCATGATTTTCTTTCCCAGCCACACGGTGGCCAGGCCACCGAAGATGCCGAAGATCCACCACGGCAGCGCCTCGCGGATCGGGTGGCCGTGCTCATCGACCTTCTCGGTATTGAAAATCGCCACCGCGCGCGACGGCGTGAGTGTCATCGCGTTGACCGCGGAAATCAGCATCGCCATGGAAATCACCAGGGCGAATTGCCGGAAGAACTGCCCCGTAATGCCCGGCACAAAAATACTGGGCAAAAACACCGAACATAGCACCAGCGTGATCGCGATGATCGGCCCGGTGATCTCGCTCATGGCTTTAATGGTGGCCGACTTGGCGTCCAGACCGAACGATATCTGTCGCTCGACGTTTTCCAATACCACGATCGCGTCGTCCACCACGATGCCGATCGCCAGCACCATGCCGAACAGCGTCAGATTGTTGAGGCTGAAGCCCAGCAGAGCCATCGCCGCGAACGTGCCGACCAGCGACACGGGCACGTCGATCATCGGCAAAATCATCGCCTTCCAGTCTTGCAGGAAGAACAGCACGACGATCGCCACCAGCAGCACCGCTTCGCCTAGCGTCTTGAACACCTCTTCGACCGATTGCTCGATGAAGGGGGTGGTGTCGTAGACGATTTTGTATTCGAGCCCCACCGGGAATCGCTTCTTGAGCTGCGCCATCTTGGCCTTGATCGCTTCGGCCACGTTCAGCGCGTTGGATCCTGGCAATTGAAACACAGCCAGCCCCACGGACGGCTGCTGGTCGAGTTGGCAGATCTGGTCGTATTGCTGCGCCCCCAGTTCCACGCGGCCAATGTCCTTGAGCCGCACGATTTGCGCCGCCGACCGCCCCTGCGAGCGATCGCCTTGCACCGACTTGACGATGATATTGCCGAATTCCTCGGGCGTGAGCAGCCGCCCCAGCGTGCTCATGGTCAACTGGAATTGCTGCCCGGCGGGGACCGGCTGCTGGCCGATCTGCCCGGCCGCCACCTGGACGTTTTGGTTGCGGACGGCGTCAAGAACTTCATTCGTGGTGATATTGCGGGTGGCCATTTTCTGCGGGTCGAGCCATGCCCGCATGCTGTAGTCGCGCTGGCCGAGGTAGGTGATGTCGCCGACGCCGTCGATCCGCAGCAACTCGTCCTTCACCTGGATCGTGGCGTAGTTCGACAGGTACAGATCGTTGTACCGCCGGTCGGGCGAAACCAGGTTGATGGCCAGCAGGATACTGGGGGATTTTTTCTTGGTGCTGACCCCTTGAATCTGCACCTGCTGCGGCAGTTGCGGCATCGCCAGGGCGACGCGGTTCTGCACCAGCACCTGCGCCATGTTGAGGTTCGTGCCCAACTGAAAAGTGATGGTGAGGTTGTAGTTGCCGTCGTTGGTGCATTGCGACGACATGTACATCATCTTTTCGACGCCGTTGACCTGCTGCTCGATCGGCGCGGCGACGCTGTCGGCGACTACCTGCGCATTCGCCCCAGGGTACGACGCGGTCACCTGGACGGTCGGCGGCGTGATATCCGGGTACTGCGCAATGGGCAGCATGAACGCCGCCACGCCACCTACGAGCAGGATGACAATGGAGACGACCCAGGCAAAGATGGGGCGTTCGATGAAAAATCGCGCTAACATCCAGGATGTTCCTCAGCTCAGCGGGGGGCTGACTTGTCAGGGTTGGATTCGACGGGGGCGGGTTTGGCGGGAGGCGATTTATCGTCGGCGGGAGCGGGGGGAGTTTGAGCCGGGTGGTCAGACTTCTTGTCGTCGGCTTTCTTTTCGTCAGACTTCGTGTCGGTGGCCTGCTTGGTATCTGCGGCCTTCATGCCATCGTCTTGTTTGCCGTCGTCGGTTGCCTGTTTTGGTTGTGCCTGCTTCTGCGGCGGGCCGAAATCAGAAGCGGGCAGCGGCATCGCCGTTTCGCTGTAATGGACTACGAGATCGGGCTGGACGCTCTGCAGTCCGTTGATGATCACCAGGTCGTCCTTGGTGATGCTCGGCTCGGTGGGGCCTTCGTTGAGTTCCGCCATGGTGGCGGGAAGCAGCTTCCCCTCCGTGGTGCGGATCATTTTCATCGGCTTGACCACCTGCAGGCCCCCTGCCTGCTGTGGGCCGACTTCCACGGGGCGGTATTCGACCGTCCCTTTGCCCTCTTTCACGTTGCTTAGCACAAACAGGTATTTGCGTCCCTGGTCGGTACCCAGCGCCGCCTGGCGCACCAGCAGCGCGGGCTGCGGCGGGCCGATCGGCAGCCGGACGCGGACAAACTCACCCGGCTTCAACAACCGCGGCGCGCCGGGCCGCAGTTCCGGATTGCTGAACTTGCCGCGAAGCTGCAGCGTCCCGGTAGTCGGATCGAGCTGGTTGGCG
The DNA here is from genome assembly GCA_021413585.1 of Planctomycetia bacterium. Lineage (GTDB taxonomy): Bacteria > Planctomycetota > Planctomycetia > Pirellulales > UBA7805 > JAIOPX01. The sequence goes on from JAIOQB010000246.1 coordinate 20,621, forward strand.
ACGTAGTCGAGCGTGCCGTGATACGGAAAGTCGTTCCCCTGATCCGTCAGGCCGATATCGATAGGAAATGTCCCTCCCTGGGAATAGCTCTTGAGCAGGCCGTCCTTGATCAGGTTTTGAATGTACCGCATCGTATGATCGTCCACGTCGAAGTAAACATAGATTGGATCCTCCGACACGATGGTGGCCAGCAACGTCGTGTCTTGTTTGACGATGTTTTTCAGGTCGATCAGATTGCGGCTGACTTGGCCGTCGATCGGTGAAGTGATGTCGGTGAAGCTGAGATTCAGCCGTGCGGACTCGGAGTTGGCCTCCGTCGCGGCGACCTCCGCGCGGGCTTCTTCTTCGGCCGCGGCATATTTGTCGACGTCCTGCTGGCTGATGGCGCCCGGCGTCTTGGAAACTTCTTTGGCGCGCTTGTAATCCGCGATGGCCAGCGTCAGCCGGGCCTTGGCCAGATTGACCTGCCCCATCGCCTCGTCGTAGGCGGCCTGGTAGGGGCGCGGATCGATCTTGAAGAGCCGCTGCCCTTTCTTCACTTGGGCCTTGATCTCGGTCCCATTCACATAGTCAATCGCCACCAGGTAGCCTGTCACGCGAGCCTGCACGTTGATGGAGGTCTCGGCCTCAGTGCGACCCGTGTAATATTCGTAGTTGGTCACCTCCCGGCTGATCGGCCGGGCGACGTCCACGGGCACGGCCTGCGGCGCCGTGTTGGCGGGGCCTTCGGAGCAACCTGCGATGCCAAGCACGAGGGCGAACAGAGCCAACCCTGCGAGTGCCGGGACAGGAAGAGAACGCATGCGGAGGGATTTAGCGCAGCGGTGCATAACAATAATCCAAGCGATGGTGATCCAGGCAATGATGATTTAAGCCAACGCAGCGTAGCGAGAAATTTCCATGGTCAAATATAGGACCGGATTATGCCCGCCGCGCGATCGGGCGGGATTTGCGGCGAACGCCAAATGGCCGGTTTCGCGGAATATAGCGGATTATGGGGCGAATGCCGTGCGCGTGAGCGGCACGGCGCTAGCCGCCGGTCCCATTTAGCGGCGATGCCGCCGTGAGGAACTCCCCTCCCTGTCAGGAAGGGGCTGGGGGAGGGTAACGCGTCGCCCCAACGAGAAGCTAGTACTCAGTACTTAGTACACACAGGTACCCGCCCGCTTTTCAATGGTTTTTCCTGGCGAATTGCGGCCGCGCCTTCCCCCGCATAAAATGGCCACGTTCCCGCAGGATACTCTTCCCCGATTCGACACATCCTTTCTAGCCCGTTCCAGGACAAACCACCATGCGACCCTGCTTCCTCTGGCTTACGCTCTGCGCGACGCTGCTACTGCAATTTCCGGCACAGAAAGGATTGGCGATGGAACCGACGTTCGCGGACGACGTGGCGCTGCTGAAAAAGCATTTTGAGGTGATCGTGCTTTCGCAAGGGGAAGCTCGCGTGGCGGTCTGCCCGGCGCTGCAAGGCCGCGTGATGACCAGTTCCGCCAGCGGCGACAACGGGCCTTGGCCCAGAGGGAGGGCAGTTCTCCATTTTCTTTAAGAAGGGGGACAAGTTTGAGTTGAAGAATTGGCAGACGCCGCCGCTGATTGATACCGCTGTGTTCGACAAGCTCGAAGACGGGGTTGAAGCTTCATTTCGCAAAGACGCCAAACTCATGAATTACTCGGGTACGGAATTTAATCTCCGCATCAACCGCAGAATTCTGCTCAATTCTCCAGTAGCAACAGCAATGTCCTTGGGAGTGAAATTGCCAGCCAGTGTCAAGTCCGTCGACTATGAGTCGATCAATTTCCTGGAGAATCGGTCTGATCAAACGTGGAAAAAAGACAACGGCCTGCTCTCCATCTGGATTCTCGGCATGTTCAAGCCGGGACCGCAAACGACCGTGGTGATTCCGTTCAAGCCAGGCAGCGATGCCGACCTTGGCCCAAAGGTGATAGACGACTATTTTGGCAAGGTTCCAGCCGAGCGGCTCGTGATCCGCGACAACGTGCTGTTCTTCAGCGGCGACGGCAAGCATCGGAGCAAAATCGGCTTGTCACCGCGCCGCGCTTTGCCAGTGATGGGAAGTTATGATGCGGCAAACGGTGTGCTGACCATCATTGAATACAATAGTTACAATAGGGATCACACGACCGACTACGTCAATTCCAAATGGGAAATTCAGGCCCATCCGTTCGCCGGGGACGTCGTCAACAGCTATAACGACGGCCCGCCGGCGCCGGGCGCCAAGCCGTTGGGACCGTTCTATGAGTTGGAATCATCCTCGCCAGCCCGTGAACTGAAGTCACGCGAGGATGTTCGCCACGACCAGAGGACAATTCACCTGCAGGGGACAGAGGCCGATCTCGATCCCATCGCCAAGAAGGTGTTCGGCGTGTCCATTGCCGAGATCAAAGCGGCGCTGCCAAGATGACGAGAACCAGTCGAGCGCAAAGTGGCAAACGAAATTGGACCGTTTTAAGGCACGCAGTGGCCTTGCAGATGGTGGCCATTCCGTTGGCCATAGCGCGTTGTGCATGGCCGGCCTGCGCCGCTGCCGCGGACAAGGTTCGCGTGGCCTGCGTCGGAGACAGCATCACCTTCGGCCATCCGGTTCCACAGGACAAAGCCTACCCTGCGATCCTCGGCACGCTGCTAGGCGACAGGTACGAAGTCCGCAATTTCGGCCAGAACAGCGCCACGCTCTCGCGGATCGGCAACGTGCCGTATTGGAAGACGGCGCCGTTCACGGCGGCCACGGAGTACCAGCCCAATATCGTGATCATCGCGCTGGGGGCGAACGACTCGAAGGTGGAGGCGTGGATGAACCCTGACCAGTTCCAGCCGGACCTCAAGGCGCTGATTCAGCACTTTCGCGACTTGCCGAGCCGACCGGCGGTATTCGTGGGCATTCCGATTCCCGTCTCGCCCGAGCGGACGCGCGGGATCACGGCGCCGAAGGTTCGCGATCAGGTCACGCCGATGATCGTGCGCGTGGCCGGCGAAACGCACGCCCCGCTGGTCGACTTTTACACGCCGCTGGCTGATCACCTGGACTTGCTGCCGGACGGAATCCATCCGAACGCCGCGGGATATCGGATCATGGCGGAGGCGGCCCGGTCCGCGTTGGCGAAGAGCGGAACTTTGAAAGAGAGTGGTTCATCAAACGACGGCGAGTATTTTCGTTCGCACCGCCGGCGACGGTGGCTGCATCGCTCACAGCCCCGGGCTCCGCTCGGGGGTGAACCGACCAGCCCGCCGTTAACGGCTCGAACGCAAGAGTGTTTTTAGTTGTAGAGCCGCGCCACCCCCGGGCAGAGCCCGGGGCTATATAGGAGTTACCATGCACGACAAATCCGACTCCGCCGCGATCCACATTCATCGCCGCAAGTTCGTCCAGGCGGTCGGGCTGGGTACGGCTGCTTTGGCGCTCTCGACAAATGCCGAAATCCAGGCCGCCGAGTTGGGCGAGCCAATCGCCGGCTTTGAAAAGCTGGTTCCGCCCGACAAGAAGCTCGACCCGGCGTGGCTCGCGTCGCTCACCGAGCGCGGCAAGCCCGACGTATGGCGCGGCCCGCAGCTGAAGTGGATCGGGATGCCGATCGGCGGCCTGTGCGCCGGGCAGCTTTATTTGGGCGGTGACGGCCAACTCTGGCACTGGGACATCATGAACGAGCCGGAGCAGATCGAGTTCTCCGGCGGCGGAAGCGCCCGCTACGCCAAGCCCCGCTTGCCCAAGGTTCCGTTCAAGCAGGGCTTTGGCTTAAAAATCATCGCGGGAGGTGAAACGCAAAATCGCGAGTTGAACCAGAAAGGCTTTAGCGAGATCTCATTTCGCGGCGAGTACCCAGTGGCCCGCGTGGAGTTTCGCGATCCGAAATCGCCAGTGGAAGTGTCGCTGGCCGCATTCTCGCCGTTCATTCCGCTCAATACCGAGGACTCCACGCTGCCGGCGACGGTGCTGCAGTACACTGTCAAGAACACGTCGAAAGAAACGATTCATGGCGAAATGGTGGGCTGGCTGCAAAATCCGGTTTGCTTTCGAAGTGCGCGTAAGCACGAGGGCAAACTCCACAATCGAGTTTATTGCAAGGACTCGGCGACGTCGGTGCTTTCTTGCTCGGCCAGCCCCATCGGGAAGAACGACGACATTACCACACGTCCCGACTTTGGCACGATCAGCCTGGCGCTTTTGAATCACTTTCACCGAGCGCGCGGATATGCCGAGCAACCTGAGAGGGATCCCTTCGCGGAGGATAAAACAAGTTCGATCAAAGCCAGCGGTCCGTTGGGCAAGCCGCTGGTAGGTTCACTTCGGGCAAATTTTACGCTTCAGCCAGGCGACCTACACATTTTTACCTTCGTCATCGCCTGGCACTTCCCCAGCACGCAATACGAACTGGACCTCGACGCCAAATGGTTCGCCCACACCTGGGGGCAGATCAAGGACATCAAGAAGCTTCAGCGTCACTACGCCACGCGGTTCGATTCGTCGGACGCCGTCGTCGCCTATGTCGCAAAGAACATCGACCGGCTCTCGTCGCAAACGCTCCTCTGGAATCGCACCTGGTACGACTCGACGCTGCCGTACTGGCTGCTTGACCGGACGTTCATCCCAATCGATTGCCTCGCCACCTGCACGGCGCATTGGTTCAGCAACGGCCGGTTCTACGGCTGGGAAGGGGTTTATTCCTGCCAGGGGACCTGCACGCACGTGTGGCACTACGCGCAGGGCATGGCGAGGCTGTTTCCTGAGCTGGAGCGCAGCTCGCGCGAGATTTCTGACTTCGACGTCGGGTACGATCGGAAAACCGGCTGGATCGGCCATCGGGCGGAATCGCCGGCTCCCCACGCCATCGACGGGCAGGCGGGCACGATTCTGCGCGTCTATCGAGAGCATCAAATGTCGGCCGACGACAAGTTCCTCCGCCGGCTCTGGCCGCAAGTGAAGCAATCGATCGAGGCCCTGATCCGCGAAGACGGCAACCAGGACGGCATCCTCGAAGGAGCGCAGCACAACACGCTCGACGCCTCGTGGTACGGCCCGGTGGCGTGGCTCAGCGCGCTCTACTTGGCGTCGCTGCGGGCCGGCGAAGCGATGGCCAACGAAGTGGGGGACACAGAGTTCGCCACCCGCTGCCGCACGATCGCCGAGGCTGGGACCAAAAACATTCCCGAGCGGCTGTTCAACGGCCAGTACTTCATTCAGATTCGCGATCCCAGGTTTCCCAAGGCGAACGGCTCGGGCAATGGCTGCGAGATCGATCAGGTGTTGGGCCAAAGCTGGGTCTATCAGGTCGGCCTGCCACGCGTGCTGCCGGAAGACAAGACGCGGCAGGCGCTCAACGCTCTGTGGCGCTACAACTTCACGCCGGACGTTGGTCCATATCGCGCGCAGATGCGCACCGGCCGCTGGTTCGCCATGCCGGGCGAAGGAGGGCTGCTGATGTGTACGTGGCCGCACGGCGGGGGGAAGGATGCTCTGTCGCGCGGGGACGCGCTGTTCGCCGGCTACTTCAACGAGTGCATGACCGGCTTTGAATATCAGGTGGCCAGCCACATGATCTGGGAAGGGACGCCCGACTTCATTCAAAAGGGACTGGCGATCACCCGCACGATTCACGACCGTTACGATCCGATGCACCGCAATCCGTACAACGAAATCGAGTGCGGCGATCATTATTCGCGCGCCATGGCCAGTTACGGCGTGTTCCTGGCGGTGTGCGGATTTGAATATCACGGCCCGCAAGGGCACATCGGCTTCGCCCCGCGGCTGACGCCCGAGAACTTCCGCGTCGCGTTCACCGCCGCGGAAGGCTGGGGGACGTTCTCGCAGCGGCAGGAAGCCACGATGCAGCACGCGTCGCTGGAAGTGCGCTGGGGGAAGCTCCGCTTGCGAACCGTGTCGCTGCAACTGCCGGAGGGGGGCGCGGCGCACGATTGCCAAGTGACCCTGGCCGGCAAGTCACTTGATGTCAGGCACGCCAGCGACGGCCGCCGGCTGACGATCACGCTGGCCGCAGAGGCAACCATTGAGGCTGGGCAGACGATCGAAATGAAGATCGATCTAACAAAATAGCCCCGGGCTCTGCCCGGGGGTTGCACCGCGAAAAGGCTCGAAAGTAGGTTCCGCCTGCCGGGCGGTACCTTGAACTGCGGACCGGCCTGCATCACCAGTTGCTCACTAGCCCGACGCGCAAGCGAGGGAGCACATGTTTCCGCCCCCTCGCTTGTGATTCGGGCTAGTGAGCGGAATGGCGCTAGCCACCGGTCCCACGGTTGATGGCGCCCATCCGGGGACCGGCGGCTAGCGCCGAACCGCTCACGCATGGCAGGTACCGGCCGGCAGGCGGAACCTACTTGGCGGGCTGCACTTTGCCGATTTGCAATGTCACGCTTACGTCCGGCGGCGTCCCTTCCGGAAATCGAACGTCGCTGGGGGGAACCAGCGTGGCTTTGAGCGTCGTGGTCGTAGTCACCTGGCTCAGGTCGATCGGCTCGGTGAATATCCGCACCGTCGTGCTGGCGCGGGTTTTCCAGATGCGCACGGCCACCGTCTTCGGGTTGGCCGTGGCGCTGAGCAATTGCAGATCGGGCGGCAGCCGCCCCGTGGTGCGCACTTCCACCGGCAGCGCGGCGCTGACCACCGAATGGGCTTCGAGCGAAATGGTTGTCGGGTCCACCTGGTACACGTCCAGGTTCGAGGGGCGCTTGATGTCGGAGTCGTCGATGGAGATCTTTTGCACTCCCTCCTGCAAGCCGGACATATCGAGCGAGATCTTCAGCGCGTTCGTGTTGAGCAGGCTGAATGCCCGCTCGAAGCCGCCGAACGTCACGCGGGCCTGCGAGGGGGCCGTGTCGTCGATCACCATTCCGTCGGGCGGGTTGCGGTATTCGATCGGCACCGTCACCGACTGCTGCACGGTGCCGGCCCGGAAATTGACCAAAAACCACGCCATGCAGGCCAGCAGCACGGACACCGCCTTCAGGGCCGCATTCTCCCGCAGCACGCGCCGCGCGGTGGATTCCGTCGATTGCGGAAACAATTCCTGATTGAACTGGTCGAGCACGCGCTGCAAGTCGGCCGATGAACTCAGCGGCGTGAGCTTCCCCTGCCGGGCAACGCTGATCTGGCCGCGCTCTTCGGAGACCACAATCACCAGGGCATCGGTCCGCTCCGAGACGCCCAGGGCCGCGGCATGCCGCGTGCCGCGCTGGCCGATCTCGCGCAAATTGTGCGACAGCGGCAGGTGAACCCCAAACCGCCGCAAGCGGTCGTGCTCGAGGATCACGGCCCCGTCGTGCCCCATCGAGTGCGGATCAAAAATGCTATCGAGCAGGGCCTTGCTGATTTCGCCGTCGACCAGGACCCCGCCTTCGATATGGCGATCGAGCGGCTCGCGCCCCTTCATCACCAGCAGCGCCCCGATGCGCCGTGCCGCCAGGTCAGCCGACACTTCCACAATCGTGTCGAGATGCGACAGCGCCGCCTGCGTGTGGAACCGCTCCTGCAGCGTACCCAGCGTCGCGACGCGCTCAAACAACCGCCGCAAATCTTCCTGGAACACCACGACCACGGCCACCAGCAGCACGGCGAATACCGCCTGAAACAGCAGTTGGGTCAGGTACATGTCGAACGCCCGCGCGGAGAAGTACACCACCGCCAGCACCGAGATGCCGACCAGCACGGACCGCGAAGCAGTTTTCTTGAACCACGTCAGCACCGCGTACAGAAACAACGACACCAGCGCGATGTCGAACAGGTCCGCAACGCGGACGAGTCGAACCAGATGGTGCATGGTGTTCCACATAAGTTCGCGGGCGGTGGCTGGCGGGTAGATGCCCAAACAACAGTCAGCAGCGCGCGGCCGCGGAGCCTGAATTGAGGGTGCTGGATTGTATTGACATTGCGGCGATGGCGACAGGTCAAAAGTGGCTGTTGTAAATCACACGCTAGCCGGTGGCGCAAACGAGAGAATACGACAATAGCCAGAAGCGCAAGCGAGGGGGCACGGCTCTCACTCCCTCGCCTACGTTTCGGGCAAGTGTCATGTTGCGGTGGGGCCGAACCGTTGAGCAGTGCATCAGTGCGCGAAGTGTATTGGCACTGCAACCCCTGGGCGGAGCCCGGGGCTATTTTGGCACATCACTTCTTGCTCGTCGCTGGAGGGTGTACCGTCAGATCGAGATTCTGACTGTAGATCGGCAGATGCCGATAATAAACTTCCAGCAAGTACAGCGACATGCAGGTCGTGTACAGCCGCCCGCCGCTGCTCCCCCAGGCGTCCCCCATCGGATTCCAACTCCCGGTCTCGGCCCCGCGGCGGACTTGATGGTTCGGCACCTCGACCGACATCACCTTGTTCCACTTCTCCCAGGCATCGCCGGAGAGATGGTGCAGCGCTTGCGTGGCGTAGTACCAGTAATACACGTCCTGGCCGTGCTTGTAGTCGATCGGCGTTTCGAGCAGCCGCTTGGCTCCTTCGACCAGCCGCGGATCGTCTTGCTTCCAGCCGAGGAACTCGCGGCTGAGCAAGCCTTCGGCCGACATCGCCAGCGAGGCCCCTTTCCGCGGCTCGTAGGAATACTGCCGCCCACCGTCGTGCGCGACCGATTCCAAAAACTGCTCGAATTGGTAGAGCGTTCCCTGCGGCACCTGGAGGCCGGCCATCCGCGCGCTTTGCAGCGCCATCATCACCCAGCCTGAGACCGACAGGTCCGATTTTCGATGCGGCTTATACTTCCAGCCGCCGGCGGTGGTTTGGTTTTTCACCAGGTAGTCGACCGCCCGCTGGGCACGATCGCGCAGCTCGGGGTCGTGCGTCATGGCATACGCTTCGCACAACGCCAGCGTGCAGATCGCCTGCGAGTAGAAATTGTGATGCTCGGGGATTCGCTCCAGGAAATTGCCGTCGGACTGTTGCCGCTTCAGCAGCGACTTCAGCCCTTTGTCTGCCACCAGGCGAAATGCCGGATCGTCGCCGCTGGTGGCCGTGTAGCCGGCCCCTTGATACGCCAACAGGGCCAGCGCGGTGGCGACCTGCGGGTTTTCAATTTCGCCGGGATCGGCGTACGGACCGTGCAGGCTCCAGCCGCCGCTCTTTTGTTGCTGGCGCGCGAGCCACGCCAGCCCGGCGCCGACGGCGGTTTCTGTCCCCTCACTGCCGCCATACGCTTTGACTAAAGCGCCTTTGATGCCCGAGCCGCGGCCCGAGAGCAAAATGCCCATCGACGGCGCGCCGACTCCACCGCCGGTGCCCAGCGCGCCCACCGCCACGCTCGTCATCGGCTCGTCCCCTCCCTCTTTGACGAGATCGCCGACCGGCAGGCCGGCCGTGAGCGTGTCGGGGCCCCCCGCCGCGCCTCCCGGCTCGGGTTTGCCCAGGTCTGGCACGCCGACGTTAGCGGCTCCGAGCGTTGTTTCATCATCTCCGCCCGAAGCGTCGCCGGGCGTAACCACGGTCAACTCCGGCGTGACGTCGTCCGTATGGGCGCGAACCGCCAGCAGGCCGAGGATGATCATCACGCCCATGTGGAAGATGCAGCTCACCAGCCACGGGGGCGCGAGGCGGGCGGCTTCGATCAGTTCGGCGGGTTCGTCGTCGTCGGTTGATGCTTCGCCTGTTTCACTGTCTACGACTTCGCCGACGGCAGCGGGATTCAATGCCGGTGAGATTTCGCCAGGGGCGATGGTTGGCGGTACGGCAATCGGCGGCAGGACACTTGGCGCAGGGGCAAGCGGACCAATCGCAGGCATGTTGATCGTTGGTGCAGCGAGTCCACCTGCAGCGATCGCCAGTGGCGGCGGCGGCGCGATCGCTTTGTCTTGATCGAGCACGCCGGGCCCTCGCGCCATCAGAGGTGGCGGTCGGCGAATGACTGTCGGACGCGCGTCTTTGCCAGTTGGCAAGGTGACGCCCTCGGACGCTGTTGACAGTGGCGGCCCGGACAATGGGGCTTCAATTCGCGGCGTGCCGGGGGAGGGGAGGGGCTGCTCGGGAGAGCTTGCAATTTTCGCCGTTGGGGCCGCATCGACCGAAGGATTTGCGACGCGGCGCCCGTTGGGCGGCGTTGGTCCTTTCAGTTCGAGATCGGCGGCTGACATGATCCACCACCCTGGGTTCGCCCCACTGCAGCCCCACCCCCTCGATTCTATAGGACGAGTGATCGCGAGCCAACGAGAAACGGACGATTGACAAAGGCAAGCCCGCCAAAAAATGGCGAACCTTTTCCGGCGGTATGTGACCTATTTGGGCCCCTGGCCAAATACCCGGCTGGACAACAGGCCTCGATCAGGTAAAATCAGATGTTTGGCTGGCGAGCGTCACGCAGTTCAGCCGATGGAACGTCGGTGGTAGATTCACCGGCCCACACCATAGCCGCCAGGCCCTCAGGCCGCGGCCCACAATACATGACGCGGGGTGGAGCAGCCCGGTAGCTCGCGAGGCTCATAACCTCGAGGTCGCAGGTTCAAATCCTGTCCCCGCAATTTGATGATCGAAAAAACCCCCGGGTTGCGCCAGCGACTACGGGGGTTTTTTTGGAATTTCCGTGACCACCTAAGAGGAGTTTACGTTACCTTAAACGTCATTCGCTGGCACTCGAATGAGGGGGCCACACTCGCGCGAAAATGGCAGAATGCACGACTGCATTTTCGCGGAGGAATTGCTGTTGATCCTCCGGCAAGGCTGGAGACAAACCAATGACTGACGCGGATACTCCAATCGGAAGCTTTGCGGTTGTTCAACCGTGCTTGTGGACTGAAAACCGGTACTATCGACTTTACATCACGCCAGAGGAACTTGTAGGTGTCTGGACAGGCAAGGCTAAGGACATTGCTCGTGTGTTTGCTGCCCAAGGTGGTTTGGTCCGGGGCTTGCTAGCGGGCGCGGCCGGCAATCGGCAACAGGACGGACGCATCCAGGAGTTGGCGACCAAGCCCTTCGAGCAACTTCGCGCGGACCATGAACACAATTTCGCTGCTCGACTCAACGACGTCGCCCATGCGGAGATTGCGATTGGCTCAATCTGGTTCCGGCTGAACTGGTCGTCGATTGCGCAAGTCGGCCTGCTTCACATTTCGCTCCACAGCGGCCAACGGCTTAGATTCGCTGTGCCAACGAACGACGACATGCGAGCGGCGATCGATCTGGTCAAAGCCTCCTTTGGCCCAACGCTACGTGTTGGTTTAGCATGGGACGAGGGACGCAAAAGATATCGACGCACCTAACTCCGCGGCAGATTCAACCCCTGCGGCACATTGAATCTGTTTGATAACAACGTGGACACTGGCTGGGGTTTTTGTCGCCACGTAATTCTCTCATCCTTCGAGAGACAAATGAAGCCCTCGCAGGAAGGACCGCCATTGCAGCGCACGCGGCGAGCCGGAATCGAGTCGCCTTGTTGGCGAGTCCTCAATAAAGGGATAGAGCAACCAGATTTCCGGACCGATGTAACCTAATCGCTCCCACTCTCTCATGAACTCTTCCACGCTGTCTGAAACCGGGATGAGTGGCGATTCGGTTTCCATATCGATTTCGTGGCTGACGTAAATCACCGGCGGGTTTTCTGGGTTCGCTTTGACGTGAAGCACAAGCTGATCCCCATTCGCAATGGGAATCAAGGGAACGCTTTCGCGGAGCGTCTGGGCGGTGACGGGACCGAAGCCGCCATAGTCGTCAAAAACTTCGGCCCACGCAATCAAGCCGTGTTGCTCTTCCTCAAGTTTCGCGGCGGCGCAGATTTTTGGACCCGCATAGATTGAGTATTGATGTGGCAAGATTTCTGACATGGCCGCTAATCGCGGTTCGTCAGGCGACCAATGAAAGCAACAATGGGCGTTCGCCGAGGCGGTCACATAATAACCGCGGAGCACCACCGGCAGACCGTGGGGGAGCACTCGATCCAACCGATCCGCCTCCGCAGGTTCGAGCGGGGGATCGATGTTGATTTGCATTCCCCATTGCCCCGCAAGTTCACTCGTCGAGCGAACAAACCTCTCGGCACGCTGGAGCCACGGCAACCAGTTTGACATGTCCGTTGAATTCCTTACCCGCGAGCGGTCGTAGCCTTATCCGTCACGCCGGATCGATGCGGCGGCAAACAGGGACTCCAAACGCCGTACCGCTTCCTCGGCGGGCCTCAAAAGGCCGGTGTCGAGGTCGAGCCACGGCCGCAAATTCTCAATGGTTGGTGACAGGTAGTAAATCCGTTCCCACTCGATCAGAAATTGCTCGAAACCGCTGCTCACTTTCACGGTGGTGCGATCCCCAGTTCCAGGGACGCACACCACACCGCGGTCTGCTTCGACGTGAGAGAGTTGCAGAGCCAGTTCCTGGTTCCCGATGCGCGGCGCAAGAACAAGCAGGCCGCCGCGATCGTTCAAATCAATGCCTGGATGGGGAATCTGCAAGTTGTCGATTTTGTGCCCTGCTTTGGCAAACATTTGCAGAATTGTCTGTTGTTGACCTTTGATTAAATCGCGAAAACGATCTCGGCTATCGTAAATGGAAAATCGAGCCGCTTCGCATAAATCGGCGCCGCCGCCGATCGAATCGCGTCCTGGAAAGGCTCGCTGAAATTCCGGCAGCAAACCTGTCGGCGGGGTCCAGTGATAATGGAAGCAACATCGCTTCGAGCCCTGCAAAAGGAAACGGTGAATTTCCGGTGGCAGGCTGCACTTTTCGGACTGAAGCCACGCCCGATTGTGCTCGTCCGTGGCCGGTGGTTCAATGGCATCGTCTAGCTCACTGAACCCGGGCAAATTGGAAATCTGTCGGATAAATGTTTTGGCACGTTGAACCCAACCTGCGATGTCGAACATACCCGCCTCTGATACAATTTATCCTGCCCCGGTTCAGCGTCACGCCGCGTGGATTGTACCAAATTGCAAACGAGGAATCTTTGGTCAAGTTAACCAGCTTACTTTATCGTTCTCGAACTTCGATGGCAGATAACCAGGAACGAGGCGTTTCCAAACCTTTTACAGGGCGATGCGCTGCCCGACACGCGGATTGTCTCTGTTCGTTAGGCAGGGTATATTTTTAAAAAGGTGTGCCCCGAACAACTTGCCTCATCCCTGCATCGGTGGAGTGCCAGTCGCGAGATTTTGCGATTCTGCTGAGGAATAAAAATGGACCTCAACACAATTCGGAAAGCGCTGCGCGAGGAGCCATTTCAACCGTTCACGTTGAAGCTGGCCGATGGACGGGTGGAAACAATTAAACACCCAGACTTTGTCGCCGTTGGCAGCCGAATCGTCGCGGTGGTTCACGAGGACAACTCGGTAACCACCATCGAACCACTGCTGATTGTCTCGCTGGATAAAGAGCCTCCCGGCAAGAAGGGGCGCAACCGTTCCCCAAAAAATCGGCGAGCTTCCTGAGTCGCAATGCTCATCACGTTGAGGTCGCAGGTTCAGGTTCTGTGAGGCAAATTCTCTTTCCATGCCCGAGCCTAAAACCCTCATCGCCTACGTCGACATCGACGACACGCTGATCCGCTCCTTCGGATCAAAGCGAATTCCGATGACCGACATGGTTCGGCATGTGCGATATCTGTTTCAGGAAGGCGTCGCGCTGTACGCCTGGAGCAGCGGCGGCGGCGAGTATGCCAGGGCGTCCGCGCGGGAGCTGGGGCTGGAGGAGTGCTTTCAAGCGTTTCTGCCCAAGCCAAACGTGATCATCGACGATCAATCGCCCGCGGATTGGCGCCGGCTGATTCATGTTCGCCCGGGGCTGGCAGCGTCCAAGACCGCCCACCAGTACGCGATCGACGTTTACGGCCGTGTTGACTGACAGGCTTTTGTGTTGGTTGGCAGGCAATAGAGCACCGCAGGTTTCGGCCTGATTGACCACGCGCGCTCAAAATCAAAAATGGTCCAGCTGCCGCGAGATCAGCCAACCTTCGTTGACCTTGGAAAACGTGACCGGCGTTTTCTGGCCGTTCGTTTTATCGACCGCCGTGCCGGTAGCGGAATCCCCTTCGATCTTCAGGTCTTCCAGCCGGGAATTGCCAAACGGCAACCTGCTCTGAATGAAGTTGCCCTGCGACTTGGCATTGCTTTCCATCGCCAGAATCATGTCGCTGATGAACGCCGGCTTGTCCTTGATGCCGGCGGCGAGCCGCTTGACCTCTTCGCTCTTCTCCGCGGGCGTTTTCTGAGGGAACTTCCCCAGAGCTTCGAGATCGATCTTGCCCGTGTCAACGCCGTGCTGCTGAAACACCTTGTCGATTCGCGAGATGGCCTCGATTGCGCTGGGCTGAGGAGGCAGCGCCATCATCATCTTCTCCAGCGACAGCGGGCCCAACACCAGGAATCCAGCCATCTGATCCTGGGTGTCCGCCGTAAGGCACTGGCAAAAGCCCTGGTAGTCCTTCTTTTCGACGCTGGAGTTCGCCGCGTCAAACACCTCTTGCGGAGACTTGTACGAGACTGCAGCGTGCGGCGCTTTGCAACCGTGGCACGCCACCAGCACGATACCCACGGCGATGGCCCTGGACCACAAATTGGCAGTTGACCTCGGCATGAATTTGGCTCCTGTTGTTAGGTCGCTGCGAGGAAGTTTCACTTGGACGGATTGGGATTGTCATTCATCGCACATGGCTGCTGCAGATTCAAGGGTCACCCGATGAATTTAGAACGGACGTCATTGCCTGCTGATGTTAGCCAGACGTCTTTTGACTTTTTGTGTCTTTTGCGATTTTCGTGGCGATAAGTTTTTTTGGCGCAGACAGCGCTATCAGCCTCATTCTTTTGAATTCGAGCCTCGTTGAATCTCAATACGACTTAACAACCCCCTAATGCACAACCACGGATCCTCCTCCGCAATGCGTGCCCCACGTTTGACAATCTCAAGGTCGCTCGGCAAACTGGGGTGAATTGTTGGCTTTCATAAAGCGGTCTTCACTACCCACACCAGACTAGAAAGCTTCCCCCGATGGTTCCAGCACTTGAGGCCCTCCAGCGGTTGCGCGAGGGGAACCGCCGCTTTGTTCAGGACGTGCGGAATAGCGATACGGCCGCCAATGCGTCGCGGCGCAATGAGGTGGCAGCCGCGCAGGAGCCGTTTGCCATCATCCTGGGCTGCTCCGACTCGCGGGTGCCGGCCGAGATTGTCTTCGATCAGGGGCTGGGCGATCTGTTTGTCATTCGCGTAGCGGGCAATATCGTCGCGTCGTCGCAGGTGGGCAGCGTCGAGTTTGCCGCCGCTCGATACGCGACGCGGCTGGTGGTCGTGCTAGGTCATACCAGTTGCGGGGCGATTCTCGCCACGCTGGAAGAACTGCAGCGGCCGTCGGAAAACCAGTCTCGCAGCTTGCGCTCGATCGTAGACCGAGTGCGCCCTTCGGTCGAGTCGCTGCTGCTGACGGAATTGAGGCACGATCCCGAAGCCCTGATCAGCCGCGCCGTGCGGGCCAACGTCCGCCTCTCGGCAAACCATCTGCGCTACGGCTCGCCCGTGCTGGAGCAGTTGATTCAGAACGAAGGGCTGATGGTGGTCGGGGCGGAGTATTCGCTCGAGACCGGCGTGGTCGAGTTTTTTGACGGAGTGCCGTAGGACCGTTTTCCGCGTAGCCCGAAAATGACGATTGTCTATAATGACGTCGTCCAATGAGTCCCGCTGAACGTCGGCCTCAATACACGAGGACCAATACCATGCAAATGCACTTTTCACTTGAATATTGGCGCGACGAAGATTGGTTCGTCGGCCGGCTCAAAGGGGTGCCCGGGATCTTTAGCCAAGGAAAAACACTGGCTGAATTGGAAGACAATATCCGCGACGTCTATCAACTGATGATGCAGGACGAGGAATCGCCCCCGGCCGGCTCGCAAGTCAAAGAATTGACGGTCGAGGCATGAAGCGCCGGCAGTTCGTCGCTGAACTTGCGCATGCCGGCTGTGTCTTGCACCGGCACGGTTCGCGACACGATATCTTTCGCAATCCAGCCAACGGCCTGAAGGCCCCAGTGCCGCGGCATTCGGAGATTGCCGAAACTCTTTGCCGCATTATTCGCAAGCAACTCGGCCTCTAGTAGATTTCATCTGCCAGATGAGACGCGAGCCGCTCACACGGCCGCGCCGGAAGTCAGGTTTCGCCTGATAGGTGGGGACCTACGCAGCGCGAGAGCGTGTTGGTTGTGCTTGCACTGGCAAAGCCAGTGGCACACGGGCAAAGGCGAAAACCAGGGACGGGGTTGCTGGTTCTGCGAGTTCGCTCGCACATTGCGGCCCCTCACTGGTCCGCCTATCATGAACTGGTGCCCCGCCGTTTCCCCCACCGAGCCCACCCATGCGCTGGCCGCTGCGAAATCAGATCCTGCTGCCGATGACGGCGGTGATCCTGGCCGCGCTGTTTGGCGTCACGCTGCTCAATGCCTATCTGTCCGTTTCAAGGGCAGAAGCCCAGATTGAGCGGCAGTTGCGGAACGTCGCCAGCACGCTTTCGGAATCGCGATTTCCGCTGACCGACGCGGTGCTGCGGCAAATGCGAGGGCTTTCGGGCGCGGAATATGTATTGTCGGATCGCAGCGGCAAGGTACTGGCCGCCAGCGATCGCGAGCACGACGCCGACGCCGGGCTGCTGGCGGGCGACGTGCTCGACCAGCCGCAGATTCAACTCAGCCGGACGGTGCGGCTCGGCGACCGGGAGTTTCTCCACGCCGCCGTGCCGCTGATGCGCGGCACCGGGCCGAACACCTCGCTGCTGCGACTGCATATTTTCTATCCTGAAAGCAGCTACAGCGAAGCGTGGCGGCAGGCGGCGTATCCGCCGTTGATCGTCGGGGCGATTGGGCTGGCGCTGGTGGTGTTGCTGGCCGCGGTGATCTCCGCACGCGTGGCGGTGCCGCTGGCCCAATTTCGCGAACAGGTGGGCCGGCTCCCCGACGGAAGCTTCGCCCCGCTGCCGCTGCCCAGCCGCGACGACGAGGTCCGCGACCTGGCCGTGGCCATCAACCGCATGGCGGAAATGCTCTCTGCCTACGAAGAGAAGATTCGCCGCACCGAGCAATTGCGCACGCTAGGGCAACTCGGCGGCGGTATCGCGCACCAACTGCGAAATTCGATCACCGGCTGCCGGATGGCGCTCGATCTGCATCGCCGCGAATGCCCCTTGGACGACGCCGACGAAAGCCTCGACGTCGCCTCGCGGCAGTTGATGCTGATGGACAATTTCATCCGCCGGCTGCTGATCCGCACTCCCTCCGACTCGGCCACCCGCGCGCCGGTGGAGTTACCCAGCCTGGTGGAGCGGATGTTGCCGCTGCTGCGCCCCGCCGCCGCCCATGCGCATGTGGAACTGCTGGTGGAAAACGAGGGAGAACCGGCGGTGGTGCATGGCGTGGATGAAGATTTGGAGCAGTTGCTGATCAATCTGGTGATCAATGCGATTGATGCGGCGGCCAGCGACGCCACCGCCATCAACTCGGCGGCGCAACCCGCCGGCTCGCGGTTCGTGCGCGTGACCACCCGCACCACAGCGGACGACCGGGCGATCCTGGAAGTGCAAAACACCGGCCGCGGCCCGGATCCACGGATTCAAAGCCGGATGTTCGATCCGCTGGTCACCACCAAGCCGGACGGCACCGGACTGGGCCTGTCGATCGTCGCCGACATTGTGCAGCGGCACGGCGGAAAGATCAGTTGGCAGCAGCAGGATCGATTGACGACGTTTGTGGTGGATGTGCCGAAGTGTGATACGGGGACTTAAAGTACCCCTCACGCTCCGCGTGAGGTTTTGCATCTCGCTCCAGAGTGTGAACCGACATCACACGGAGCGTGATGGGTACTATGGGTACTATTTTTCAAGACAGGGAATCGCAATGTCCAGACTTCTAATCGTCGACGACGAGCAAGCGATCTGCTGGGGGATCGCCAAACTCGGCCAGAGCGAAGGGCACGAGGTGCATACCGCCTCGTCGGCCGAAGAGGGTTTGCTGCTGGCCGAGCAGCACCCTCCCGACGCGATCGTGCTCGATGTCCGCCTGCCCGGCATGACCGGCCTGGAAGCGATGCAGCATTTTCGTCAGCGCGCAGGTCAGGTTCCCATCGTCGTCGTCACCGCCTACGGCGACCTGCATACCGCGGTCGAGGCGGTGAAGAACGGGGCGTTTGACTATCTGGTAAAACCGTTCGATCTCGATCAGGTGCAGGCGGTGCTGGCCAGGGCATTGCTCAAGATTCCGGATCGACCGGCGGATGGCGACG
>JAIOQB010000247.1 GCA_021413585.1 Planctomycetia bacterium
CCCCCCGCCCGCCGTGGCAATCCGTAACGGCTCTGCCGGCCGTAGCGGAGCCGCTTATTCCGGCTGATCGGCCTATAACGCTTGTCGGATGGCCTGTTGTGCGGCACGCTCCAGTGCTGCCGATTTTTCTCACAACGGCCGGCATCGCCGGACGATTCCACACTCGGACCGGTGTTGCCGCAATGGATTGCGGCCCACGCGCGTCCCCCGCCTCTCGCGACGTGATGACTACCATGATGGATCGCCCAGTGGATGCCAGGAGGGCATCGCGGCGACTGATGCTCTGCATCGTCGCGGCGTACGCTTGCAGCCAAGCCTGTTGCCGGCCCGCCGCCGACACCCCGGCCGCACCGCCGCTGCTTTCCGCCGCCGCCGCGAACTCCGCGGCCCCGTTGCATGCGGCGCAGAGCGCTCCCGTGGCGCTGGTGGCTCACGACGCGGAGGTCAGTGTGCTGCGCCGCGACACGGAGACGTCGACTGCTACGACGACCATCGACGCGGCCGACACGGATGTCGCCGCCGCACCGGCCTCTTCGCGGCGTCGCCAAGGGGACGACGCCCAGCGGCCCGATCGGTTGGCCTTGGCCCCGTCCTCTGCCGCGGACGCGACACCAGGCGACAGGATCGCGGGCGACACGGGCACGGACGACCCAGGCACGGACGACGCGTCGCTGGCGGATCGGCTGGCCGATCGCCTGGACCCGGCGGTGGAGTTGAAGAGCCCGCGCTTCGCCGTGCGGCCGCCGGTGGCAGCGCCGCAGCGGGTTCCAGCGTCAACATTGCCCGCGCCGGCTGGTCTGTCGTCTCTGGTTTCGCCACCGGCGAACACGGCCGACACACCCAAGCCATCGGCGAATACATCCAGCAGCCGCACGGTCGTCGATGGGCAAGTGGCCGAGCGTCCGGTTCCGACGCAGCGATCCGCCGTTGCAGCCGCCGCGGCTGTTGAACCGCAAGCTGCGGCACCCGTGGTGAGGCCCGTTGTGCGACCCGTCGAGCGCGTCGCCATGCTCCCGCCGCCGCCGGCCGAGCAACCCGCGGCGCCGCCGACGTACTCCAGCCGCCGCTCGCCGTCGGGTGCTGTGGTGGATAGCGTCCCTGCGGCTCCCGTGCGACTGCCGCCCCCGGTGGAGCCGGTCGCCGCTTCCCCTGCGGATCGAGTGGCGGAATTACCACCGCGGCGCGAATCGACCCCACAGACAGACGCCACGCCGACGCAGCTTGCCGCGCTACCGTTGCCCCAGCCCCCGGCTGAATTGCCGCCACCTCCACCCACGCGCTTGCCCGTGGTCGAGAGCGCCCAGCCCGAGCCGGCCGCACCCACGGCCGCCGAGCCGATTCCCGCGCCTCCCACGCCATCGACGCCGGCACCGCGGATGCTCCCCCCCGTCGGCCCCCAGGCGCCGGAGCAAACCGTGCGTGAAGAGCGTCCCCAGGTGGAAGACCGCCCGCGCGTCTACGGCCCGCAGTTGCCCGTGCGCGAAGAGGCGATGAGGGCCACGCCACTGAGCGAATCGCAAGCGCCGACCGATGGCGAGCGCCAAATGCGCGCCGTCGCCGCCAAGGCGGACGCCCAGGTCCGAACCGGACAGCCGCCACAGCGAAGCGTTGGCCGCCGGCCTGCGGGGAATGGAAGAAGCCGAGTCGTTCATGCCCCGCGGCTCCAGGCTGGAAGCGGAGTTGGACCTGGACTTGCTGATCGCCTCGCA
Source organism: Planctomycetia bacterium (assembly GCA_021413585.1). GTDB lineage: Bacteria > Planctomycetota > Planctomycetia > Pirellulales > UBA7805 > JAIOPX01. The sequence continues at coordinate 1,710 of JAIOQB010000247.1, forward strand.
TCGCACGACGCTGCTGCACGACCTCGTCGCAGACCCGGACCGCTCGCACCGCCCCACGCCGCTGCAAGCGCAAACGCGCTACTTAGCCTACGCCCAGCGGCAGTTGGCCAACGCCACGGCCGGTCTGCCGATCGGTGCGATGGCGCTATACGGCCTCGGCAAAGTGCATGCCACGCTGGCCAGCGCCGACGCGGAGAATCGGGCAGTCGAAGAGCCGCGGGCGATGACGTTTTACCAGGCCGCGTTGCTGGCTGACCCCGACAATCCATTGGCCGCCAACGAATTGGGAGTGATGCTGGCCCGCGCGCAGCGATACGAAGAAGCTCGGGCGGTGCTGCAGCACAGTGTTGCCGTGGTCTCGATGCCCGAGGCGTGGCGCAACCTGGCCAGAGTTCACCAGGCGCTCGGCGAAACCGACCTTGCGCAACGTGCCGAACAGCAAGCGATCCAAGCGCAAGCCAGATTGGCCAATGGCAAGGCGCCGTCTCATCCAGCGATGGCACACGGCGCGGTCCGCTGGATGCCCCCCGCCCAGTTCGCGCAGATGCGCACTGCGGATACGAACCCGACCCCGATGCCCGAGTCAAAGGCTGCATCGCCCCCCGCAAAAACCTCCGCCCCGCAAGCGGCCGTCCCCACCCCGCCGGCGGACAACGCCGCCTCCGGCAGCAGCGCGTTCGGCTGGCTGCCGTGGTCGACGAAGAAGTAGAGCTTTGAACAATAGGGTTTGAACCACAGAGACACAGAGAAGAATTAATGACCAATCTCCAAATTCCAATCTCCAATAAAGACGTAGCGCAAGACCTATTGGAGATTGGAATTTGGTCATTGGTCATTAGAACCTCCTTCGTCATTCGGATTTAGACATTCGACATTCGACTCTCGCGACCCCGCCCCGTTGAGGACCACCCGATGCGCACCACATTGCAATTTTCCGCCGGCCGAGCGCGCGGCGTGCTGCGGTTGATCCTGGTGGTTGGTGGGCTCGTGGTCAGTGGGCTGGTTGTGGCGGCGCAGGCCGGCGCGCAGCAGCCCCTGAGCCCCGCCTCGCCGCGCCCCATCTGGGGCGTCGATTGCACGGCCAACGGCGGTGGGGGCTGTGGCGAATGCAGGTGGCGGGCGATGGCGCCGATTCCGTGGGAGTCGTACGCCCAGGGCGAATACGTCGGCCCCGCCCGCACGGCCCATGTGCCGGAGTATCGCCTCCGCGTTGACGACCAGTTGGAAGCGATTTATCGCGTCACCCGGGAACCAACCGCCAAGCCGTACGAGCTGCAAGTGGGCGACGTGATCGGCATGCAGTCGTTCGCCGACGAAAACCTCAACCGCGAATTGATCGTGCTCCCCGACGGCACCGTGACGTTGCGGCTGTTAGGCCAGGTGCGGGCGGACGGCCAAACGGTCGAGCAGTTACGCAACCACCTCGAAGACCTCTACAAGAAATACTACAAGGTGCCAGCGATCACCGTCACGCCGCTGAAGGTCAACACGCGGCTGGAAGACTTGCGGGCGACTATTGACAGCCGGTATGGATCGGGAGGTCAAGGTCGGCAAGCCATCATCGCCCCCGATGGCACGATCGCGCTGCCCGCGCTGCCGCGTGTGCCGGCCCAAGGGCTGACGCTGAGCGAACTGAAGCGCGAGATCGACGAGCGCTACTCCCGCCATTTCCCGGGCATGGAAGTGACGCCGCAATTGGTGCAGCGGGCTCCGCGGTATGTGTACGTCGTCGGCGAAGTGAACAACCCCGGCCGCTTCACGCTGGTCAACCCGACCACCGCGATGCAGGCGATCGCCATGGCTGGTAGCTGGCGCATAGGCGCTAACCTGAACCAAGTAGTCGTGTTCCGCCGCGGCGAAGACTGGCAGTTGATGGCCACGATGCTCGACCTCCGCGGCGCGCTGTACGGCAAGCGCCCCTGCCCATCGGACGAAATCTGGCTCAGCGACAGCGACATCATCGTCGTGCCCAAATCGCCGATCCTGGTGGCGGACGACATGATCGACCTGGTCTTCACCCGCGGCCTGTACGGCGTATTTCCCGCCAACTTCACGTTCAACAAGCTGACGTCGTTCTGAGGCTTGAGGCGGGAGGCTTGAGGCGTGTGGTGTGAGCAGTGGGCGACGGCCCTCCATGCTTTAACCCTTCACACCCTTCACACCTCGTTTTCACACCCTTCCTTTCATACCCCTCACACGTTGCCCCCCGCAACCCCGCGTTGTCGTTGGACCGCACCACGTTGCGATTTCGCCACATCAGCCGTCCCGGCCCTGCTGCGGCTCGCCAGCGCAACTCCTTGCCCTGGCTGCCATTGGCCCCTATTTCCCACTCGCCGCCGCACTCGTTCCACCCCGTGGAACACGCCTTGCTCTAAGAGTCTGCATCGCGGGCGGCCGAACCAGGATCTCTGGCGGCGGCCCGGCTGCACACTCCGAGCATGCCTTGCCGGCAAACTGATGGCCACGGTCCTCGAAATCAACGACCTGGAAACGCTGAGCAACTACCAGTTGCTCTGGAACGCGCTCTTGGCCCGCACGCCCGACCGGACTTTCTTCCATAGCTACGACTGGTTCGTGGCCCGCGTGCGCGACGCGGGGAGCCAGCTTCGCCCGCGCGTGCTGGTGGTCTCCGACGCCACCGGGCCGATCGGCATTTTGCCGCTGGTCGTCACGACCCAAGAGCGGCGGCTGGGGCGGTTTCGCGTCCTCGGCTATCCGCTCTCCGATTGGGGAGCGATCTACGGGCCGATCGGTTCTCGTGCCGCCGCCACGCTCAACGCGGGCATCGAACACATCCGCACGTCGCGCCGCGATTGGGACGTGCTGGACCTCTGCTGGGTCAACACGCAGCGAGTCGACCAGGGCCAAACCGCCCGCGCGATGCACGTGGCGGGCTTCACGGCCCACGAGGCGTTGCACGCGCAGACCGCGCAGATTGAGCTGAGCGCCGGCTGGCAAGCATGGTGGGATTTACGCGTCAGCCACTGGCGGACCAACCTGCGGCGGAGCGAAAAGCGATTGGCCGAGGCGGGTGCGGTGCGCTACCTGCGCTATCGCCCCCGAGGCACGGCGTATGGAGACGACGACCCGCGCTGGGACTTGTTCAACACCTGCGTCGATCTGGCCGCCCGGAGTTGGCAGGGCAAATCGGCCGACGGCACGACGATGTCGCACGCCTCGGTCGAGCCATTCCTGCGCGACGTACACGCCGTGGCCGCGCGCCGCGGGGCGTTGGATCTGAACCTGCTCTTAGTCGACGAGCGGCCGGTGGCCTTTGCGTACAACTATCACTATGACGGGTCCGTGTACGGCCTGCGGATGGGCTACGACGACAAGTCCTCGCCCGAAGGAGCCGGCAGCGTGCTGCTGTGCCGAACGATCGAAGACAGTTGCCGCCGCGGCGACACGCTCTACGATCTGGGCCCCGGCTACCTGGAGTGCAAGCGACAGTGGTACACGCGCTTGACCTCGACCTATCGCTACACCCACTTCCCGCTGACCGCCCCGAGAGCGCAAGCCGTCCGCCTGGCCCGCTGGGTGAAGCGCCGCGTAGGGCCGGCGGTTTCTAAGTGAGCGGATTGGCGCTAGCCACCGGTCCTACGGTTGGCCGCGCGAGTTGTATTACCCGCGGCTAGCGCCTTGCGGCTCACACGCCAGAGTACTCAGTACTCAGTACTGCCCTCTAGTCGGGCGACGCTGCAGTACCAACAACGCTTCCCCTGCCTTGCTCCCCCTGTCCGCGTGCCACTGGCTTTGCCAGTGCCGGCATCACCAAACCGGCTTGAACCGCGTTTCTCTCCGCCTTCAAACTTCTTACAATGCACTTCGCCCCGTTGCTACTTCCCCTCCGACATCGACCACGAGGACGCACATGGTGCTGCCGCGCAAACGGAACTTGGTGCAACCGCCTCGCAGCGCCAGGATATTTCACGCCGCACTCGCATTGTTTTTGTCGTTGGAATCTTCAATCAATGGACCAGCGCAGAAGATCTTCCCTCCAAGGAAGCCGAATCGATTGCCTGTCGAACTGCTGATGGCGAGTTTCAAAAGTTGTTGAAGTTGAACCATCAGGAGATGCATGATAAATACAAGTGCGAGCTAAGCTTCTTCAGTTCGCTGCAAGATCAAACGAACGACTGGAAGTTGAGTGACAAGGACCAAAAAGGACTCCAGCCGGTCCTCGGGGATAGCAGTTTTTTTCTTATTCGTTTCACCAATTTGTCACGAAAAAGCGACATGCTCGAAATCTTTATCTCAGAAGATGGAACCAAAGTCTTGTGGAAGCGACGTAAAGCCTAAATGGACAGCGAGAATCGCTGTGCAAAGTTTCCTTGCTGCAATTTGCGGCCTTTAAGAATCTAGCGGCGACGAGGATTCAAATCATGTTCGATATACGTTTCCTGCGGCGTCTGTTTGGTGGATTCCTGATCTCACTCGCGTTGGGGCATTCGTCGGCCACAGCCGACCCACCCGCCGTCGCTGCTCCTCCAAAAACCGCCGCCCCCGCCGCGCCCACCAAGGAACCCGCGCTGCCGCCGGCCTTGACCCACTACATGGGGCGCGAGATTGCCCCGGCGATGGGTTATCAGCACGCCGCCTGGTTGATCCGTCCCAGTCGACAGCAGGAAGAAGACTGCGCGACGCTGCTCAAGGCGCTGCAGTTCAAACCGGGGCAGATCGTGTGCGACCTGGGTTGCGGCAACGGGTTCTACACGCTGAAGATCGCCCCGCAACTCCTCCCGGGCGGCAAAGTGCTGGCGGTTGACATTCAGCCAGAGATGCTGCAAATGCTCAACGAAAGTGCGCGGCTGGCGAAGGTCGACAACGTCGAGCCGGTGTTGGGCACGATCATCAACCCCCGCTTGCCGGCCGGCAAAGTTGACCTGGTGCTATGCGTGGACGCGTATCACGAGTTTTCGCACCCGGTGCATATGTTGCGCGAAATTCGCAAGTCGCTCGCCCCGCATGGAAGGCTGGTGCTGGTCGAGTTCCGAGCCGAAGACCCCAACGTGCCGATCCGCCCCTTGCACAAAACAACCAAAGCCCAAGTCGAGAAGGAACTCACCGCCAACGGCTACAAGCTGGTCGAGCAGTTCGACAAGCTCCCGTGGCAGCATGTACTGTATTTTGAGCGGGACGATAATTGGCAAGAGCCGGCGAAGCCGTGAGTCGTTTTGGTGCCTGGGGCTGAACGAAGCGCAGCGAAGTGAAGCCCCAGTGGCCAAGAGATCGCTGGTGCGCGCACGTTGCTTGTTGTCCTTGGGCACTTTAACCAATGACCATGGCTCACCAGTGTCCGAGTTGACGACTCCGTGCATGGAAGTACCCCAACGGGGTACGGTCTCAAAGCCCAGGGTCAGCGACCACGGCGGCGCAGCCGCGTGGTCCGCGCCACCCTGGGTATCACACGCGCGAAAAACCGACGTTACCCTAACGGGGTAAAATCATTTGGAATCGTCCGAATGAAATCTCGCCGATTTGTTGATCCAACCCCGCTGGGGTTTTGTCCAGGGCAAGGGCAGACGAGTCTCGTGATCTGCCGTGGCGGGCTGCACATGGCACTCATGGCACCCGACAAAACTCCCGTGACACAATACTAATGAGCTGTTTCTCGCGCCACATGCACTGCCGCGGCACCGATAGCAAAACCTTCCTGCCCCTCGACAAACGCCCTCACATAGCACGCCCCCTCGGCATCGGCCGGCACTCGAACGGCAATCCGAAACTTTCCGGCTGGCGCGTTAAAGCTTTGCGTGACCAACCGCAAATCGTTGGCCTTGAGGTACGTCTCTTGAAAACCGGCCAGCGCGGCGGGCGTGTCGTCGAACTTGACGCGCGGCTGAGGGGTGAATGTCAGCCGATCGCGGCGCACGACCAGTTCCAGCGTGCCGCGGCCGGCAACCGGGGTTTGACCTTCTACTTCAACGATCGTCCCGGCGGCCGCTTCGCGCGGTGCGTTGAGCTTTAAAACTTGCGGCTGGCCGATTCGCAACCACGGATCGCCCAGCAGATTGAACAATTGCAAATGATCCAGCCGTTCGGCCGGCAGTTGGTCGCCGCTGGGGTTGGCCAACACCGCCAATTTGTCGAGCGCCTCGCGGCGCGGATTGCCGGCGCTGTCGCCCGCCAAGCGTCGTTTGGCGTTAAGCACCAGCTCGCCCAGCGTGTCGCAATGTTGCTTGAAACAGCCGTCGAGCAACTCGCTCGACAGCGCGGCCATGCCGTACGGCATCGTCATTCTCGATCCGGCCAGCACCGCCACTGGGCCGCCGTCCTGCCGCAGGAGTTCCGCCGCCAGGCAGCGCTGCGGCGCGTCGAACGCGCCGGCGTAACAACAGAACAGCAAGGCGATAGGCGAGCCGCTTTGACAATCGATGCGGCGTAGATCGTCGGCACCGCAAATCGGCTGCCGATGGCCGGGGGTGACGAACTGATCGAACGCCGTCACCTGCCCGTGCCCCAGGTAGACCCAAAACAGGCACCCTTCGTTGAATCGGGCCACCGCCGTGCGGCCGAACTGCCGCGGGTCAGGGCAGAACGGACTCCGCCAATTGGCGTACGTCATCGACGTCTGATAGCCGGCGGGAATGCCGCCGGTGAGGAATCCGCGCGTGGCGTCTTCGATCGCTTGATCGACCAGCGGGCCGAACTCGCCGACGCCCGCCACCAGATTGATCCTCCGCCGCCACGCGCCGAAGTCGCGGCTCCGCTCATAGTCGATGGTCCGCCGCACCAGCGACGTGAGTTCTTCAGGCGTCTCCACCGGCAAGCGGCCAACCGACACGTCGGGCAATCCGTCGCCATCGAGATCGGCATAGCCATTATCCGACGCAATCGCCTTCTCGCCGCCAAAGCGCCGAATGACGCGCGACGCCGGATAATGCACCGGCACGGAGCGCGCCCGCACCGCCGGATCGTTTTCCATCCCCAGCCGCGCCCCGCCGACGAGCAACACCGCCCGCAATCCGCCCGCCGCGGCAACCTGGCGGATCGTGTCGTGCAACACTTCGGCCGATGGTTCATTCGACGCGAGCGCGATGCGATGGCCTTGCGAGGCGCGATACGCGAGCCACGGCGCGAGGGCCTCGCGCAATTCGGCGGGGCAGACGACCAGCGTGTCGATCGGCGAGGCGGCCGGTGGTTGCCTGACGGAAACAGCAGCGGCGGTGGGTTGAGCCGCATGGACGAGGCCCGTCGAGGTGGTTGCGAAACAGATCGCGAGCAACGCGGCCCAGATGAGCAGTGGCCGAGTCGATGTTGTCAATGCTTCTGACTGCATCCGAAACCTTCCGTGTGACAGGGCTTGATCGATTCGGGTCGTCCACCTTACACGGGCACTGGCAAAGCCAGTGGCACACGGAAACAGCGAAAACCAGGGACGAGGTTGCTGGTTCTGCCGCGTTGCCCCAACCGTGCGACGTGTCCCTGCCTTGCTCCTTTCGTGTGCCACTGGCTTTGCCAGTGCCGGCACCACGAACTCACTCCGCGCCGTGAATTGAGCCCCCTAACCGTTCAAATCAACCACAAATTTTTTAAGCCACAAAGAACACAAGAAACACAAAAACCGAACGGAGACCTTTTTGTGTTTTTTGTGGCAAAACAATCCGTGGCCCAGAGCAACGTCGCACTCTAGCGAATGCCAATCCTCAGCAGCGAGGCCAGTCGGCTGCAAAACAAGTCGAGTGGCGAAATGCCGGCCACTGACTGGCTTTTCGCCCCGCCCGATGTGCTGCCAGCATTCTAATTGAGCAGATCCAGCCAAGTCCTGCCCGGCCGAAATCCGAACTTCGGCATTTCGCGAACTGCTCTTGACCCTATTTGGCCGGCCGAGTATTTAAACCCCCCTCTTCTCACAGCGTTCGCGTCAGCAGTATGTGCGGGATATCAATTTGAGTAGGGATGTCCGTGCGGGCCGTTCCTATCGAATGCGGGCACAAGCTTCTCAACAGGGTGCTGCCCTGAACGACACATCTACAAATCACATTTTTCGCGGCCAATTGAAATCCGTTGCGGCATCGAAATAGGAGCATTGCTTTGAAAGCCACTTCCAGCTTCGCCTCGCTGAGCGTTGCCAGTCTACTCGTCGGGTTCGCCGCGGCCCCCTGCGCCCACGGAGCCGACTGGCCCGTCGGATCGCTGGCCGTGGCCGCAGTCGGTCAAGCCGCTCCGGCGGACGAAACCGATCCGGCCGCCCTGCTTCGTTCCGCTCGCGCGGCGATGAACCAAGGGCAATGGGTCGAGGCCGACGCCTGCATCCGCCGAGCCGAATCGCATTGGAGCGTGTTCCATAATCCGCTGGGCGACAATCCCAAGCGGGCCCGCCGCGACCTGGAACGGATGCGTGCCGGTGGCGCCCCAGAACGCCCCAGCGACAAAGTTCAGCCGATGGCCGTGTCGGCTCTGAACAGCACCGAGCACGCGCCCGCCGGCGGCAAGACTGATCCGTTCCGCCGCGTCAGTGCCGACACCGACGCGCTGATCTCCGACAAGAAGCCCGAAGCGATGCTCCACCTGAAGAAGGGGCGCGACGCTCTGGCCCAAGGGAACATGCCGGAGGCGATTTATTTCCAAAGCCGCGCCGCACAGTTGGCGGTGAAGTACGGTGCCGATGAAGATTCGCCGGCCAAGCTGGCCGATGAGATCCGTCGCCGGGGCGGATCTCCCGCGCCAGTCGCCGCCGCAGCCGCAGTGGCGATGCCCAGCCTGGGAGACGACAACGCGCCGCAACGCCCCGCCGGATTGTCCGCCCCCGGAATGCCTCCCGCCGGACTCGCGGGCAATGCTCCGCGCAATTCCGAAATTCGGCCTTTGCCCACTCCCCAAAACACGAATCGCTACGAGCAGCCGGGTGAACCGGCAATGCCAAGTGACCGATATGCGCAGGCCCCGCAGGCCGATCCGCAGCAGGCTCGCAAGCTGATGCTCGAAGCGCGCCGCGCTCTGGCCGGCGGCGACACCCGCCGTGCTCTGGCCCTGGCGGCGGAAGCCCGCGCCGGGGGACAGCAGTATGGCCCGCAAGAGGATTCCCCCACGAAGATTGAAATCCTCGCTCGCCGCCACAACGAGGCGATGCAGCGCCGCGGCGCCGAAGGAGACAGCGAAGCCACCAACCGCGCCTACGCGCAGGTGTTGCTGGAAGAAGCGGAATCGCTGGCCCAATATCAAGACTACGAATCGGCCGAACGGGCAGCCGGGGCCGCAGCCCAGATGCGAGTCGACTTCTCCCCTTACGAGAACAATCCCCGCCGCGTGATGCAGCGGATCGCGGAAATGCGCCGGCAGGGCGCCGGCGCGGCGGCCGACAATCGCTATGCCAACCGAGGCGACGTCCGCCTGGCCGGCGGCGAATATCCCAACACGGCGGCCGGCGGCGTCGCAACCGCCGGTTACGATCCGCAACGAGACAACACGCACAACCTGGCGGCAGGGGCGGAAGGTCCAGACCTCACGCCGTCGGCGCGGCGCGAAAGCAACGGGCCGGTCGCCAAACAAGCCGAGTCCGTTCTGTTGGGCCCCCCGGCGGACAATAATCCCGCCCCGGCGCCGCGATCGCTTCCAGGAGCAGGATCTGCTCCGCTGGCCGACGACGCCCCCCATGCGCGGAATGGATCGATCGATGGTTCTGCCGGCGAAACGCCGCGCAGCCAGGCGGCCGAATGGGTTCGCGAAGGAGACGAAGCACTCGCGCATCGCGACCTGAAGACCGCGCTCGACTTCTACAATCGGGCCGCCCGGCACCGCGATCAACTCGATCCGACCACCGCTCGGCACCTGCAGGAGCATTTGCAATTGCTGTCGCAGTCCGCGCCGCCGAAGCCGTTGGACAACAATCTGCTCGTCGACGCCAGCAACAGCCAGCAGCGGCTCCAACAGCAGGTGGCCTCCGACCTGGTTCGCCAGACCCGCAAGGCGCAGGACATGCGCGAACAGGATCCGCGCGGCGCGTTGGCTGAACTGAAGCGGGCCCGCGCGGCGGTCGAGCAATCGGCGCTGACGCCCCCCGAGAAGAAAGTGCTGCTGGGTCGCACCGACCGTTCGATCGTGGAGACCGAGCAGTACATCGAAGCGCATAAGAGCGAGATCGAATTGAACGAGAAGAACAAGGCGGTCACCAACAGTGTCGAGCGCGGCCGTGCCCGCAAGGTGCAGGTCGAAGAGAAGTTGGCGCTGCTGGTCGACGAGTTCAACCGGCTGCGCGACGAACGGCGGTTCCAGGAGGCCGAGATCAAGGCGAAGCAGGCCCGCGAAATCGCTCCCGATAATCCAGTCACCATGTTGATGTGGCGCGAAATCGTGTTCTATAAGCGCACGGTGAACAATCGCGACACGGAGGAGCGCAAAGAGGACTCGAACTATCGCGGTCTCGACGAGGTGAACCAGGCGGCCATCGCCGACGTGGGGGATCGCAATCCCGAACAGTTCATCGCCAAAGCCGATTGGGATCAACTCACCAATCGCCGCCGCAAGTGGGGCAAAGATCCCGATCGCAAGCGGAGCGCCAAGGAAATTGAGATCGAGCAAAAGCTGCGCACGCCCGTCTCGCTGGCCTTCAAGGACGCTCCGTTGATCGAGGTGATCGACTACTTGAAGAAGGTCACCGCGGTGAACATCTACCTCGATCCGGCCGGCTTGGCCGCCGAGGGCGTGGACACCTCCACCCCGGTCCGCATCGATCTGAGCCAGGAGATCTCGCTGCAAAGCGCCCTGAACCTGATCCTGCAGCCGCTGCACTTGGGCTACGTCATTCGCGACGAAGTGCTCAAGATCACCAGCGAGCAGCATAAGAACGGCAACGTCTACACCAAGGTCTACAACGTGGCCGACCTGGTGATTCCGATTCCAGACTTTGTTCCCCACAACCACATCGGCCTGCCGCAAGCGATCTCCGACGGCTACGCCACCACCGCCGCCAACCTCGGCGCGGCGCCGGGAGGCTTCCAACCATCCGCGATGGCTGTGGCGCCGCATTCGATCAATATGAGCGGCGGTCCCACGCCACCGGGCGTGCTGGGACAATCGCTCGGCGGCGGCATGACCACCGGCGGCGCCCGTGGCGGCACCGCCAGCGCCGACTTCGACGGCCTGATCGAGCTGATGACCAAGACGATCGAGCCGGAGTCGTGGGACGAAGTGGGCGGACCGGGTTCGATCAAACCCTCGCAAGGCAACTTGAGCCTGGTTATCAGCCAGACGCAGGAAGTCCACGAGAAGATTGCCGACTTGCTGGAGCAGCTCCGCCGCCTGCAGGACTTGCAGGTGACGATTGAAGTCCGGTTCATCACGCTGTCCGACAACTTCTTCGAGCGGATCGGCGTGGACTTCGACTTCAACATCCGCGACAACGCCACCGGGGCGACTGTCGCCAAGGCCAACACCGGCGTGAAGATGGAACCCAGCGCCACGATCGGCCTTAACCCGGCGACCGATACCAATCCGTTCCCGAACTACGTGAGCAACGGTGCCATCCAGTTCCGCAACAACAGCTTTGACTCGGCGTTGCCGCCGTTCGGCGGGTTCAACCCGTCGTCGGCCGCCACGTTCGGCATTGCGATTCTTAGCGACATCGAAGCGTTTTTCCTGGTGCAGGCTGCCCAGGGGGATTCGCGGACCAACGTCATGCAGGCTCCCAAGGTGACGCTGTTCAACGGCCAGGCGGCGTCGATCTCCGACCAGTCGCAGACGCCGTTCGTGACCAGCGTTACGCCGGTGGTCGGCGACTTTGCCGCGGCCCAGGCGCCGGTGATCGTCGTGCTCAACTCGGGCACCACGCTTTCCGTGCAGGCCGTGGTCAGCCAGGACCGGCGGTTCGTGCGGCTGACGCTGATTCCGTTCTTCAGCCAGATCGGCGACGTGAAAGAGTTCATGTTCACCGGCAGCACGACGACGAACAAGTCTTCGTCCGATTCGTCGGCCGACCAGGGAGACACGACCAGCAGCAGCGACAACACGCAAACGACGACCAACGGCACCACGGTGCAGTTGCCGACGTTCATCTTCACCACGGTGACCACCACCGTGAGCGTGCCCGACGGCGGCACGGTGCTGCTCGGTGGCGTGAAGCGGCTCAAGGAAGGGCGCAACGAGTTCGGCGTGCCCATCTTGAGCAAGATTCCGTACATCGACCGGTTGTTCAAGAACGTGGGCATCGGCCGCGAAGCGCAAAGCTTGATGCTGATGGTCACGCCGCGGATCATCATCCAGGAAGAAGAAGAAGAAAAGCTGGGCCTGACGCCGCCGGAGCAATGAGCGGGATGGTAGCCGGGCCCCCCCTCGCTTTCAGGGAGGGGCCGGGGGAGGGTCACATGTGGCCCCGCCGGTTAGGCACGGCATAGCCATTAAGTCACTAGTCCAATGCGTTAGTGAGCTGAATGGGCTAGCGCCAATCCGCTTACTAGCCCGACGCGCAAGCGAGGGATGGAAACCTGCGTCCCTTCGCTTACGCGTCGAGCAAGAGATAACAAGATAATTGTGGAGTTGCTTCCTCCTCCCTCCCTCTCACCCTCCTACAGTCGCAAGCCTCCCCCCATTTCCGCCCCAGACTCACATTCTGCCGGGGCCGGAGTTTCGGTATATTGGGGGTTCCCGCCGCGGCCGTGCCGCCGGGGCCAACATCCTGCTTGCCCAACACCTTTCTTCTGGGTTGATCGGTCATGAACGTGGAGCGGAATCGACCTCGGAGTGGTGAGGGGAGCGCCGTGCCGTCCAACATGGGTGTCGGCGTCGGCGAAGCGATCTTGTCGATCTTTCGCTCCAAGGCGGTGCGCGAGGCGGTCGAGTCGATCGTCATTGCCTTTGCCCTGGCGTTTCTCTTCAAGACGTTCGAGGCCGAGGCCTTCGTTATTCCCACCGGTTCGATGGCCCCGACGCTGATGGGCCGCCACCGCGACGTGAAGTGCCCGCAATGCAACTTCAAGTATCGGGTGAGCGCCTCGTTGGAAATGGACAACGAAACCGACGAGCTGGCCGGCGATGTGTGCGCCGGCACCTGCCCTCAATGCGGCTTCACCGCCTGCATCAATCCCCCGCTGGGAGCCTACGTGGAAAAGCTCGTGCAACGGGACCGCCAACACCCGGTGTTCAATTCCTCCGGCCCGGCCGCCTGCCAGGAAACCGCGTCGCGCAACGGCGATCGGATTCTGGTCTCAAAGTTTGCCTACGAGTTTGCCGAGCCGCAGCGGTGGAACGTGTTTGTGTTTCACTTCCCCGGCGACGCGGCGAAGAACTACATCAAGCGACTGGTGGGCCTGCCGGGCGAGACACTGCGGATCTATCGCGGCGACGTGTACACCGCCGACTATAGTGATCAGGTGCTCAACCGGGTCGTGCCGCTGAACTTTCACATCGAGCGCAAGCCGCCGGATAAAGTCTGCTCGATGAAGCAACTGGTGTACGACAACGATTTCGTGGTGGACGCGATGACGCAAAAGGGGTGGCCCACCCGCTGGTCCTCCTGGCCGCGCGACGCCACTCCCCCGGGCGCGTGGCAGAGCAGCGACGGCACGCGCAGCTTTGCCGCCGACGGCACGGCGGCCGATCCGGTGTGGATTCGCTATCAGCAATTCCGCCCTTCCTTCTCCGATTGGGACGATCTGCTGCAGACCGATCGGCTGTCCGACACCGCGCGGCGGCAGATCAAGCCGGAACTGATCACCGACACGTACGCCTACAACTCTAGCGTGGGGATTTCCAAAAGATCGAGCGACGAAGAGGGGCGTATGAGACTGCAGTTTTCGGACTCCACCTTCCTGGGTATGAACTGGGTGCGCGACCTGGTGCTGGAATGCGATCTGACGGTCGACAAGCCGGCCGGCAACGTGGAGTTGGAACTGGTGGCCGGCGGCGTGCCGTTTCGCTGCAAGGTGGACTTGGCCACGGGACTGGCCACGCTCTCGATTCATGCCACCGGGACCAAATACGCGTTCACAGGTGGTTCGGATGATCCGGGCAAAAAGATTGCGCTGCAGCGCGAGCTGACGCAGCAAACCCCCATCCGCACTCCCGGCACGTATCGGCTGCGGTTCGCCAATGTTGACTCTCAGTTGCACCTGTGGGTGAACGACACGCTCATTGAGTTCCCCATGCCTGCGACGTATGGCCCCTTGGGGAACGACATTCCCCAGTCCGACGCGGATCATGGATTGGACCTGGCTCCGGCCGGCATCTGCTCGGATAAAGCGGCCGTGCGCGTCAATCACATGCGGCTCTATCGCGACGTGTATTACGTGGCGATCACGTACGAGACGCACACCGGCGGGCCGACGATGGACTATTACGAAAAGGATTTGCCCGAGTGGCTGGTCAGTTCCTTTCCCGGCCGCGTGGAAGACGATATCATTCCGCACTTCGAGGAGCGCCGGGCTCAATTTCTGTCCACGCCCGACCTCTGGCCGCGGGCCTTCGCCAAGACGCGCGAGGTGATACTGCCGCTGGCCAAGCTGCCCGACTCGAGCAAGGACCAGTTTCTGGCCCTGGGGGACAACAGCCCGCAAAGCCGCGACAGCCGCCTATGGGCATGGCGCCCGGTGCAAAGTGGAAGCGGCCAGCGGCATCGACTGGGACGCCCCGCGCGGATGCCGCAGCGCGAGTATTACGTGGAGCGCGAACTGCTGATCGGCAAAGCGCTGATCACATATTGGCCGCTGGATCATTGGGGATTTGTGCGGTAGGTCTTTCTTTGTTAGCCGCCGGTCCTCGACCGGCGCGAGCCAGAAGGTCATGGACGATGATGCTATTGCGGGCCGAAGGATTGGTAAAAAGCTACGGTCGGCGCCGCGTCGTCGACGGGGTCGACTTCGAGGTCAACCAGGGTGAGATTGTCGGCCTGTTGGGACCCAACGGCGCCGGCAAGACCACCAGCTTCCGCATGACCTGCGGCATGGTCGAGCCCGACGCCGGGCGCGTGCTGCTGGGGGGCATTGATGTCACCCGATGGCCGATGTACCGCCGGGCCCGCGATGGCGGAATGGGCTATCTGGCCCAGGAGCAAAGCGTCTTCCGCAAGCTCACGGTGGAACAGAACCTGTCGTCCGTGATGGAACTGCTGGACTTCGACGCCAAGACTCGCAAAGCACGAACCGAAGAGCTGCTCGAGCGGTTCGGCATCACCAAGATTCGCAAATCGAAGGCGATGTACATCTCCGGCGGCGAGAAGCGGCGGTTGGAGATTGCCCGCAGCTTGATCTCGAACCCGCAGATCATCCTGCTGGACGAGCCGTTCACGGGGATCGACCCGGTCACGATTAACAGCATCCAGGATATTATCAGATCGCTGCGCGATGCGGGCATCGCCATTCTGATTACCGACCACCGCGAACGGGAAACGCTGGCGATCACCGACCGCAGCTACGTGATCCGCAGCGGTCAGGTGCTGTGCAGCGGCACGGCGGAAGAGGTGCTCAATCACCCCGAGGCGCGGAAATACTACTTTGGCGACTCGCCCGGCCTGATGCCCAGTGGGCCTCCTTCCCCGCACCACCGCCGCACGCGCGGGCGTGCGGCTTCGGTCGAGGCGCGCGACTCGGACTTGTAGAGGGTGCCTGGGGCAACGCCCCAGATCTGGGACTTTGCCCCAGGCACCAGCTCACTTCACTTCGCGGGTCCGCTTAGTTCCTCATTGCTGCCGCACAGGTTTGCAATCGGCCCTGCCGTGTGCTTAAATGGCCCCGTTCCTGGGCCGCGCCGTTATCACCGGGTGCCTGGGCAACGCCCCAGCCTACGCGACGATCTGGGGCGTCGCCCCAGGCACCCGTGCTTTCATTCTGTAAAGCTCAATAGCGTCCCTCCGCAAGCTCTATCTTTTGAGGCCCGCATGAAAAGCGCGATCTCCGCCCGCCTGAGCCTGATGATGTTCCTCCAGTTTTTCATCTGGGGGGCGTGGTTCATTACTCCGTATCTCTATCTGGCGAAGATCGGTTTCAGCCCGATCGACATCGGATGGATTTATTCGGTCGGACCGATTGCGTGCATTATCTCCCCGCTGTTTGTCGGGATGATCGCCGATCGGTTTTTTGCCACGGAGCGCGTGTTGGGTGTGTTGCACCTGCTGGGGGCGGGAGCGCTAGCGGCGACGGCGGCGCTGATGCGTTCGGGAACGAATAGCCCGTCGGTGATTATCGCGGTGCTGTTCGTGCATACGCTCTGCTACTTCCCCACGCTGGCGCTGGTCAATACGTTGGCGATGCACACGATGACCAATTCGGAAAAGCAATTTCCGTTGATTCGAGTGTTCGGCACCATCGGCTGGATTGTGGCCGGCATCGTGATCAGCATCGGCGGCTGGAAAGCATCGATCGCCATGTTTTATGTGGCTATCGTCGCCGAATTGGTGATGGGGATCTACAGCTTCACGTTGCCGCACACGCCTCCTCCCGGGGCCGGCAAGCGAGTTACTGCGCGGGAAGTGATGGGGTTGGATGCCCTGGCGCTGCTGAAGCAGCCCTCGTATTTCACGTTCATGCTCAGCTCGTTTTTGATTTGCATTCCACTTTCGTTCTACTACGCCTGGGCCGGAACATTTGCCGACAATGCCGGACTCTCCGATCCCAACTTCAAAATGACGTTCGGCCAGATGTCCGAGATCTTCTTCATGCTGGTGATGCCGATCTTCTTCGCACGGTTGGGGGTCAAGTGGATGCTGGCCCTGGGCATGCTGGCCTGGGTCATTCGCTATGCACTGTTCGCGCTGGCGGCGCCCGACGGCATTGCGTGGATGATCATCGCTGGGATTCTGCTGCACGGCATCTGCTACGACTTCTTCTTCGTCACCGGGCAGATTTATACGGACAAGGTGGCCCCGGCGCAGATTCGCGGACAAGCACAAGGGATGCTGGTCTTGTTCACGCTGGGGGTGGGGATGTTGATTGGGGCTCAGGCGGCCGGGCAGACCGTTTCTTATTTCGCCAAGCCCGAGGCCAAGAAACTGAATGCCGAAGCGGATGGAAAATTGGCGCAGGCGAAATTGATCGAGAAGCAATTCGTGGCATCCGGCGAAAAAGACAAGTCGCTCCAGCAACAGTTCGTGGCCCTTCGCGCCGATGCGGAAAAAATAAAGCAAGCGGCAGCAGCGATCCCGCCGCGGTGGCAGCCCATTTGGGCCGTGCCGGCAATGGCTGCGGGTGTCGTGCTATTGTTGTTCCTGCTGATCTTCCGCGACAGCAGCGTGCGGGGCGGCGTCAGTCAGAACGATGTCGCCGTAGCGGCGGCGCGGGAAGAACTGGCCTAAATCCGTAGGGTGGGTCGCAGACCCACCACGTTTTTGGGCCCGAAGAAGTTGGTGGGTCTGCGACCCACCCTACTTGTTTACGACGTCACCACGCGGGGCAGCGTCTGCACCGTGAGCGTCGCGCCGCTGGCGGTGTGCTGGCCGGCTACGGTTTTGGAAACCAGCCCGTCGACCAGCCCGCTGCTGGCTTCGATCTCGCGGCAGGTTTGATCCACGGCGGTCAGGAAACGCTCGACTTCGGCCGCTTCGATCGTCAGCGGCGGCTGCACGCGCAGAACGTTGGGGTTCGAGCGCGCCACCTGCGTGTAGATACCGTGATGGGTCAGCAGCGTCTGCATCAGGTACATCGTGGTCACCCCTTCGGCCAACAGGTCGATGTTGGGGACCATGTACTGCATCAGGCCGGTCGCGTCGGTTTGCTTCCAGTGCGACACGAGCGACGGCCGCAAGGGATACAGTTCCAAACCCAGCATCAAACCCGCGCCGCGCACTTCCTTGATCACGCGATCCGTGGAGCGCTGAATCTTTTCGAGCCCCGCGCGAAGCTGCTCGCCGCGGAGCTGGGCGTTCTCCGCCAGCCGTTCGTCGATCAGCGCCTTCACCGCAGCGAGGCCCGCGGCGCACGCCAGGCTGCCGCCGCCAAACGTGCTGGTGTGCAGGGCGAACGTGTGCATTGTGCCATACGCCTTTTGCCACACGTCGCGGCGGCAGAGCATGGCGCCGATCGGCATCAAGCCGCCGCCCAGGCTCTTGGCCAGGGCCATTAGATCCGGTTCGATCCCTTCGCGATCGGAGGCGAACATGGCTCCGGTCCGTCCTAGTCCAGTTTGCACTTCGTCAACGATTAAGAGAGTGCCCGCGCGGCGGCACAGGTCTTGAGCGGCCCGCAAGTATCCGGAAGGCGGGACGACCATCCCCCCTTCCCCTTGCAGCGGCTCGATCATCAGCGCGGCGAACTTGCGGCCGGAAAGTGCGCGGGTGAGCGCGTCGAGATCGCCGTACGGCACCGAGTGACAGTCGGGCAGCAGCGGTCCGAACGGTTTTTGATACGTGGGGTTGCCGGTGACTGACAGCGCGCCGAGCGATTTGCCGTGATACGACCGCTCGCAGTGCAGCAGTGCGGTCCGTCCGGTCGCCAGCCGGGCCAGCTTCAAGCAGGCTTCGACCGCTTCGGTGCCGCTGTTGGCGAAGAACACCATCTCCAGTCCGGGAGGCGAAATTGCTACCAGCAACTCGGCCAACGCTGGCGCGTAAGGGTTCACGGCCGATTGAGCATAGCCGGGGGCCTCGTGCTCCAATGCCGCGCGGATCGCGTCGGCCACGCGCGGATGATTGTGCCCCAGATTCATCGAGCCAAAACCGGCGACAAAGTCCAGATACGCTTGTCCTTCGCTATCCCAGATCGTGTTGCGGCGGCCACGAACAAACGTGCGGGCAAACCCGGCCCGGCCGCTGACCGCGATCAACACAGGGTTGATGTAGCGGCCGTGCAGTGACGCGGCACGAGGAGCCAGCTCGGCCGGCGTGCCTAGCGGTGCTTGTTCATCGACGTGCGCTTCATCGTAAAACTCTGAAGATGGTTCGTCGCGCGATTCGTGGTAGTGGCCATTCGCTTCGCCGTTCGCGCCAGCGTGGCCATTTTCAGCATAGCCGTTCTGGCCGTTCTTGGCGTGGCCGTTGGTATGTGCGGCGCCGTTGCCATTGCCGTGGACTGCTTGCGGCGCGGCCGTTTGCTTCGCCGGCGCAGCGCCGATGCTCAGTAGCCGCTGCCTCGTAACCGCCTTGCGATACCGGGCCAGTTGCGAGTCTTCCACCACCAGGCCAAACGACAGCAGACGGCCGAAGTTGAAGCCGTGCTTCAGGGCAATGGCCCCAATCTCGCGGATTCCCTCAGGGCTTAAGTCGCGGCCTAGCGAAAAACATTCGCCGCGCCCTTCCAGCGCCAGGTTCATGGTCTCGCCCAGGCAACTTGGGACCATGCCGTGGTGGAAGCCCAGGAACATGGAATCGCGCGGCATCGAGTCGGGCACCAGCGCCAGGCCGCCGGAGATGATCAGCACGTCGTCTCGCTCGGGCGAAGAACCTTGCACGTCGGCGGGCACGCCGACGTCCACGACGATGCTTCCCAGCCGCAATGCTTTCTGGTCGATGCAGTTGCCGGTGGACGTGGCCGAAACAATGACGCGAGCACGGGCCAGCGCCGGCGGCAATTCCACAAACAGTTCGGCGTCGAGTTCGGCCGACAGCTTCGTGGCGCGGGCCGACGTGCGCCGGGCCACCAGCAGCAGTTCGCCCACCTCCGGGGCCAGGATCCGGGCCGCGGCGGCTGCGATGCTACCTGGGATGCCGACCACCGCGACCGTTTCGCGCGAGAGATCAATTTCCGCCTCGCGGCACGCCTGCCGGAGGTTTTCGATGGCGGCGAATACGGTCAGGCTGTTGCCGGTGGTGACGGGCACCGGGCTGCGCTCAGCCAAAAACGTCCCTTGGCCGCCGACGACGCCGGTCATCGAGCCGAGGCCGATAATGCCCGCGCCCCATTCGGCGGCCATCTGCACCGCCTGCTCCATGTAGGTCATGGCGCGGACCGGATCATCGAGAATCTCAACCGCCCCCATCGGGATTTCGTACAGCCGGCCTTCGCAAACCTGGCCCGTAGCGGAGACCAGTCCGGGCAAGTGGTCGATCACGCGAACGCGGGGCTCCGCCTTGGCCCCGTGCTCCCGGCTGCGGGACATCGTCTCGTGGAGAAAGTTGCAGAAGTCGAGGAGATTTCCGCCCCCCCAGTGCTTGGCCAGCGTCCCGCCGTCGTTCAGCTCGACCAGCGCGGCGCTCTCTTCGGACAGCGGATGGACCAGGAATCCGAATCTCATAGAGGGCACCGACTTGTGGCGTGAAATTGGGGCGAGCGGACCCGTCATCAGCCCGCCTCATCTAGAACCCTCCGTGCCCTTAAGTAGCCGCCGGCCATTTGACGCCAGCCTGTGGGCCTCCGGCCCTGGAAGCCTTTAATATAATTGCGTGTTTTACACCAAACAAGATATTTAGGTAATATGGGTATGTTAAGTGTTTTTTGGTGCCGGTAGGGGAGGAAATGCGGGATTTTCAGGCAAATTAATTCGGCCCGAGATGGTGAGGCCTTGAGCGGGGCTACCTCCAGAGCGAATGCAGCGGGCTGAAACGCCCATAAAGCTATGCTTTCAAATGTTTTACGCCGCGTGTGGTTGAAGCGTGTGGGGTTAAACGCCTTTTAGGATCCTTTCAGAGACGGCCCGATGACCCCTTCTGCGACTGACGTTCTCCCTCCCGGCCCAGTGGCCGAAAAGCGCACCCTGGCGGCGGATGCCATTCGCGCCCATGTGGTGGCGTCGACGGATTCGATTCCGTGGGACGATTGGCAAAAACTCTGCTCCAGCGCCGACGCCATGATGGACCGCCGCTTTCTGGCGGCCACCGAACGGTCGATGTCGGACACGCACCGCTTCTGGTACGTCACGCTCTACGACGCAAATGATGACGCGGAACATGAGCCGCTGGCCGTCGCTTGCGTGTCATACTTCGTCCTCGACGCGGTGCTACTGGCCAGCCCTTGGATCCGCCGCGCGGTCGGCTGGGTGCGATGGATCGTTCCCCGCTATCTGAAGTTTCGGGTGATTCTGTGCGGGATGCCCGTCTCGGCCGGCGGGAGCAACCTGCGATTGGCACCCGGCGTGGAGTCCGGGCCCGTCATGGAGGCATTGAACCGTGAGTTAGTCCGCATTGCCAAACAGCAGTGGGCTTGGCTGGTGGTGGCCAAGGAGTTCGATCCCGTCGAGTGTCGCTATGTCGATCACTTGGCGCGATTGGGCTATCTGCGGACCGACAGCCCGCCGATGAACGAGTTTCGGCATCGCTACGCCGATTTCGACGCCTTCCTGGCCGAAGTGCGCAGCCACTATCGCTACAAGATCAATCGCTCGCGCAAGAAGTTCGCCAAGGCCGGCCTGCGCGTCGAGCGGTATACCGACCCGGCCGCGATTGCGCCCCTCTATACGCCGGACGTGCATCGGCTGTACGAAGACGTGGTCGCCCGGGCGGAGCATAAGCTCGAGGTGCTGCCGCGCGAGTTCTTCCTGCAGATGTCGGCCCAGTTCGGTCCGCAGGTGTCGCTGACCGTGGTCCGCCAGGGGGATCGCATCGTGGGTTTTGCCTGGGGGCTGCACACCGAGGGGGTGTACCGCAATCTGTTCGTGGGGGTCGACTACACGATCAACGACGAGACCGACGTGTACTTCAACCTGATGATGCAGGACCTGGACTTCGCGCTCCGCAGCGGAGCCGGCGAAATCCTGGTGGGGCAGACAGCCGACGTGTTCAAGTCGCGGCTGGGCTGCGAATCGACCCCCCGCGTGGTGTATATCAAGTGCGTTGCCCGCTGGCTGCACGAACTGATGAAGCTGACCGCTCCCATCCTGTTTCCCCCGCTGCGGCTGCCTCCGGCCAGAGACCTGTTCAAGCCGGCCACCGATGAAGTGGCT
Source organism: Planctomycetia bacterium (assembly GCA_021413585.1). Classification (GTDB taxonomy): domain Bacteria; phylum Planctomycetota; class Planctomycetia; order Pirellulales; family UBA7805; genus JAIOPX01. The sequence goes on from JAIOQB010000247.1 coordinate 23,448, forward strand.
GCCGGCGGAACTGGCGAATCGGCATAGCGCGTGACCGCAGCATGTTTGCCGCCCGGGCGAGTTGCGATAGAATAATGACCAATGACCAAGATTCCAATCTCCAATAGCTAGTAGTGTCACACCTATTATTGGTTATTGGAATTTGGTCATTGGGCATTAATATTCTCCGCCACCGCCGCGACACTCATCAAGCATCCTTCTCCCTCGAAAGTCCCCCTGCGCGTGACCCGTCCGGCCGCTGACCCATTTCCTGTGTGGATCGTCGTGCCGGCCTACAACGAGGGCTCGGCCCTGGCCACGCCTTTGGCGGCCCTCTGCCAGCGCTACCGGCATATTGTGGTGATCGACGACGGGTCGCTCGACGACACTTCGGCCGTGGCGGCCCGGTTTCCGGTCTGCGTGGTACGGCACGCGATCAACCTGGGCCAGGGAGCCGCACTGCAGACGGGGCTCGACTTCGCCTTGGCCGAAGGGGCCGCGCTGCTGGTCACGTTCGACGCCGATGGGCAGCACACCGTGACGGACATCGAAACGCTGCTGGCGCCGCTGCGCCGCGGCGAGGTGGACGTGGTGCTGGGCTCCCGGTTTCTCGGCTCGGCGGTGGGGATGCCGCTGCATCGCAAGCTGACGGTGAAGCTGGGAGTGCTGTTCACGCGGATCTTTTCGCGATTAAAAATCACCGATACGCACAACGGTCTGCGGGCATTCTCCCGCGCTGCTGCGGCCAAAATCGCGATCGAGCAGAACCGGATGGCCCACGCGTCGGAGATCCTCGACCAGGTTCACCGCCATCGGCTACGCTATTGCGAGGTGCCGGTGCGGATCGAGTATTCCCGCGCCTCGCTGGCCAAGGGACAAAGCTCGTGGGCGGCGGTGAAAATCGCCTGCCAGTTTCTGCTGGGGAGAATTTTGCGATGACGCTGTTTCAACGGTTGGCGATCGTGGGCGTCGTGCCCGGCGGAGTGGCAGCCGAACCTAATTCTACGATGACGCTTTTTCAATGGCTGGCGATCACGTTTCTCGCCGGCCTGTTGCTGCTGGAAATCTGGGAAGCGATCCGCGGCTCGGCGCAGCGCAGCGTGTGGTGGCTGCGGATCGCCGTCTGGCTGACCACCGCGGCGGCCATCGCGCGGCCCGAATGGGTTACCAGCCTGGCCACCACGCTGGGAATCCACCGCGGCGCCGACCTGGTAACCTACGCCGCCGTCCTGCTGCTGTTCATCACATCGCTCTATTTCTACGCCCGCTATTTGAGGCTGCAGCACCAGATCACCGTGCTCACGCGGCGCATGGCAATCCTGGAAGCGCGGCGCCCGCACGACGACGAGACCAGCGAACAAAAGGTCCAACCGTAACTTTCAACGAAAGGTTTTTTTCCACAGAGGCACAGAGAAGCAAAGGAGAAGGTTTTCAATCGCAGCAATTTTACTTCTTCGCGCTCTTCGCGACCTTCTGTTCACCAACAGGAATTGAACAGAAGGTCGCGAAGTGCGCGAAGGGAAGGAAAGAAGGAAAATTTGAATAGCAATTTGAGGTCATCCTAGACCCCTCGTCCCTCAACTTTTCCTCCTTCCGTCTGCGTGCCGCCCCTTCACACCTTTTTTCACACCCTTCAAACTCTTCGCGCCTCGGACCCCACACCTCAATAGCTGTAATAGTACGGCCCCGCGCCGTCATAGTAATACGGCGTGTACCCGTACCGATACACGTACGGCCGGACATAGTACCGAGGCGCGTAATATCGCGGCGCGTAGTACGCCCGATACGGCCCGCCGTAGTATCGGCCGTAATAAGGGCCACCTCGATACCACCGCGCGGCGTCGGCCGACGTGGCGGCTCCCGCGGTCAGCGTGATGGCCAGCAACAAAATGGCTATGAACTTTTTCATCTGACTGTCCTCCAGGTAATTGTGTTCGCGTATTGAGGGTCGAGTTGCCACTTCCAAGGGAACGATGGCGGTTCCCTTGCCGTCCGTTGATACGAGACGATGCAACTGCCGGGCCAATCGGCAGCGCCGGCTTACTGGCGACGGCCGCACGGCGGGTGTATGTTTGGACTTCCGTGGGCCCCGTCGATCAGCCCAATCCGGTTGTACGGATTCCCACCTTTTCACAGGACTCACCTACCATGGCAATTCACCGCCCACACTGGCTGCTTTTTGCGCACCTCGGATTAATTGCTAGCATCGCGTTTTGCAGTCCAGCCCAAGCCGATGAGCCGCCGATGATTTCCTTCACCTCGCTGCTCAAAGAGATGACGGACCGCAGCACGATGGCCCGCTGGCCGTCGCCCGAGTTCACTTGCAAGCAGGCCAGCAGTTACGACCGACGCAGCAAGAAGCCGGGCAACGAGGATTGGTTCGCCAATGTCGACTGGTCGAACTTCATCCGCACCGAAAAGAACGGCGGCCGCACCGAGCACGTGATGCTCGACGAAGCAGGCCCCGGCGCGATTGTGCGCATCTGGGCCGGCGGCTACACCGACAAAGGGACGCTGCGATTTTACATCGACGGCGCCACCGAGCCGGTCCTTAGCGGCACGGCCGACCAAATGATCGGCGGCAAAAAATACTTCCCCGAGCCCCTCTCCGGCGTGCGTGCCCGCGGCCGCGACCTCTACGCGCCGATCCCTTACGCCAAGCACATGAAGATCACGTACGACGGGCCGCTGCCCAAACGGTTCGGCGATCCGGGCGGCGTGGGCTTTTGGTACAACGTTAACTATCGGACGTACCCGGCGGGGACGAACGTGGAGTCGTTTTCGCCAGCGGCCCTGGACAATATAAAAACGCTCCTGCCGGCGCTTAGCGAGCATCTGACTCATGTGCCTACGAGGCGCCCCCTTCGGGAGGCCACTCGAGGAATAGCCCGTCCGAAAGAGGAAATCAAGCCCGGCCAGTCGGTCGTCGTCACCGAAGATTCCGTTGCCGGGGACGCGAATGCCGAAGCGTATCATTCCATTACCTCGATCACTTTGTCCCTCGAGGCTAAGGACATGGAGGCTGCGCTTCGTCAAACGATCATTGTTATTGACTTCGACGGGAAAAGAACGGTCTCCTGTCCTGTCGGAGAGTTTTTCGGAACGGGTGTGGGGCTTAACCCATTTGAAGATTGGTGGCGCGCCGTAGACAAAGACGGACTGATGACGTGCGAATGGGTCATGCCCTTCCAAAAGTCGTTTCGTGTGGCATTGGAAAATAAGGGGGTGCAGGCGGTCCGTGTGTCTGACCACATTGTTGGTCAGTCAGTGTCGAAATGGGACGACCGCTCCCTCTACTTCCACTGCGGCTACCGCCGCAATCCATCGATCAACACCGCCAAGCACAGCGACTTCAACTACATCACCGTCCAAGGGCGCGGCGTCTACATGGGGGATACGTTGGCCATCTACAACCCGGTGGCCGCTTGGTGGGGCGAGGGGGACGAAAAAGTTTGGGTCGACGGCGAGTCGTTCCCCAGCCACTTTGGCACCGGCAGCGAAGATTACTACGGCTACGCCTGGGGAGACACGAACTTGTTCAGCTCGCCGTTCCACTCCCAGCCGCGCGCCGGCCATCGGAACCAGGGGCACACCACAAACACCCGCGTCCGCTGCCTGGACCGGATTCCGTTTAAGAAGTCGCTGCAGTTCGACATGGAAGTCTGGAACTGGGCCAAGACGCAAGCCGACTATAGCGTAGCCACCTACTGGTACGGCGACGCCGACGACACATCGAACGCTTCGACGGATGACAAACTGCTGACCGTGCCCGGCCGGCCCAAGTAGGTCTCGCCTGCCGGGCCTGACTTGGCGCCGCGAACAGGCGCGCCACACCAGTTGCTCACCAGCCCGAAGCGCAAGCGAGGGAGCACGGCTCTTCGCCCGGCGCTGGCGTAACGCGCGAGTGAGCGGAATGGCGTTAGCCACCGGTCCAAGTTTGCGGCCCGCACTGGGGACCGGCGGCTAGCGCCGAACTGCTCACGCTACGCAGGTACCGCCCGGGCTGACAGCCGACAGCCGACAGCCGATAGCTAAAAAAATTCACCTCCGCACCACCACGCCCGCTCCGGCGAACATGTTGTCCGCCGCCCGGTTGAGTCCCACGCCAGCGCGAATGTCTAGCTGCAGGTTGTTGTTGATCAGGTATTTAAAGCCCCCGTCCATGTATTGCTCGGGTCCCACGGTGTCCGCGCCGGCCGGCAGCAGGGCGAACCACTCGGTGAACGTGCTGAGTTTCTCCGTCCATTGGATGCCCAGCGAGAACGACTGGTCCACCTGGGTATAGACGTTGTTGGTGTCGTCATCGACCGCCGCGGCGAACTTCGTGCCGCCCGAGAGGCTGACCTGCTCGTTGAACTCCCAGGTGTAGAGATAATCGAAGGCGGGGAGCACCAGGTTCGGGTTGCTGCCGGTCGGCAAATCGGCCTCCAGAATAAAGGCTGTCTCCGGCAGGTAGTGGTCCTGCGGCGTCAGCCCCACCTTGCAGCCGACCGTCAGATCGTGCGTGATCGACTGTTGATGCCCAACGTTTGACTCGATCAGATCCTGTTCGGCCTGCCAGCTCAGACGCAGTTCAAACCAGTCGGCGATCATCCCCTGCCGCAGCAGCAATTCAGGATAGGTGTGGCGGGTGGTGGTCGTTCCGGCATTGCGGTCGTTGTAATAGGTGTACCCCATTTCCACCTGGCTCACGCCCCAGCCGACCGTCACGCTCGCTTCGGTGAAGTCGGGGCGGTCCGCCACCAGCGGCGCGTCGAGCTTCGGGCCTCCCTGCACGTCGGAACCGGGCCACTGAAACAGCGTGCCGCGCTGCTGCCACTCCGTGGGGGCGAAGCTCAGGCGGGGCTCGTCGTCGTCATCGCCGTCATCCTCTGACTTCTCCGGCGAATGGGCCGGCGGGTGGCAACCCCAGAAGCTGAACAGATCCGCGCGGGCAGGCGCGGCGCCGCACAGGCTGCCGATCAGGATCAACGCGGCGGCGAGAGCCAGCCTGCGGCTGTGTCCCAGGGAAACATAGACCATGCGCAGCACCATGCACCTGAAGTGGTCCGTGCCAATTCATCCACACCGGCCCGCTGCCCAGCCGGTTCTGGAAAGTTCATCGACGAACTGGCGGCGCGGACGATGATGTTTTGCTGCGCGCCGGAAGGGGCGGTGCTAGCAATGCCGGCTTGCACATTAAAGCTATCGCGAAAACGCGAAAGTGCGAAAAAATGAGAGGGAGGCAGCATCGACGCGAGTACCGCACGTTTCGTTTCGTGCTTTCGCTCTTTCGCGTTTTCGTGATCCGTCCGCCGTTGTCTCACACGCCTGTGCGATTGACTGGCCTGTGCGAATTACTTGAAGAGCTAACTAGTGCGGCTGACTGGATTTGAACCAGCATGATATTGCTATCACCAGGCCCTCAACCTGGCGCGTCTGCCAATTTCGCCACAGCCGCAAGACCGTGTCTGCAAAGAACAAGAGCCATCGGGCAGGGTTCAGGTTCCCGGCAGATAAAGCCTCGCAATTTACAACTAAGAGTCTACGGACCGGGCTTCGTGCCCGTCAAGGCGCGCCGTCAAGTCGCGCGGCGTTCCGGCCCCGCCGGATTGCGGCGGCGAGCGACCATGAGCGCCACCTGCGGCGGCAAGATGAGTGCCGGTTCGGCGCCAAAATGGCCCGCATAGCGCTGCCCCAATTTCTCGCACAACAGAGCGGCGGTCGCCCCTTGGCACCCCACCAGCGTGCTGGCCATCGCGGCCACGTCGAACGGCCGGCGCAGGCTTCCCGCGAAGTCGTCCGTCCTGGCTCGGTTGCAGTTGGATTGCAACCCGGCCGCCACGACGAGCCATTGGCCGGCGGCGATCGGCGCCCCGGTCATGCCGTGCAATTGGTCCGGTTCGCAGCCGAAGGGTTCGCTTTCGATCGTAACATCCCCGCGCAAGATCTCGCCCAGCGGCGGCGCCCCGTGGTGCGGCAGCCGAGTGACGGTCGTCCCCGCCGCGCTCCCCGGTTCGCAGATAAATGCCGCCACCTGGCCGGCGGTCGAGATCTGCACTTCGCCGCTGGGGAGCAGTTGCAGCGCCGCGACGGAAACGAGCGTCTCGCCCGTCGTCGTCGACCACACCTGCTGGGCCAGCGCGTCGAGCAGCGCGGCCGGTGATTCCTGCCGTGCGGCCCCGAATTGCCACGCGCCGCGCAGACCGGCGGCTGTGATCGGTCCCGCCGGGCCGTCGCCGGCCTGGCAAATGATTGCCCGCAAGATGCCGTGCTGATCCAAGTGCCAGTGAACGAACGCACCGCTCGGCAGCAACAGGCCAGATTGCGTTGCATCGGCCGCGCTGAGAATCTGCCCCGCCACGTCCCAGTTCTTCACTTGCGGCGCGATCCGCGGAACGGCCGGCAAGAGCATTGGCGACGCGGCCGGCGCCTTAGCGGGCAACGCCTCCTCCAGTGTCGTCTGATTAAGCTCGGCCTGATTGAGCAGCACCTCGCGATCCAGCTCCGCCACCAGTCGCCCCGCCACGATTTCGGCCAGGTTGGTTTCCGTCGACGTGAAGGGGCGCGGCGCCGCGGCGAACAGCCACAGCGTGCCGATGATCGTCGTCGGCCCGGAAAGGGGCACGCAGATCGCCGCCCCGCACGGCTCGGGCACACGCCACAGGTCCGAGAGCGAATCGTCTTCCAGCACCACCGCGTGGCCGCTGAGCGCTTCCAAGTCGCCGACCGCGCCGCGCAGCGGACGGGCAGGCTCTGTCAAACGCGATTCGCCCAGGCCCCACTCGGCCCGCAGCTTCAGTTCGGTCGTCGCGTCGTCGAGCAGATACATTGCCGCCGCGCAGCAGCCCAGCGATTCGGCGCCCCCTTGCAGGACGGCCGCCAGCCGCTGAGCGAGGTGAACGGCGCCGGTGGCGTGCTGCCGCACCGGTATGCCCGCGGCCAGGTCGGCCTCGCGCTCGCCGAGCGCCTGCCGCAGCGCGGTCCGCTGATTGACCAGGCCGGCGACCAGTTCCATCAGGCGCCGCGTCTCGTCGATCCGGCCGCGCCGCCGCTCGCCCGAGGCCGCCGCGTGCCGATCCATCCTGAGGTGTCCGGGAGCAGTTCCGACGCCCAGGTTGACCGGGGCGGACCACTGCAGGAGGGGATCTTGGCTAGGGGCCGGCCCGGCCGCAAACCGGATGGGCCAGCCGGTGGCATCGCTCAGGGCGGTGCAGAGCGTGTCGATCTCGGCCGGCGCGTCGGACAAGTCGTGGCCGGCGGCCAACAACGCGGCGTCGTTATAGACCTTCAGATGACTGGCAACGCGGTCGGCCACGATGTACAACTCCGCACAGACGAGGGATTTAAGCCCGCGTCCATGCAGGGTGTATTTGGCAGGGTGTGGTGCGTATTTGGCAGGGTATGTTAGTTGCCCGCGAGCGGCC
>JAIOQB010000248.1 GCA_021413585.1 Planctomycetia bacterium
CGGCTATGCGTCTAGCACGCCGGCCGCCGACGCCTCGGGTGTGTACGTCTACTTCGGCCGCACCGGCGCCGCCGCCTATTCGCATCAGGGGAAGGAATTATGGCACAAGGTGCTTGGCGACAAGACGCACATGTTCGGCACCGGCAGCAGCCCAGTGCTCTACAAGGATCTGGTGATCATCAACGCCTACGTCGAGTGTGGCAACGTCATCGCGCTGAACAAGCGCACCGGCGAAGAGGTGTGGCGGGCCGGCGGCTTGGATCAGCCGTGGAACACGCCGGTGCTGGTTGACGTCGACGGCCATCAGGAGCTGGTCCTCAACAGCAAACAAAAACTGCTGGCGTTCGATCCTCAAACGGGCAAGCAATTGTGGACGTGCCAGGGAATCGACGATTACATCTGCCCGACGGTGGTGGCCCACGACGGCATCATCTATGCCGTCGGTGCCCGTAAGGGGACCTGCATCGCGGTCCGCGCCGGCGGCCAGGGGGACGTGACCAAGACGCACCTGCTGTGGAAGATCGACCGGGGTTCAAACGTGTCTTCGCCGGTTTACTACGACGGCCATCTGTACTGGGGCAACGAGAAGTCGGGCATCGTCTACTGCGCCGACACGAAGACGGGCAAGGTCGTCTACGAGAAGCGGCTGCAACCGAAGCCGCAGTTCATCTATGCCTCGCCGCTGGTGGCGGACGGCAAGTTGTATTACGTCAGCCGGCAGGATGGGGCGTACGTGCTCTCGGCCGAGCCGACGTTCAATTTGCTCTCATACAACCAGCTCACCCCGGACGACGATAGCGTGTTCAACGGCTCGCCGGTGCCGGACGGCAGCCGGCTGCTGCTGCGGAGCGACAAGTTCCTGTATGCCATTGGGCAGAAATAGGCCGGTTCGGGGGCGAAGTGAGGGTGGCTGGGGCAACGCCCCAGACGCTCAGTATCGGCAATTTCAGCGGCGTTGCCCCAGCCACCTATGCTGGCGTCGCCGAGCCGGTTGACGACCGCCGAAGCGAGCCCTATCATCCCCGATGGGCCGCCATCGCTGTTATCCGCCATGCGCTTGAAGCGTCCGTTATAGCCCCGGGCTCCGCCCGGGGGTCGATCGGGCCGACCCCTGGAAAGACGCGATATGACGGTGCAACCCCCGGGCAGAGCCCGGGGCTATTTACGAGCGTGGTCCGGCTAACGACTCGACAACTAAAGCGGCTGCTTCTCACCCTATTGCTTTGGAGGGACGTGACCATGCCACTGTTTGAAGTGGAGACAGAGAATCACATTATCATCACCTGGGCCGGCGGTGACGACGCCGCCAAGGCGGTCGTGCAGGACGCCTATCCCACCGAGAAGGTGCTACGCATGACCAAGCGACCGCGCGACACGTGGGTCATCTCCAAAGGGGCGCTGGGCATCGCCAGCAGCCGCGTCGACCCGTGCAACACGGCCCGCGATTGCCTCTCCAAGGCGGCCGGCGACAAGGTGCATGCCATCCGTCTGTACATGCAGCACACCGGCAGCGACCTGGAAGCCGCCCGCAAGGTGATCGAATCGAACATGGTGATGGGCTGGTAGCGGGCATCTCGTCTAATGGTTGCCTGTTGAAGTCTGAGTAGGGTGCCTGGGGCAACGCCCCAGTTGTGTTCGGACCAGACCTTCTGGGGCGTTGCCCCAGGCACCCGCGCGGCTTTCCGTCCCTCGCTAGCGCGTCGGGCTACTGTCGTATTGTTGCAACTTGCGTTCGGCACTGCCCCAACGCACAATATCACCAGACATCCCGCCGCGGAGATTCATCCTCTGCGCTTCACTTCCTGCCCGGAGCATCTTGCCATGTGTCGTGCCGTCTATCGGTTGATATTGTGCGGATTCCTGTCGGCCTTTGTCATTGCCGCGGTCGCGTGGTCGGCCCCTCCGGCGGCCATCATCGATCCGAAGCTGGCCCAGGCCGATCCGGACTTCGCCATTCAGGGGGAATACACCGGTAAGGTGCAAGGGAAGGATGGCGAGAAAACGCTGGCCGCGCAAGTGATCGCGCTGGGGGACCATAAGTTCCGCGCGGTGGGTTACAGCGGCGGTTTGCCCGGTGACGGCTGGGACGGCAAGGTGATTGAAGAAGTCGAGGCGACCGCCGCCGACGGCGCGGTCACGTTCAAAGGGAAGCACGCCACCGGCACGATCAAAGATGGCGCGATGACGGTGACGAACGCCGACGGAAAGGAGATCGGCCAATTGAAGCGCGTGGTGCGCGAGAGCCCGACGCTGGGAGCCAAGCCTCCCACTGGCGCCGTCGTGTTGTTCGACGGCAAGGACGCCGACCAATGGGTGTCGGCCCATGGCAATAAGGGGAAAGCCCAGATGACGGCCGACGGCCTGCTGGTGCAGGGGGCCAACACGAAGCACAAGTTCGGCAGCCATACGCTGCACGTTGAGTTCATGCTGCCGTACATCCCCGCCGCCCGCGGCCAGGCGCGCGGCAACAGCGGCTGCTATCTGCAAGGTCGGTACGAAGTGCAAGTGCTCGATTCGTTCGGCCTGAAAGGGGAGAACAACGAGTGCGGCGGAATCTACGAAGTGTCGAAGCCGAAAGTGAACATGTGCTTTCCGCCATTGCAGTGGCAGACGTACGACATCGAATTCACGCAGCCCGAGTTTGACGCCAAAGGAAAGAAAACCGCCAACGCCCGCGTGACGGTGAAGCACAACGGCGTGGTGGTGCAGGACAACACGGAAGTCCCCCACCCCACCCGCGCCAGCCCGCTGCCGGAAGGATCCCAACCCGGCTTCCTGCACCTGCAAGATCACGGCAACCCGGTGCGGTACCGGAATGTTTGGGCGGTGGAGAAGTAGAGGAAGATCAGGCGATTCATCGTCCTAGGCCCGGGTGACTACCTCACGTCAGATCGCCAACACTAGCGGCACGAGCCGAAAGGGTGCCAGTAAAATGCCCAACGTTCTCACACGCATTTCGATTGTGGGGTTCACAGAAGACGAAGTAACGACAGGGCTGCCCGAGTTACTCGATGAGTTCCAGCAGCGGCCGTGGCTTCTCAATACGGTTGCCGCATGGGATCCGAAGCGATCTCGATTGGTGGTGTCGGTCGAGCGTGAAGGTGAGGATGTAAGTCTTGACGGAGGCTGTGGAGGAGCTAACCGCGATGAGGTATGGGATTGTGTGATCGCGTGCATTAACTTCTCAGCAGATGAAATTTCTTTTGACGTCGAGGAGTCGAAAGTTATCCCAAGTTCCGGCGATGCCTAGTTGACGTTTCGTGCGATGACCCAGACGAACAATTCCGTTGTCGGGTTGACGCCACTGGCTTTGCCAGTGCTTTTGACGGATTGCAATTGCATAGCGGCCGTATCTTATTCATGGAGTATCCTACGATGCCGTGATCGCAACAATTTCCCTGGTGCAAAAGCACTGGCAAAGCCAGTGGCACGCGAAGAAGGAGCAAGGCAGGAGAGAAGGTGTTGGAGGGTGCCGGCGCGTGCAGGCGCGTTATCCCTCCCGCCTCGCGCTTCTCAATCCAAAATCCGCAATCCTAAATCCAAAATCCCTTCAGCCCCACACCGCCGCCGTCCCATACACCACCGCCAGATAGCTGAACACCAGCGTCAGCGTGTGGTAGCCCGTCTTCAAAAACGCGGTCTTCAAATACGGCTTGGCGTCGAACACAAAGAACTGCACTCCCAGCCGGGCCGCCCAGAAGAAGGCGATGAAGCCGCACAGGGCCCGCGCCAGCGGAGTGCCGCCGGTGAGCGCCGCAGGCAAGAACACGCTCGCCAGGCCAAAGCCCACGAGCGTGAGCACCACGAAGGCGCCGTGGACCCACACGATTTGCCGCGAGAGCGGGTCGAGCCGCTTGAGCGACTCGCGCCAGTTGAGCACTTGGGGCGCCAGCGCTCCCGCCCACAAGAGCGAAAAATGCAACAGTCCGCCGGCAAACACAAACCACTTCAGTGAAACAAACATGACATCACCTCATCGTTGCCCCCAGGGCATGTAACATCGGCAAGACAACTTCGCGCACAAACGGCGCGTGAAACAACCATGCCAGCGGCCCGATGGTCACCGCCGCACAGAACAGTCTTCCTTTGAGTCCGCGCCGCAGTCCCCAGCGGGCCGTCCAGCGGCTCCGCTCGACGAGCAGCCCGCACCCTTGCAGCAGGAAATACAAAGTCGGCCACCCCCAGCCACCGCGGGCAGGCAACGAGATCACCAAGTCGTGAACCACGCCCGAGATGAAGAACACCACCAGCGTGGCCCCCGCTACGCCGCACCTGCCAACCAGCGGCAGGAACAGATGCCGATGGGCCAAATCGCGCACCGCCGCGTTCCACCGCCGTCCCCAGAAGTCCCCCAGCGACTGTGACCGTAGCGGGTTGTTCATCAGTGGCAGAGCTGCCACACCGGCGTTTCGCCACGCGATCGACAGCAGTTGGAACAATCCAAAATGCAGCACCAGCAGAATGCCGGTCATGCCCAGCCAGCCGGCGACCAGCGGGAATTGATTGGCTAACGCGAATGGCGCCGCGATATAGATCAGTGCCACGCCGAATGCGATTCGGCCCGCGGCCCAAGATGCTTCACTCAGCGTGGGCTTAGACGGCACGGCGTCCGTGTCGAAAAACGCCCGAGCATCCATTCCTGGCCAGAGGAATAGATAGCCCAAGGTTCGCCCCAGTGATGCCAAGGGAACCCCCCTCCCTGTCAGGGTGGGACCGGGGGAGGGTAACGCGTCGATTCGCGAATTGCGAATGTCGAATTGCGAATTGGGTCGAGTAGCGACTTGCGATTGCCAATCCGCCAGCGACAGCCACTTCAGCCCCGCGAAGATCGCGTAGGCCAAGGCCCACATCAACACCCAACCCGGCCAGTGCCAGCCGCAGATCACCGCGGCCGTGGGCAGCACGATCAGCGGCAGCCAAGCCGGGAAGCGTCGGGTCGGCGCCGCGGCCGATGGAATCGATAGCGTGGACATTGCAGCAACTCCCGGACGCGGCACCAAAGCCGCTCATCCAGGACGTTAACCGCAATCAGTTGCCGCGAATTAACACGCCGTTTCGCACGACCGTTTAGCCGCGCCCCGCAGGGAAGCTCGCATTGCGTGCGGCGGCAACTACGCCGGCTGCGGCGCCAAACTCTTGCGCCACCGCGGCTCTAAAAGCCCGCGCACCAGCCCCGGCGACAAAAACGCCCCGTTGGCGATCAGCATCGCCAGCCCAAACGTCGGCATCCCCAGCGCCAGGGCGATGCCCAGGTGCGTGAGCACCGCCAGCATCAGCATGATCGGCCGGGTCAGCCGGGGCCAGATGAGCGCGGCGTAGCCCAATTCAAACCAGACGGTCAGGTGCGTGAGAAACGTCACCAGCAGCGGCCAGCGGGCCATCCACGTCAGGTCGAGCGTTTGATATTCGAGGTTCGCCACGGAGAGCCACATCGCGCTGCCGTCCCACCAGCTTCCCCCCATCAGTTTCCGCGTGCCGGCGAAGAAGTAGATCACGCACAGATGCACCTGGATTAGCCGGATGGCGATGTTCGCCGCCGTGCTCGGCGGCACGTCGTCCACCGGCAGGCCGCGCCGCCGCCGCCACCAGCGGTCGAGCGAATAGCGGGCACCGCACGGACCAAGCATTACATACATCGCCAGCATCACGGTGATTCGATCCAGCCCGAACTCGGCGAGTGAAATGCGATTCAAATACGACACGGCCAGCAAGTACGATAGCACCGCGGTGGTGCGGCTAAAGAGCCCTAGCGCGAACATTAGAAATACGGTTAGCGCGGCCAGATGAACGATCCATACGGCCCATGGGGCTTGAATCAGTTGCAAGTGACTCCAGGCCCAGTTGCTCCCCTCGGCCAGATGCACCTTTTGCAGCGCCTCGACCGACAGCCAGGGCTGCGGGCCGAAAAACGCGGTCAGATCGAGTGTCCACACCAGGTGCATGTAGAACAGCATCGTGCCGGTAAGGATGCGCAGCAGGCAGAGCACGGCCGGGTCGGTCCGTGCGAACCAAAAGTGGTTCCAGCCGGCGACCAGCGATTGAGACCAAATGCGAATTGCCTTCCACGCGTGCCTCACGGCCTCTCCTTGGGCATTTGCACATTTTCCGGCGTGGTGGCTGGCGGCGGCACGTCTTCCGGCGATGTGGTGATAATCGGCTGCGGTGTAAACATATACAGCGCCGGGTCGTCCAGTTTCTGGCCATTGATCACGGCAACGGGACCAGGAATCGCATGCTCGACCAGGCCTAGTTGCACGCTGCGGGCACCGGTGGTCGATTGCATGTGCCGTGCATACGATCGGGCAACTGCCTGAAATGAGTCGCGCTGGAGTTCCCACCTGGCGTATGCTTGTTCCCACTCCTTGATGTCTTCAGGCCCCGCAGCTTCTGGCGGCCGTTGCGGAGGATTCGCGGGCGCCATATTGGCCAGCTTTTCGCTGAGCATGAAATGGCGGTGATAAAGCAGCCGTGGAAACTTGCGCTTCAAGTCGGGAATCTCGCCCGTCACCGTCTTGCCGTCCGGCATCTCTAGTTCGTAGTGGACCAGATGGCTGGGCCCCGGATTGGGCGCAAAGAAGCCGTAAAAATGGCTCACCTGGAATGCGTCCACGTACGGCCGCACCCAGCCGAGCAAGCGTTGTGCCAGCGGCGAGCCGGGCGACTGAGGCGGTGGCATCGACAGCGGCACAATGATTACGATCGTCAGGTGCAGCAACAGCAGCACGCTGATGCCGGCCCGCCACGCCGGATGCCACGTCCCGGCGGGCGATGGAGAATTTTTTGTCGCCGTTTTTATCAACGGCGGCGCCGCGGGCGGAGTGGGCTTCATCGGTCGTGTGCGGTCCATGGACATAAGGCCGCCGATTATGCCGCGCACCGGGCCAAGGGGTCAAAGCGAGTTCTGGGCGAAACGAAGGATTTATGGCCGGATTGCAGGAAAAAAGGGTGGGCTGAGTGGGTTGGTTGTGCTGGCACTGGCAAAGCCAGTGGCACACGGCCGAAGGCGAAAACCAGGGAATGCGTTGTCGGTTCTGCGGCGTTGTCTCAATCATGCGGCCCGTCCCTGTCTTGCTCCTCTCGTGTGCCACTGACTTTGCCAGTGCCAGTGAAAGTCGACCCCAGTGTGAAGATTCAGCGCCCCATTTCGCGCCAAACTTTGGCGCAAAGATCATGCGGTCCTAACCTACGGCTCATGCCGCTGGGGTATCCTGCGGGCCACAACTTTGGATCAGGATAAGCGTCGATCCAAGGCATTCATTCCCACCTACGAACCCCCCGCCCGACAACCTTGCCGCTTTGTTGCGTTGGCAGCCTCTCGACTCTGTGTCTGATTTCGCACGCGGTGCGAGTCAGCGATCGAGGGGGCCGCTGTCGGGCAAGAATTGACCTTGGAACAAGGAGGAATACAGATGATCACCCGAACTTCAAAGAGCTTTGCTCCCCGTGGATTTACCCTGATCGAGCTGCTGGTGGTAATGGCCGCCATTGGCATTCTGGTTGCTCTGCTGATGCCGGTGCTGGGCATGGCGCGCGAGTCGGCCCGGACCAGGCAATGCCAGAACAACTTGCGGCAGATCGGCCTGGCGATTGCCAACACGGCGGACAAGCTGCCGCCGGAGCGGCGCACCGCGGCGACCCTGCCGCAGTCGCTGGCCACGTCGCTGGGGCCCGACCCCCGCGTCTGGATGTGCCCGAACGCGGTGGGCGAGGCGACCAGCTTTGGCATCACCAGCCGCTGCCACCGGCTGATGGTCAGCGACAGCCGCAAGATCGTAGCCCTCGATTACCACCAGCCGATCGCCAACGTCGTCGGCAGTCCCCCGGCCGACAACTGGTCAAAGCAGGCGGCAGGGCGGCACCGCGGCGCGGTCAACGTGCTGCAGTTCGGCGGCGCGGTCACGCAGTTTGCCGTCGACGCGATCGATCCGGATGTGTGTGCCAACCAGGAGACGTTTTGGCGGCCGAATCAGGATGATCGATATTTGACCGGCGGAGGATGTGCGCTGAGCGTGCGTTGAGGATAGCTGGGATTTCCAACTCCCGCCGAATTCATGCTGTTAGCCGCCGGTACCCGACCGGCGCGGAACGTGGACGCGCCGGTCGGGGACCGGCGGCTCACAACGGCATGAGCGAGTGGGTTGTTCTTGCACTGGCTTTGCCAGTGCTCGTAAAGGCCGACGGTTCTGCGAAGGTGGGACTTGGAATAATTTCTCCCAGTGCGCGCAAAAAAATCCCCGTCCTCAGCATATGCGGAGGACGGGGATGGATTAATCACGTTGTAGCCGCTTGCCGGCTGAGGCCGGCAGAGTGACTAGCGAGCGGTCGAGCTGGCCACCTCAGCCACGGCCGGACCGTCGAGGTTTAGCGTCAGCTCACGCGTCTCGCCCGCTTTGAGCGAGATGCTCGCTTCACGGCTGATCGTGCGGCCGTCCCGCTCGATTTCGGCCCGCACGACGTAGTCATTCCACGTCTGGCCGGCCGGCAGCTTCGTCGAGGTGAAAACCCGCATCGGGCCGGTCGACGTCGTGGCGGCGCCGCTGAGCGTCACCTTGGCATCTTGCGGCACGAACAGCTTCAGGGTCGTAGCGGGCGTGGCGTCGGCCGACTTGTCATTGGTCGACTTGTCCTCGGCAGGCTGCGAAACCGGCTTCGTCACCGACTTGCCGTTGGCGATGTTCTCGGCCGGCTTGGCGCCGTCGAAACCGAACACCAACTGCGTCTCGTCGCCGGCCGTGACGAAGACCACCTTGGTCTCGGTCACCGACTTGCCGTCCCGTTGGGCTTCGGCACGAATCTCATACTTGTAGCGACGACCTTCCGTCAGGCCATGCGACACGAACGTCCGGTCGGTTCCCTGGCTGCGGGTCGGATTGCCGTTGACGAACACCTTGGCGTCCTGCGGCACATTGATCGAAATCATCACGGAATCAGCGTCGCCGATGAAGGCTGACTTCTTGCCGTCGGCCGAGGGCATCGGCGGCGGCGGAACGTCCGGAGTCGCCTTCGACTTCGGCTGCATCGGCTGGCTGGGCTCTACCTGGTAGGTGCCCCCCGAGCTTCCGCCCGAAGAACCACCAGACGAACCACCGGAAGAACCCCAGGTGCCGCCCGAAGAACCGCCCGAGCTGCCACCCGACGAACCCCAGCTTCCGCCCGAGCTTCCCCAGCTACCGCCGGAGGAACCCCAGCTTCCACCCGACGAACCGTAGTAGGCCCGGCGAGGATAAACACGCACGGTGGTGTAATAGACGGGGGCGCGGTAAGCCCGCCAGCCGCCGCCCGAGCTACCCCAGCTTCCACCCGAAGATCCCCAGCTACCGCCAGAAGACCCCCACCCGCCGGAAGAACCCCCCGACGAGCCGCCGGATGATCCCCAGCTTCCGCCCGAGCTTCCGCCTGAACTACCCCAGCGGGCATCGGCTTTTTCGGTGGCGGCAAAGAGCACGCCCAAGGTCAAAGCACCTGCCGCTAGCAACGTCCTGTAACTGATGCGTCCCATGACTTTTATTGCTCCTGATGAAACGACGAAAGCGGCTGATAGCACCGCATGCAAACCCCACAAAGGAACCCATTTTGAGCCCACTGGAGCATAGCAGCGGCCACGTTTAATTCAAGCAGGTTGGGGAAGATTTCTCGATGGTGGTATATGGAGCAAATGGGGTGACATTTCCGGCATAACCCCTGCCTTGGCAGGCCAAAGACAACGATTCTTCCGGCCAGGGGAGGGGGAGCCGTTTTTGGGGTGCGGATGGAGGATGGTGGATGGCCGGGCAATTTCACACCGGGTGCCTGGGGCAACGTCCCAGAGCATCGGAAGTGGGGCGTTGCCCCAGGCACCCGGAACCTGCGAACTTCTCACAGCTCAAAGCGACAGCCACACCGGGGGATGCATCTGCCCTGGCGGGCAATTAGAATAATTTCGCTCACCAGCGACGCGCATTGCGCCGCCCTGTTTTCCCGCCTCAGATTTCCTGCCACTTTGACCATGGGGAACCGTCATGTCTAAGGCCCAGTTCGGCGTTCGTTTGATGTCGCGAATCGCGCTTACCGTGGTGTGCGCGGCCGTCGTGGCTTGGTCTTCCATTGCCGTTCGGGCGGATGAGCCGGCGGCGCCCGCGGTCGATCCGGGGCACGCGCAGCGCAAGCCCAAGCGGTTTGCGATCATCTTCAACATGGGCTACTCGGGCGACGCGCTGCCGAAAGAAAAGGAAGATTTTGAGAAGCTGGCCAAGGCCTGCAAGGAAGCCAACTACAACACGCTGCTCTGCAAATACGAAGATTGGCGGGCCGAAATTTGCAAGAAGTACGACTTGCAGATCATGGTCGATCTGCTGGTCGCTGAAAATCACGTCTTCCGCAACCCTGAGGGCGCCAAAAAACTGTGCGAAAGTCTCAAAGGGAACGATGCCGTGTATGGCTATCACCTGTGGAGCGACCGCGTGGGGAAGACCGTGCCGGGGCGGAACCGCGATATCGCCAACGTGCACCAGTGGGATCCAACGCATCCGAACTATGTCGGCACATATGTACTCGGCGGCAACAGCGGCTTCGTGAATCCCGACTTGCACGGCTACTACGACTTCCACTTCAAGCGCGGCGGACTGTGGCCCCACCTGTTGGCGGCGTCGAATATCTCGCGCACCAAGGACGCCTACTTCCTGATCTACATGGCGTCCGATCCAGGCAGGGTGGGCGTGGGCAATGTCAACCGGCTGATGTTCACCAACAGCGTGTCGATTGCCTGTGGCCTTAAGGGGATGTTGTATCACTATCGCGGCGGCACTTACGCCGGCGACGGCAAATGGGACACGCTGGGCCAGGATCTGGCCAAGGCGAACACCGACATCGCGCCGATGTGCGTCGAGCTAATGAAAATCGGCAATCCGACGGCGATCTACTCGACCCCGATTACGATCGACATCAACAATCGCACGCCGATCAACCCGCCCGCCGTCCCGGCCCCGCTAGTCGCTCTGCCGGCTGATTTCTGGACGAAGATCGAAGGGGGCGAGTGCGTCATCGGAGCGTACAAGGACGACCAGGCGCACGACGTGGTCGTGCTGGCAAACCACAATGCCTACAAAGGACAGTCGATGAAAGTCCGCCTGCAAGGTGGGGCTAAATCGGCCGAGCTGTTCGACCGCAAAACCGCCAAGTGGCAGCCGATCGCGGCGGCCGACGGCGTAGTCGCCTTCGAGATGGGTCCGGGAAGCTTTGAAATGCTCCGCGCGGGGAAGTGACGGCAGGCTTGAGGCTTGAGGCTGGAGACTGTAGGTCGGACGCAAGCGGGAAAATGCCGGAACCCAGAAACCCCCCTCCCTTTCAGGGAGGGGCCGGGGGAGGGTAACGCGTGGCCAAGTCAATCGACGTCGCGTCACTCACTCGAATTATCCGTCTGGGGCTTCTCACTTCGCTGCGCTTTGTGCAGCCCCAGGCACCTGTCGTTACGGCTTCTCAACGAGGTGCGTTGAGCGAGTTGGTAGTGCCGGCACTGGCAAAGCCAGTGGCACACGAAGAAGGCGAAAACCAGGGACGATGTTATTGGTAATAAAAGCCGATAGCCGACAGCCCGCCCCAACTATCCCCCCGACTGATCAATTGTCTGATCCAACTGCTCCAGCGTTCCCAGAATCCCGCTGCGGCGGCTGGTGTCCATTTTGTTGTTTTCCGTGAACACGCCGTGGCCGCTGCTGGGGGCCAACATTTCCTTCAATTCCAGCACGGCCGGGCCAGTCAGCAGGATCAGCGCCGCCGGCGCGAAGCAGAACATCAGCGGCAGGACCAACTTCACCGGGGTCTTGTTGGCCTGCATCGTCGCCCGTTGGCGGCGTTGCGTTCGCATATGGTCCGATTGCTCGATGAGCGATCCGGAAAGCTGCGTTCCCAGCCGGTCGCCGCGAGCGAGTAGCGCGCTTAAGCCCCGCACCTCGGGCAATTCCACGCGGTCCGAAAGATCGGCCAGCGCACGCTTGAGGCTGCTCACCTCGGCTTGCCGTTTGACGATCAACAATTCTTCGGCAATCGCCGGGTAGCTGTCCAACCGCTTGGCCACCTGGCTGAGGCTGGCGCTGAGGCTCACGCCACCGTCCATGCACATGGCCAGCATGTCCATCGTGTCGGGCAATCCCTGGCGGATTTGCGCCAGCCGCGCACGGCGGCGGAAGTACACCCACAGCCGCGGCGCGATCGACAGCGCCGCCGCAATTGCTCCGCCGCAGAGCATGATTCGCAGGGCATGCACCGGCTCGACCACCGCCAGCAGGCCGGCAATCAGTAGCGGCACCACCAGCAGCACGAACCGCAGGGCGTAGATCGTCGTGGCGGCGTCGGGTCGATAGAGCCCCGCGCCGCGCAACATCCGGCGAAACTCGCGGTTGTCTCGCTTCGACTCGGGTAACTGCGCGGCCAAGGCCGGAGTGAGCGACCCGAACATGCTGTTTTCTTCGTCGGTCAGTTCGGCATTGCGTTCGGGCTGGCTAAGCCGTTCGTCCAACCGGCTCCGCTTGGGCGACATCAGCCGCATCGCCGCCACGCAGCCGCCGGCGACTGTGGCAAAGCCGGCCAGCGGCAGCAGCACGCTCGCCGCGGGCCACGCGGCCAGCAGACGCTCCGTCAGATTGGCTTGGGCAAAGAGATCAAACATGAGTTGCCTCAAAGAGACGCAGGTTGGTTAGGTCGTTTTTTCACCACAGAGACACAGCTGTC
>JAIOQB010000249.1 GCA_021413585.1 Planctomycetia bacterium
GCGATGGCCTATCTCAAGCGCAGCCAATGGACCGTGGAAGGATCGTGGCTGGTGGTGATCACCAACGCCCTGGCGCACGACAAGGTGATTGATACGCTGCAATTGCGGCAGGTGGAGTGACGGCGAATCGCTTCGCGCTACCTTCCAAACATCCGCCCCAGGGCTTTCAGCACTTCCGGCCACACGGCGTCGCCGACTCGGCCGCCGCCGGCTAGTTGGCGTGGAGGCGAGCCGATGGATGAAACCCAGCGCGAGTGCTCGTCGGTTCGCTGTGATTGGGCCTGCCAGAGTCGGGCTCGTTCCGCTCCGCCGGTGCGCACCCAGTCGAGAATCCGGGGCAGCTCGTTGGCGTCGAACCAGATGCCGTGCCCTCGGCAGACGTCCACGATCACACCGCTGCCGTGGCCATAGCTCTGCCGCACCATCAACTGGCGGCACATGGGGCAAGGGCGATAGTGCCAACCTTCCGAACGGTCCATCGCCGGCAGCTTCGGCCGGGCCGAGTTGAGCAAATGCCCCGGCGGCAGCGCGTCATGCACCGCCCGCACCAGCAGCTTGTCAAACGCTTCGCTCCCCAGCCAGAAACCCGCGCAGCGCTGGCACTCCAGCGCGGTCACCTGCTCCAGCCCCAGATAGCGGCTCGTCAGAAAGCAATCTGGCCCGCAGGTGGGACACGCCAGCGGAGTTTCGGCACCGTGAGCCAGCTCGGGCTGGATCGAGAGGCCGCAGTGATGGCAGAACCGGGCCCGGTCGCTCACCAGCGCCAGGCAGCCCGGGCAGACGGTATCGAGGTCCTGCTCGTGGACCGTAAAGTCGGCGCCGCAAAAGTTGCAGGCGACGGCGTTTTTCTCGCGCGGCGCTCCGCAGGAAGAGCAGCGCACCACGGCCGCTTCGTGCCCTTGCGGCGCCGCGACCGTGATCGACTCGCCACAATGGCAGCGAAACACGCTCCCCGTCGGTTTGTCCGACGCGTCGTACTGTCGACAGCAACGTGGGCAAGCGGCGATCAGACGCAAAGCGGTGCCCTGCGAAGAGGTGACGTTAATCGTAGGGTGGGTCTGCGACCCACCCTACAGAGATTACTTCCCACCGAACAGCGCACTAAGGCAAATCTGCGACCACGTTTCAAACCCGGCCAGGTCTTGCAACATTTCGTCCACCGGCCGGAAACCGGCTTCGAGAATATCGGCCTCGCGGGGGCGGACGGAGGGTTGCTCGACGTCGAACAGATGCACCACACCCAAGTGTACGCGGCCGACCGGGGTCTCGTCGTCGTTGATCAGCCCTACGCATTGCTGGCGACACGGGGTGTCGATCACCACTTCTTCGTCCAGCTCGCGCCGCATCCCTTCTTCATAGGGGTGCAGGCTGCCGTCGCCGCCCACATCAACGCTGGAGATATGCCCGCCGATCCCCACGCTGCGCTTGGCGTGCAGGCGGCCTTCCCCCTGCCCTCGGCCGCGGGTGTATTGAAACACCTGTTGCCGGCCTTCGCCGTCGCGATAGCGAAAGATGCAATACGGAATCAATTGCTTCAGCGACGGGTCTTCCTCCACTTCGTCGCGCGGCATGTAGCTGACGTTTTGCGGGTTGAGCAGATCGTCGAGATACCGCTCGACGTCGGCCGAAAACCCCTGAAAATGCCCGAGCCGATGAAACAACTCCGTCGGCACGACCAATACCCGTTCCGTCTGCACTTCAACCACGGCGAATCCTTTCTGAGGAACGTCAAAGCAAGGAAAAATGTAACGCGAGTTCTACCGTCAATATACCGGCTCGATGCGGCCCTGGCGAGTATCGGGCCGTGGGGCCGACTCCCTTGTTCCCAGGCTCCGCCTGGGAACACAATGTCTTCGAGGCTCTGCCTCGCGGCAGTGCGTGAGGATGCAGCAAACTGTTGCGGATCGAGTATTGAAGGGAGGCGGAGCCTCCGAGGCAGTGCGTGCCCAGGCGGAGCCTGGGCACGAGTAAACCTAACCGCTCACATGATCAGCATCGCGTCGCCATAGCTATAGAACCGATACTGCTGCTCGATCGCCTCACGATACGCCTGCTCGATCAGCTTGTCGCCGCCGAACGTGCGGACCAGCACCAGCAACGTGGTGCGCGGCAAGTGAAAGTTCGTCAGCAGGGCGTCGACAGCCCGGAACTGGTATGGGGGTCGGATAAAGAGGTCAGTCGTGCCGGTCCAGGGCTCGAGGTTCCCCTCGGCCGAAGCGCTTTCCAGCACGCGCACGGAAGTTGTGCCCACGGCGATGATTCGGCCTCCGTTGGCCCGCCGCTCGCGGATGGTGTCGACCGCCTCGGGTTCGATCGTGCCCCACTCGCTGTGCATCCGGTGGTCGGCGAGCGTCGTGGCCTTGATGGGGCGAAACGTGTCGAGCCCGACGTGCAGCGTCACGTACGCCGTGGCGATTCGGCGGTCGCCCAGCTTGCGCAGTAGCTCGTTCGTGAAGTGCAGGCCCGCGGTGGGGGCTGCGACGGCGCCGGGGTGTTTGGCATAGACGGTCTGGTACCGCTCCTGGTCTCCCTGCCGCATTTGGCCGTCGCGAATGTAGTGCGGCAGCGGCACGCGCCCGATGCGGGTGAGAATTTCCACCGCCAGTTCGTCGGAGTCGGGCAACGCCAGCCAGCCCCCTTCATCCAATCGCTTGAGCAGCGTCAGCGACACGTCCTCGTGCATCTGGTCGTCCAGCAGCAGGATCTTCTCGCCGGTGGCTACTTTGCCTCGCGTCTTGCCCAGGAGTTGCCAGAAGCCGTTTTCGTCGGCGCTGAGAAACAGCCCCTGCCAGCGGCCGCCGGTCAACGCTCGTTGCCCCACCAGCCGCGCGGGCAGCACCTGCGTGTCGTTGAGCACCAGGCAATCCATGGCGTGTGAATGGTTTCGGCAGGCGGACGGGTGCAAGCGGCAGCGAAGTTTATGGCACGAGCGGCCCCGTTCGTCGAGCCCCCCGGTATTCGAGGCTACATGGATTTGCGATTCTATTGCGGGTGCCTGGGGCAACGCCCCAGTTGTGTAGAATAGATGAACTCTGAGGCGTTGCCCCAGCCACCCTTATGTCCTTATCAACTGTATTTTGCCACCGTGCCCAACCAATCTCCGCCCAATCCGCCATCGCCACCAATAGCCCAGCCCACGCGCGTGGCGTTCTGCATTGGTCAACTCGAAGTAGGCGGTGCGGAACGGTGCCTCGTCGAGTTGGCAACGCGACTCGATCGGCAGAAATTTGAACTAAGGGTCTATTGCCTGGACCCTGAGCCGCCGGCGCCGCGGGGCGCTCTGGTCGCGCAACTCCGCGCCGCGGGAATCGAGCCCCGTTTTCTCGGGCTGCGGCGATGGCGGCCTGTGGCGGCGGCCGTACGATTAGCCGGGGCATTTCGCCGCGACCGGCCCGCAATTGTGCAATCGTTTCTCTATCGAGCCAATATGATTGCGTCCGTGGCTGCTCGGCTGGCTCGGGTGGACCATTTTGTCACCGGCATCCGTGTGGCCGATCCACGGCGGGGCCGATTGTGGCTCGAACGGCGGCTGACTCGCAACGCCGATCGAATCGTCTGCGTGAGCCAGTCCGTGGCCGAATATGCGCGCACGGCCGGGCGATTTTCACCGGACAAACTGATGGTAATTCCTAACGGCGTTTCAATGGAGCGTTTTCGCGGTACGCCTGCGGTGTACCTGTCGCAGCTTGGAGTGCCGGCAGGACGCCGGGGGCTGTGCGTTATTGGACGGCTGGACAAGCAGAAGAACATCGAGTGGCTGCTCGCCGAGGCGCCGGCGCTGCTCGAAATCTTGCCTGGGCATGATTTGATCTTAGTTGGGGATGGTCCACGGCGCAAGAAGCTCGAACGCCAAGCGGCGGAGTCGCCGATCGCCGGCCGCGTCCATTTCGTCGGTTGGCAGGAAAACGTGCCGGGAATCCTGGCGGCTTGTGATTTGTTGCTGTTGCCGTCGGCGTGGGAAGGAATGCCCAATGTGTTGCTGGAGGCGATGGCGACGGGCCGGCCGGTGGTCGCCGCCGATGTGGAAGGAGTGCGGCAAGTACTCGGATCGCTGGCCCCGCAGCAGATTTTTCCCGCTGGGGACGGCCGGCTGATGAAGGACCGGGTGACCGCAATTCTAGGGAATCCAGACCTGGCGGCCCGGTTGGGAGCGGAAAACCAGCGCCGTGCGGAGCACGAATTCTCGCCCAAAATCATGGTCGCGGCTTACGAGCAGCTATACCAGTCTCTGTTGCGCGAGTAGGCGTCGCGTTTCTGCCGTGGTTTATCGTCGAGAACCGCAAATTCCTCGGCGAATTCCGGGGGTATAAGCACCCACGCTAGAGGCTGTTTTGCCGGCCTGAAATTGCTCGAAAAAAACTCTTCGGTCGCAAGTCCAAAGCCAGCCGGCAGCTACGACTCCGCGACCAGAATTCGCCGAGAAATAACCGCGTTGACGCCCGGGCGAAACCGGCTATGTTTGGTCGTTTGTGGTGGAGCGTGGTGAAAAGTGGTGAATTGGCGGACCGGCTCGGCGGTTGATGGGTGGATCAATGTTGTTGACCGGCGTTTTCGCCCGGGCGATGGACGAAAAGCAACGCGTGGCTCTGCCCAAGGAATTGCGGTCGGCCCTGACGCAGGCCGGCGGGGACTCGTTTTACGCCGCCCCGGGAACGGACGGATCGCTGAGCCTGTATGGAGAACCGGAGTTTTTGCGGCTGAGCCGGAAGCTGGCCCGATCGTCGTCCGGGCGGAGCGATGCTAGGGCCTACGGGCGGCTGTTTTATGCCCAGGCGCGGCGGATTCAGCTCGACGGCCAGGGGCGGCTCCGCGTTCCGCCGGAGTTGGCGGAATGGGCCGGACTGAAAAGCAGCGCGGTACTGGTCGGGGTCGGAGATCACGTCGAGATCTGGAACGAAGAGCGTTGGAAAACGTACCTGGCGGAGCACCAGGGGCGGTTTGACGAGTTGGCGGAAGCGGCTTTGGATCAAACTGCACGACCACGGTAAATAAAACGGGAATCTGGGGCGGTGCCCCAGCCACCCGACTGACAGTTCTTACAACAGATTTTGCAAGCGTCGTTCGTCCGTCCGTTGGTTCGCCGTCGTGCGATGGCGTGAGTGTCGGTCACAGGCCACCGACCGACACTCTGTTGATCCCTACAGCGCAAGCGGGTGGGGCAGCAAAAGCTGTCGCGGACCTGAGGGCATGGATGCCGCCGGGTTGCGAGCCGAGGCAGGTTTTGCTGGTCCTCCGGCCAGCGGCTTGCCGTTATGATCCGATCCGACGCGGGGTCCATGGATGAACCCTGCCTCGGATCTTTTTTTGTTGGCACCGCTGGCAGTGCAGGCACGCGTCGTCCGCAAGACGGCTCGACCTTGACAC
>JAIOQB010000238.1 GCA_021413585.1 Planctomycetia bacterium
TCGAGCGGCGGGGATCGTAGTAACGAGCGAGGATGCGTTTAGAATCCGTTTGTTAAATACCCTGGCGCCGTAGGCAAGTGGCTAAGCCAGCTGATTGCAAATCAGCCACCCCCGGTTCGAGTCCGGGCGGCGCCTTTAGAATTCACGAGACTTTTCAACCTCTTCCCCCTCTGCTGGCGAACCACTGTTGCTAAAAGTGTTGCTAGTTCGCTCACACAATGGAAGACAACCGGCTCTGTAGAAAACGTGCTTTGCTAGCTTAATCCGCTAGCGTGATTTGTTTCGTAGCATAGTTTATGAGCGTTACGAGCAAGTCACCGCGGAAGGTTATTTTGGCGGCGTTAGCGGTCGCGCGAGACAGTTTGCCGACGTATTCGCACAAGTACAGCCCGAAGACGTTTACGCTGCACCAGTTGTTTGCCTGCCTGGTGCTGAAGAGTTTTCTCAAGGCCGACTATCGTGGGGTGGTGGCGCACCTGAATGACTGTCCGGACCTGGTTGCGACTTTGGGATTGGATCACGTCCCGCACTTCACAACCTTGCAGAAGCAGGCTCCCAAGCTTCTCGCAACGGCATCTGCCAGACAACTGCTCGACGCGTCGGTCCGGCAGCACCTGGGGCGCAAACGAAAGGTCAAGTCGGCCGCCGTCGACTCGACGGGGCTGGAATGCACGTGCGCCAGTGGCTATTTCGTGCGGCGCCGGGAACGGGTCGGAAAGCCGTGGAAACGCGTGGAATATCATCGCTTTGCCAAGCTGTCGGTGGTGTGCGATGTGTCGGACCACTTCCTGCTGGCCTTTCATGCTGGTCGCGGTCCCAAGCCAGACGTCGCCGAATTCCGACCGCTGCTATCCGACGCGTTGACGCGCGCTCGGCTCTCGCGGATCGTGGCGGACGCCGGTTACGACTCCGAGCCAAACCATCGGTTCGCGCGCGAGGAACATCACGTTCGCACGGTCATTCCGGCCCGGCACGGTCGGCCGACAGATAAGCCACCCTCCGGCTATTACCGACGTCTGATGAAAATGAGATTCGACGTCAACACCTACCACGACCGCGCCCAGGTCGAAACGGTGATGTCCATGATCAAACGCCGTCAGGGAAGTCACGTTCGCGGTACCACCTACCGTAGCCAATGCCGCGACCTCCGCTTGATCGCCCTCACCCACAACGTCATGATTCTCTTATGGATGCAGGTTTTCTACAGAGCCGGACATTCTACTTTTTCTGTTTCTTGGGGCCGCCTAAAATATTCTGCGGGTCTACTTAGTGAAAGTAACCTTAGGACTTCAAATGAAAGTCCACCACCAGCGGCAAGTGGTCTGACGCTCGGCGGGCCAGGGGCGTGCGCACCACGCGGACTTGCCGGATGTCCAGCGCCCCGCGGACGTACACCTTGTCGAGCGAGCCGACGGGTAGCCAGGCGGGGAAGGTGCGGTGGCGGGAGATGGGGCCGGTGAGGTGCTCGAAGCCTCGGTCGGCGAAGCGGGTGCGGTGCAGCGTGTTGCGCCAGTCGTTCGTGTCGCCGGCAATCAGCGTCGGCAGCTCTTCGCTCTGCCGATACAGTTCGTGCGTCAACAGCCGCTCCGTCTGCCAATGCCGCTCGCGCTCGGCCAGGCCCAGGTGCCAGTTGACCAGCCGCAGCGCCCCCTCGGGCGTGTCGACCACCACCAACTGCGCGCCGCGCGCTTTCTTATTGCGCATCTGCAACGACAGATGATGCTTCTCGCTCAGCTTCCACCGCGACAAGATCAGATTGCCATAGCCGCCTAGTTTCGTGTGGACATTCATCTGATACAACTTGACCGCCGGCAACAGACGTTCGGCGATCAAGCGAGGCTGGTCGTCGGAGAGAGTTCGCCGCAGATTCCGGGCGACTTCCTGCAAGCAAACGAAATCGGGATTCTCTCGCTCGATCACATCGAGCACGCGCTCCAGGCGATAGCGCCGATCGCGACCACCAATTCCTTTATGGATGTTGTACGTAAGCAATCGCATAGAGGATCTGCGAATGGCGAATGTTGATTTGCGATTGAAGAAAACACTGCCTGCCTTATTGGGAGCGGCGGGCTGTGCGACTGCTGGCGACCAGAATCGAGACCAACTCGTTGCACTCTTGTCGAATTGGCCCGATTCGACGTTCGGGGAAGGTGCCGCAGTCCGAAAGCAATTCCAGCCAGTAGAGAGTTTCTCGAGCCTCGCGAGCAGCGATTTCCACAAGCGACACGAAATGCTTGCGGGATGAGGCGCTAGTGGCTTCGGCGTAATTCGCGCCCACCGATGTGCCACACCGCAACAACTGCCGACCAATCGTGTCACCAAACCGATTCTGCGGCAATTCCGACGTGAGTTTGACGACGCGCAACGCAAATCGGCGAGTCCGCTGCCGCATCTGTTCCGCAGTCATCGAAGAGGCACCCACTAACCCGCTCTCCGTCCTTTCTCTTCAATCGCCATTCCGCAATCGCAAATCGCAAATCCCGCAACAGCGCGACTTCCCTTTTATCCCTCCGCGGCGTCGCCCATTTCCGAGGAACTGATCTCGTCGCCCGCGGTGCGCGGACGGGAAGGAGATAACACCGGGACGTGCGTCCCCGGCACAATCTTGGGACTCGGCGAGGTGCGGTCGACGATTTCGCGCAGCTCTTCTGCGTCCATCACTTCGCTCACCAGCAGCCGCACGGAGAGGGCCACCAGCGTGTCGTGCCGTTCGCTGAGGATGTGGCGAACTTTTTCCAGACCTTCGTTGATGATCCGGCGGACTTCCTGGTCGATCTCGCGGGCGGTCTGCTCGCTGTGGCTTCCTTCGCGGGCCATGTCGCCGCCGGGGATGAACGGACTGCGCGAGCTTTCGCGATAGTTCACCCGCCCCAGCCGGCTCATGCCGAACTCCATCACCATGCTGCGGGCAATCTCCGTAGCCCGCTCAAGATCATTTTGCGCGCCGCTGGAAATGTCCTTAAAGATCAGCTCCTCGGCGATCGTGCCGGCCAGCAACACCTGGATGCGGCTCTCCAACTCGCTTTGAGTGACCAGATAACGGTCCTGCTCGGGCCGCTGCATCGTGTAGCCCAGCGCGGCCAGCCCACGCGGGATGATCGAGATTTTGTGCACGGGATCCGTGTTCGGCAGGCTGTCCGCCACCAGGGCGTGCCCGCACTCGTGATACGCGATCCGCTGCTTTTCATCCTCGTGGATGATCCGCTGCTTCTTTTCCAGGCCGGCGGTGACGCGCTCGACTCCTTCGTTGAACTCGATCATGCCGACGGCCGATTTGTTGTTGCGGGCAGCCAGCAGGGCCGCTTCGTTGACCAGGTTCGCCAGGTCCGCGCCGCAGAAGCCGGAGGTGATCGCCGCCACTTTCTTCAGGTCGACCGATTCATCAAGCTTCACGGTCTTCACGTGAACGCGCAATGTCGCCTCGCGGCCGCGGACGTCGGGGCGGTCGACCAGCACATGCCGATCGAAACGGCCCGGCCGCAGCAAGGCCGGGTCGAGCGTCTCGGGGCGATTGGTGGCGCCCAGCACGATCACGCCCGCGGTGGAGTCAAACCCGTCCATCTCCACCAGCAGCGCGTTGAGCGTTTGCTCGCGCTCGTCGTGGCCGCCGACCATGCCGGTGCCGCGGGTTTTGCCCAAGGCATCCAGTTCGTCGATGAAGATGATGCACGGCGCCTTCGCCTCGGCCTGCTGGAACATATCGCGAACGCGGGCCGCGCCCACGCCGACGAACATTTCCACAAAGTCCGAGCCCGAGAGGCTGAAGAACGGCACTCCCGCTTCGCCGGCCACGCCTTTGGCCAGCAACGTCTTGCCGGTACCCGGAGGGCCGACCAGCAGCACTCCCTTGGGTATCCGCCCGCCGAGGCGCTGATATTTTTCCGGACTGCGGAGAAACTCCACCACTTCGCGCAGCTCTTCCACCGCTTCGTCGATGCCGGCCACGTCGTCGAACGTCACACCCAATTCTTCCTGGGCATAGAGCTTGCCCCGGCTGCGGCCAAACGCCATTGGCGAACCGGCGCCGCTAAGCCGCCGCACCATGAAGAACACCACCACGCCGAGCATCGCGGTCACCGCCAACAGCGGCAGCCAGCGGTCCCAGAAGCCGGGTCCGTCGGCGACGTCGAAGCGGGAGAAGTTTTGGTCGCGCAGCAAGTTGGAGAACTCTTTGGACATCTCCGGCTGCGTGTTGGTGGCGAAGTTGACCATGTGCCCCGGGTCGCCGGAGCGCTCCTGCCCCTTGTCGTCGAGCTGGGTCCGCAGCACCTTGCCGCCGATTTCATACATCCCGATTTCCAGGTCCTGCGGACGCCGATAGCGATACACCTCCTGGTGTTGGCTGGCGTTCTGCGGCAGGTCCAGGTAGCCGGGGCCGTTGGGGGAGGTGGCCCGAATCAATTCGGTCAGGTCGCCGTAGGAAATCTTTGTGGTGGCATGACCCTTGAGGATCAACCATACGAACATGGTCCCCACGACCATGGCGGTCAGGTACAGCAGTACCTGATTGCTGATGGGGTTCGACTTCTTTTCAGTAACTTTGCGGCGGTTTTCTGGTTTTATTTCCATACCCCGAATTATACAGCGCTCGGCCGAATTTTGGCGGGTCCCGTCGTGGCAGGGCGAAATTAGGGGGTTCTAATGGGGGGGTCGTGCCGTCCGTGCGTCTCAGCGGGCCATTTTCGGCCTGCCGCAAGCACTGCTCTGCGCGGTTCGAGCCCTTTCCTGATAGAATCGGGCCGGTCGGGCATTGATCCCGCAATGGGCGTGGCTGGCGGCAAAGCGCAGCGATGCCCCAGGTTCCGAGCGTCGTTAATCTGGGGCTTCGCCAAGGCTCAGCCCCAGGCACCTGCTGCAGATTCCTGCTTACCATTACAGCGGTTCACCGCGTTTTTCTCTGGATATCTACGGCTGGAAATCAACGGCTGAACCCGCAGATGTCAAAGAGCGTAACGAACGTCGTGGTCTTGGGTTCAACCGGCAGTGTCGGCCGCAGCACGTTGGAGGTGATCGCCGCCAGCGAGGGGCGGCTGAAGGTGGTCGGTTTGTCGGCCCATGCCCGGCTGGATTTGCTGGTCGAGCAGGCCCGCCAGTGTGGGGCCCGCTGGATTACGGCCACGGACCCGGCGGCGGCCGCTGCCCGCGATTGGTCGGACCTTCCGCCCGGTTGCTCGCTCTCGATCGGCGCCGAGGGAACCGCGGCGCTCGTCGAACAGAAAGAGGTGGACGCGGTGGTGGCGGCGATTGTCGGCAGCGCAGGGTTATCCAGCACCTGGGCCGCCCTCTCCGCCGGCAAACGAGTCGCCCTGGCGAACAAAGAAACATTGGTGATGGCCGGCCCACTGGTGATGGAACTGGCCCGGACCACCGGCGCCACAATCCTGCCGGTGGATAGCGAACATAGTGCGGTGTTTCAGGCGATGCAGGCAGGCCGGCGCGATCAGGTTCGTCGGGTGGTGCTCACTGCCAGCGGCGGGCCGCTGCGACATCGGGCGTTGGAAGACCTGGCCGACGTGACGGTGGAAGAGGCTTTGGCCCATCCAACTTGGGACATGGGTCCGAAAATCACTGTCGATTCGGCTACGATGATGAACAAGGCGTTGGAAATCATAGAAGCTCGCTGGCTGTTTGACCTGGAGCCGGATCAGATCAGCGTGACGATCCATCCGCAATCGATTGTGCATTCGCTGGTGGAGTTTGTGGACGGATCGGTAATCGCCCAGCTCAGCCCGCCCGATATGCGGCTACCGATCCAGTTGGCACTGGAATGGCCGGAGCGCCGACCGGGCATAGCCGAGCGAATGGCGTGGGACCAGGCGCTGGAACTGACGTTCGAGCCTCCCGATTTGGTACGATTTGATGCCCTACAATTAGGGATGGACGCCGCCCGCCATGGCGGCACCACCGGCGCCGTGCTCAACGCCGCCAATGAGGCGGCGGTGGGAGGCTTTTTAGCGGGACGAATGGGATTCGATGAAATTGTGCCCGCCTGTCGGGCCGTGCTGGAACATCACAACTTTGACCCGCGGCCGACGCTCGACCAGCTACTCACGCTGGATCGTTGGGCGCGCGAGGAGGTGCTGCGTTGGGTCTGTGCCTGATTGGTTTTCTGGATTGGTTGACGCTGGCCAACTGCCTGGCGTTTGTCGTCGGACTCGCGGCCCTGGGGCTGGTGATCTTCGTTCACGAGTTGGGGCACTTTGCGGTCGCCAAAATGTGCGGCGTGAAGTGCGAGAAGTTCTACATTGGCTTCGACCCGCCGATTCGGATCGGGTCGATCCAGTTGCCCTCGGCGCTCTGGAAGCGCAAGTGGGGTGAAACGGAATACGGCATCGGCATCATTCCCTTGGGCGGCTACGTGAAGATGCTCGGCCAGGACGACAACCCGGGCAAGGCGGCCGAAGCGGCCGCCGCCACGCAAATCGCCACGCCGGCCGGGCCACCCAAGCTCGACCCGCGCAGCTATCCCGCCAAGTCGGTGCCGCAGCGGATGGCGATCATCTCGGCTGGAGTGACGATGAACGTCATCTTCGCGTTCATCTGCGCATTTTTTGGCGTGCTGCTGGGCATTACTTACACCCCGTGCATCGTCGACCATCCCACTCCGGGCGATCCGGCCTGGCGGGCCGGCGTGCAGCCGCGCGACATCATCCGCGAGATCAACGGCGTGCGGAATCCGCGGTTTGAAGATTTGCAGCAGGAAGTCGTACTGGCCTACGGCCGCGACGCGATCAAGCTGGTGATCGAGCGCCCTGGGCAGAAAGACGATATTCATCTAACGCTCAGTCCCGACAACGATTCTGTCGGGCCTAAAAATATCCCGCGCATTGGCGTGGTGATGGAAAACTCGATCAGCCTCTCGGAGCTTCAAGCGACCGCGCCCGGATCGCCGGCGTCGGCACTGCCCAAGGGGCAGGGTTTTGAGCCCGGTGACACGCTGCTGGAGATCAACGGCCAAAAGATCGCGGATTCCGTGAGTTATGGATCCGTGCTGGCAGACAATCCAGACAAGCCGCTCGACTTCGTCGTCGAGCGGAAGGACAAGGCGAAACCGGCTGCCGCGCCACAAAAGGTTTCGATCCGCGTGCCCGCCAACCCCTGGCGCCACTTAGGGCTGACCATGACGATGGGTCCGATCACCGCCGTGCAGCAAGGCTCGCCGGCGGCCAACGCTACCGCGCCGAAAGTCAGCGGCGGCATCCAGTCCGGCGATCGGATCGTGGCCATCGACGGCCAGAAAATCGATGATCCCATGACCCTGCCGATGTCGCTTCGCGCGAAGCATGGCCAGCAGGTCAAGATTACGGTGGAGCGCGGCAGTCAATCACCGCCGACTCAGATCGAGTTCACCACAACATTGGCCGAGCCTAAATACTGGTCGGAGCTGGCGTTTGCCGACATGCCCGTGGCGCTGGTATCGCTGGGAGTGACTTATGCGGTCGAAGGCCGCGTGGCGTCCATCGATCCCAAAGGCCCGGCGGCGAATCAGAAAATCTCCGTCGGGGATGAAGTGCTCCAAGCGGAAGTGCTCCCCCCCGAGGGCCCGCGCAGTAAAGAAGAAAAAGAAGAGGACGGCTCGATCCTCAAGGAGCCGCTGAAGTTCGCCGCCGATGCCCGCAACTGGCCGAACCTGATGTTCCGAATTCAGGATGCGGATCCCAAGGTCCGCGTCCGGCTGACGCTGAAGCACGACAGCGAAACCCGCACCGCCGACGTCACGCCGGTGGCGTCGAGCAATTTCTTCTTTCCCTCGCGCGGCTTGCTGCTCGCCCCGAATATTCAAAAGCTGCCCGTCCACTCGGTCGGCGGAGCGGCCGACTTCGCGTGGCGCGAGACGAAGGGAAAACTGCTTACCGTCTACTTGTTCCTCCGCAAGCTGGCCATGGGCCGCCTCTCGATCATGTCGGTCAGCGGGCCGGGCAAGATCGCCACGGTGGCCGTGATGTCGGCCAAGAAGGGGCCGGGGCAACTCCTGTTGTTCCTGACGCTGATTAGCGCCAACTTGGCCGTGGTCAACTTCCTGCCAATCCCGGTGCTCGACGGCGGCCACATGCTGTTTCTGCTGCTGGAGGGAATTTTCCGCCGGCCGGTGAGTGAACGGATCGTCATCCCGCTGACGTACGCCGGGTTGTTCCTGATCCTGTCGTTGGTCGTGCTTTCCGTCACCATGGATGTGCAATGGTTCGCGTCGTTTTTCTGATGCAACGCGAGTGAGCCGCAAGGCGCTAGTCGCGGGTAGCGCAACCGGGCGCGAAGCAAGGGTGCCTGGCGGCAGAGCGCAGCGATGCCCCAGAGCCACGCTGTTGAGGCTTCAGTTTGCTGCTAACCTTACTTTTTATCCTCCACTTTTATTTCCCCTCTTCACAGATAGCACTTTCCAGGGGGAGATCCCGACCCACACGGCGGTAGAACTATTTGGAATGCGGCACTTATCCAGCGTGTACCAATCTTTTCCCTCAATGACGGCACCGCCGTTTTTTACAACGTGCAGGCTGACCTTGCCACTGATTAAGACAACGTCGCCTGCGGCAACGTGCTGCGCCTGCTTCTTGGTCAAGGTAATAGGGATGCGCTGGTGTCCTCCCTCGACGGTTACTTGAAATCCACCGGTTGCAACAGCTCGCACGTCCTTAATCATCAACTTCAGTTGGATCGTTTGCCCATCGTACTTCCGCTTTATGCCGCCAATCTGTTTTTGGAAATACGCGTCCGATTGAGTTGTCGTGGCGTTGGCCGGCCCTCGGAAATCGGTGGCGTTCAGATCGGCTACGACTTTCTCGATCAGGGACTCGTTGTCTGCCGCCCAGGCCGCGTTGGAAAGCATCAGTACACAAGAGATCGTCAACATTGCCTTCATTGTTTGCCCCCCTGCGTGGTTGTAAGCCGCTAAGGTAGCCTGGATTAAAGTGGTTGCAAGCGGGAAAACAATTCTTGCCGCCCTTTCGGTGGGGCTTCCCTTCGCTGCGCTTCGTTCAGCCCCAGGGCACCCCTCGCCTACAAATCGCGATTTTTGCCCTCAACGACCCCTCCAAATCCCTCCGATCGCTATTGGGCAATTTCCGCGTCCAAGGTAAATTGGGCGAGGTTTGTCGGCTGACTGAGCGGTTCTCCTCTCGGCCAGGCCGTGCCGGCGTGGATGGCTTGGCAGCGTGGAAAGGATGCCCCCGATTATGGCGACGAGTTTGGCGGAATTGGCCCGGCTGACTGGCGGGCGACTCATCGGCGATCCGACCGTGATGATCGAAGGTGCGGCCCCGCTGGGGGTCGCCACCGCGCATCAGATCACGTTCATTGACAGCCAACTGCGCGAGCGGCAATTGTCAGGCTCGCCGGCCGCGGCGGTCGTGGTGCCTGCGGCGCTGGCGCCAGCTTCGCATCCGGCGATTCAGGTCGACAACGTCCATGCGGCGTTTGCGACCATCGTGCGCCACTTTCGCCCCGCGCGAACCGCGCCCCGCATCCAGGTCAGCCCCGCGGCGCAGGTCAGCCCGCAGGCCGTGCTGGCCGAAAATGTTGACGTCCACGCCGGCGCGATCATCGGCGACGACGTGACGGTCGGCGCGGGCTCGACGATCCACGCCAACGTCTCGATCATGGCGGGCAGCCGCATCGGCCGCGACGTGACGATCTTCCCAGGCGCCGTGCTGTACGAGAACACCATCGTCGGCGACCGGGCCATCCTGCACGCCGGCGCGGTGCTGGGCGCGTATGGCTTCGGCTACGACTCCAGCAGCGGACGGCATATTTTGAGTGCCCAGTTGGGCTACGTCGAAATCGGCGCCGATGTGGAAATTGGCGCCGCCACCACGATCGACCGCGGCACCTACGGGCCGACGTCGATCGGCGAAGGAACGAAGATCGACAACCAGGTGATGATCGCCCATAACTGCCGCATCGGCCGGCACAACATGATCTGTTCGCAAGTGGGCGTCGCCGGCAGCACCACCACCGGCGACTACGTGGTGATGGCGGGCCAGGTGGGGGTGCGAGACCACGTGCATATCGGTGCCCGCGCCATCCTGGGTGCCAAAGCGGGAGTGAGCCACGACGTTCCCGACGGCGTCTGCATGATCGGCATCCCCGCCACGCCCGAACGCGAGCAAAAGCTCAAGCAGGCCGCCCTCGCCAAGTTGCCCGAGATGCGCAAGGAAATGCGGCGGCTGCAGCGGCTGGT
>JAIOQB010000239.1 GCA_021413585.1 Planctomycetia bacterium
GGGCCTATCGTCGAGAGGCCGCGGAATCTTTCGCATCCGGCGCGAGAATGGCCGAAAATTGGGTTGTTCGTGCTTTAGCACGCCTCGGTGGCCGCGATCTGCGTTTTGGGCTTCAGTGTAGGCCAGTGTTGGGGCGGTCCATGGCGTCGATCTACGGGCTCGTGAAAGGCTTGTCGTGCCATGTTGACGGCCAGTGAAAGCCCAGCGAAGATCGGCAGGTACGGGACGACCCCGATCCGATGGTGGCGGTTTTTTTGGAGAGCCCAGGCATGATTGCTCGATTTGGTTTTTGTCTCATTGCGCTCGGGGTGGGTTTGATGGCGAGCCGCACCGGGCTGGCCGCCGCAGCCGATCGGGCCGACAAAGTCTTGGCGGATTTTGACGGCGAGACGTACGGCGACTGGCAAGCGACCGGAACGGCGTTTGGCACCGGACCGCTTCGGGCCGACGCCCTGAAGGCGCAAAACGTCCACGGATTCACGGGCAAAGGGGCCGTCCATAGCGCGCCGGCCGGCGAGGCGGACAAGGCGGTCGGCACGCTCACTTCGCCCGAGTTCGTGATCGATCGGGCGTATCTAAATCTGCTCGTCTGCGGCGGCAGTCACGACGGCCAGACCTGCGTGAACCTGCTGGTTGACGGCAAGGTGGTGCAATCGGTCGCCGGCGTCGATCGGCCCGATCTACTGTGGCACAGTTGGGACCTTGCCCCCTGGCAGGGGAAGACCGCCCGCGTGCAGATTGTCGACCAGCAGCGCGGCGGCTGGGGGCACATCGACGTCGATGAAATCACGCTCAGCGACCGGCCCAAGATTCGCTTCTATCCCAACCCGCAAATGAATCAGGCCATGGCGGCCTTAGCGCACGACGCCGCCCGGATCGGCGAAGATTCCTGGTGGCCCCGCTACCACTTTCATCCGCAGTCTGGCTGGATGAACGACGTGAACGGGCCGTTCTATTACAAAGGCTTTTATCACATCTTCTATCAGCATCATCCCTACTCCCCCGGTTTCGGCAAGACGATCGGCTGGGGGCATGCCCGCAGCAAGGATCTGGTGCATTGGACGCAATTCCCCTTCGCCGTGTGGCCTTCGCAGGACCGGGGCGAGACCGCCTGCTGGTCGGGTGGAATGGCCTTCGACGCCGCCGGCAGCCCCGTGTTGCTCTACGCCAGCGTGCTGGGTTGGCCGCAGAACAAGCCGTTTGAACAGTGGGGCGCCGTGCCCGCCGATAAAGAAATGATTACCTGGAAGAAGCATCCCAATAACCCGCTCGTTCCGCATGGCCAAAAGGGAGAGCCGAAGTTCGATCGTTCGTGGCGCGATCCGTTTGGCTTCGTCATGGCAGGCCGCACGATGCTGGTTGTCGGCGGCACGCGCGCCGGGATGCCGATTTACGAAGCCGATGACCCCAAGCTGGGCAAATGGCGTTTTCGTGGGATCGTGTTCGCCGAGGATGCCGAATGCCCGAATTTCTTTCAACTGGGCGACCACTGGGTGTTTCTCTCGTCGGCTTATCAGGAGGGAGTGAAATATAGCGTCGGCACGCTGGACTTAGAGAAGCTCAAATACGAACCCAAGACGCGCGGGGTGATGGACGAGTTTCGGAATTTCACCGGCGTCTACGGCACGGGCATCCTGTTCGACAACGAAGGGCGCTGCATCTTTCTGGCCCGAGCGCAAGGGGGCCGCAACGGCTGGAACGGGTACATGATACTCCCCCGCGTGCTGACCGTTGGCTCCGATGGATACTTGCGGCAGGCGCCGATTGCCGAGATCGAGCAATTGCGAGAGGCACATGAATCGATTCAGGACGCCGCGGTGCAACCCGACAAGCCACTGGTTGCCAAAACCAAGGGAAGCGGCCTGGAAATCCAGGCCGGCTTCGAGCCGCAGGAGAACGCCGCGTGTGGGCTGCAACTACGCCGCAGCGACGACGGCCGCCGCGCGGTGACGATTCGCTATGCCGATGGCCAGCTCGACGTCGCCGGCACGCGATTTCCTCTGAAACTCGAAAAAGGCCAGCCGCTGAAGCTGCGGGTTTTCCTGGACCAGATCTGCCTGGAGGTGTTCGTCGGCGACGGGCGGCATGTGGTGACGAAATCCGTCACGCCCCCCGATAACGATCTGGGCGTAGCCGCCTTTGCAGAGAAGGGGGCGGCAAAGCTTACGGCGCTGGACGTGTGGAAAATGCGCCCCGCGCCGATTCAGCGCCGCGACGATCCGCCGGGAAAGGCTGCACTACATCCAACTCAACAGTAGGTTCCGCCTGCCGGGCGGTACCTGCGGCGCGGTGTGCCCTTGCGAGCGGGTCAGGTCCCATCCGGCAGATGGGACCTACTGTCTGGCGTGAGCGGTAGGTGGCAAGCGCCAATCCGCTCACTTCTTCGCGCTGATTACCTGTAGCAACTCGCCACCACCATCCTCCAGCGGCACCTTCACGGTTCCTCCTTTATCGCCCGTTTCCACTTTCAGCGGCTCCCATTTGCCGGAAACTTTGTCCATTTTCTGGACGGTGATCCCCGGTTCGGTGAAGTGCAGCCTGGCGTCGTGGGGCTTGAAGGCGTCGCGATTCGCCAGGACCAGAAAGCGCTCCTTGCTCGGATTGGCGAACTCGCCCAGCACGATCTCGTCGCCCGTGGGGCGCACCCAATGGTCGGCGGGGGCTTCTTTCGTCCCGGCGGGCAGCGGCGCGGTGTGGAACACGTCCACGCTCCGCGCCTTTTCAAAAATCGGCGAATAGGATTTGATCGCCTGATTGAACTTAAGGGCCTCCTCGCCGTGGTTCGTCCGCTTCGGGACGCCGCGGGCATCGCGGTTCTTCGTATCAAACAGCCCGGAGCCGCCGGTGCGGAATCCACGCACTCCGTAGGCCAGCGACGTGTAAACCGTTTGTCGTGTTTTACGGGGGTCTTCAGCCCGCGTCTCAACGATTCGACAGATCGGCACGCCCCCCGCTTTGGCCGACGCCTGCCGGTATTGCTCCAGGATGGCGAAGTGCAGGTGGGGCTGCCGGTTTCCATCCCAGTGATAGTGGTAGTATTCCATCACCCGCCCTCGCACGATGGGGCAAAACGCGTCGACGCCCCCCCAGGTGCCTAGCATCGTGAACACAGCCGGGTGATACGGATCGGCCGCGTAGGCGTTCTTCTCCCACGCCGCCCACAGGCCCCACTTCTTCGGCGGCTGGCGGTCGGAGAGGAAGTAACACAGAACCGCGTCGTCGTCCTTGTGCTTCGCGGGAATAGTGGAAGCTTCGTGGGCCCAGATGAATACGTACGCCTTCATGCCGTGCTTGCGGCATTCAGGGATCTGAGCCTCCGAGGCACCCGCGGCGCCGAAACCGGCTTCCTGGATAGCGACCAGGTAATTTTCATCAGCACCCCAGCTTGCGCCTTGAAAGATCGAGACCAGGCCGGGCCACTTCACTTCTTTGACCTTAACATCCGACGGGGGATTTGGATCGGGCTTGGCCGGTTCGTCCGCCAGCGTCGCATGCCCTTGAAATACCATCGCGGCCAGACAAAGCAGAAAGGGCGCCGCGGCGAGAATTTTGGATCGGATGAATAGGTTCAAGGGCGGGACTCCGTGGGGGCAATTGTTAAGCGGCAGGGAGCCCGGCGAGGGGCTCTGGTAGGCGAGGGGCGGCGGGACGCTGGAGCCGGGGTGCAAATGCGCGCACCTCTAGCCCTATCAACTAATAAGCTTCAAGAATGAAAATCTAACGCAATCAGGGCGTGGGGCCGCCACATTTTTCGAGCGGGTGCCTGGGGCAGATCGCAGCGATGCCCCAGAATCAACTCTCTGGGCTTCACTTCACCGCGCTACGTTCAGCCTCAGGCACCCGGCCCCAGGCACCCGACACCCGGGACCGCAATTAACCCCCCGGCGGTTGCAGACGCTTTGCGGTTCAGCCATCATGACTGTGTTCTTTCCAGCCGTTTTTCCGGGAGTTGTGGCTTGAGTCGTTTCTCTAAAGCAATCGTTCGCCCAGTCGTTCTGGCTTTGTGGTTCGCTGCGGCCAGCGCCCCGGCGGCCGAGCAGCAGCCGCTGGGTCAATGGATATTCACACCCGGCGCGATGCACGACCTGGAAGTTCGCGCTCAGGCCGGCACGATCCCGGGCAAGCTCCAACGTAAAACACCGCTTGCTGACGCCGGCCAAACGATGGCCCTGCAGTGCGATGGCGGCGCCAACGCCGTGACGGTGGGAGACAAGCTTTCTCCCGCCGCAGAGCTGCGCACGCGGCTGACCGCCGAAGCGTGGGTTCGCATCGACGAGTTCCGCCGCTGGAGCCGGTTCGTCGGAGTCGTCGCCCGTCAGCAAGACCAGCGGAAGGGTTGGTTCATCGGCACCCACGAGCATCGGTTTGTGTTCGCGCTGGGCGCCGAGGGGACCAAAGGTCAGATGACCGATCTCCACTCGGGCGGGTCGGCCCATCCGGGTCATTGGTACCATGTGGCCGGGACGTACGACGGCCACGTCATGCGGCTGTACGTCAACGGCCTGCTGGTCGGCGAGTCGAAAGCGGAAACCGGCGCGGTGGTGCTGCCAACCGACACTCCGCTCTCCATAGTCGACTACCACGACGGCGCGGAGTTCTATCCGTTGCGCGGCATGCTGCACGAGGTGACGGTCTACAACCAGGCGCTCAGCGAAGCCGAGATCCGGCAACATTACGTCGCCAAGGCGAAGCTGCTGACCGCCGCGCCGCCATTGGAAATGTCGGGGTGCTTTGGCGAAAACATGGTCCTGCAGCGCGACGCGGAATTGCCCGTCTGGGGCCAGACGTTTCCAGGCGACAAGATCAGCGTGAGCTGCGCGGGGCAACAGGCTTCAACCGTCGCCGGGCCGGACGGGCTGTGGCGATTGACGCTGCCGAAGCTTGCCGCGGGCGGCCCGCACGAGTTCGCGATCGAAACGCCCCACGGCAGCATGGTGCATCGCAACGTGCTGGTGGGCGAAGTCTGGTTCTGCGCAGGGCAATCGAACCTGGCGCTCGGCACGCGGCGCACCAGGGACTATGGTCTGGCCCGGCAGCCGTTTCCGCAGATGCGATTTTTCACCGTGGTGCGCGAAGGAACGCCCGCGCCGGTGCGATTCACCGGCGGCTGGTGGGAGGCGTGCGACGCGGGCACAGCCGCCGAGTTCTCCGCGGTCGGGTTCTACTTTGGCCGGAAGATTCATCAGGAACTGCACGTCCCGGTGGGCTTGTTCAACGCTTCGTGGGGCGGGACGCCGGTCGAATCGTGGATCAGCCGCGACGCGATGCAGTCGCTCCCTGAAATGGCCCCCGTGCTGAAAAAAGAATCGGAGGACAAGTGGGAGCGCTCCGGGCTCTTCGATCAGATGGTGCATCCGCTGATTCCGTTCGCCATGCGGGGCGTGCTGTGGTACCAGGGGGAAGGGAACGTGGGGAACGCTCAGTTCTATGAGTCGCGTTTCTCGCTGATGATCCGCGACTGGCGGAAGCGGTGGGGGCAGGGGGATTTCCCGTTCTATTACGTGCAGATTGCGCCGTTCAATTACGGCGGCAATTTCAATGTCGCGTGCGCCGAGGTGTGGGATGCCCAGCGAAAAGTATTGGCGCTGCCCAACACCGGCATGGCCGTGGCCACCGACGCCACGCAGATTCACGACAACCACGCCAGCAACAAGCGGGTCATCGGCGAGCGGCTCGCATTGTGGGCATTGGCCAAAACCTACGGCCACGACCAGATTGTCTACAGCGGCCCACTGTACAAGGGCATGAAGATCGAAGGAGACAAAGTGCGGATCTACTTCGATCACCTGGGGGGCGGCCTAAAATCCCGAGATGGCAAGACGCTCGATTGGTTCAGCATCGCCGGCGAGGATCGCAAGTTCGTCCCCGCCCAGGCGAAGATCGAGGCCGATGACTCCAAGGGAAGCGGCCAAGACTCCATCGTGGTCCACAGCCCCGACGTGAAGAACCCGGTCGCGGTGCGGTTCGCATGGAGCGGCATTGCCCAGCCGAATTTGACCAACAAGGCCGACCTGCCCGCCTCGCCATTTCGCACGGATGGCTGGCCTGGAATCCTGGAGAAGCCGTGAGCAGGTCCAGCTCCCTCTCCCTCCGGGAGAGGGCTGCGGTGAAGAAGGATCCGGACAGTCGCTCACCCAATTAGTATTCAGTAGCACGTATAATCGTTTGTCTCGATACCCAATCACGCTGACCCAATCACGCTGCCGGAGTGAAACCATGCTGAGCCTTTGTTCGTCAAACATCTATCGTCGAGTTTCATTGCTGCTGCTGGCCCCGGCGGCAATCTGTGCGTTGAGCCTGCTGGGCGTTTCGCCCGCCATGTGCGCGGAGAAGGAGGCTCCCAAAGCTGCGAAGCCTGACGCCGCCGCGAAGCCAGATGCCACAGCGAAGCCCGACGGCACAGCCAAGCCCGGCCCCAAGGAAATCTTCGACCGAACGCTGGCCGCCTATCGCAAGGCCAACACCTACCACGACACGGGCAAGATGCGGTTCGCGCTCAATAATGGTCAGAAAGTCGAAAAGGAAGAGTTCCAGTTCAGCCTCGATTTCGAGCGGCCCAATCGGGTGCGGCTGGAGCATCAGTCGGTGGAGCCCAAGTTCCTGGGAGGAGCACCCACCGCGCAGTCCTTGTTTCTCTGCGACGGCAAAAAGATTTACGCTCGGCCGGACGGCTACGAGGATCAGGTGGTGGTGATTCCGGCGCTGGAGAAGCTGGTGGGAGAGAAGTTTTACGGCGTGGAGAAGTTCACGCCGCTGCTGCCGCAGGACTTGATGGACGGGCCGGTGGTGAGCATGATCGGCGTAAACACTCCGTTGGGCCTGCTCACGTCGGCGAATCCGTTTGAGAAGGTCGATTTCAGCAAGGCGAAGCTGCTGGAGCCGGCGGCAATCGGCGGCCACGCCTGCGACCGCGTGGAGTTCACCTGCGACGACGGGCTGCTGACGTTCTGGATCGACAAGGAGTCGTCGCTGGTCCGCCGCGTGCAGTTCCCCGCGAAGAATGTGCCCGGCATGGAACTCGAGGCCGATTTCGACGGTGCGGTGTTTGATCAGAAAATCGCGCCCGAGCGTTTTACCTGGGCCAAGAAAGATAAAGACTTGGAGGTCGGTCAACTGATCGAGCCGCTTACACCCGAAGAGTCGACGTCGAAATTGCTCGGCCAGGCATTGCCCGATTTTCAATTCCTCACGCCCAAGGGGGAGAAGCGAGACAGCAAATCGCTCGTCGGCAAGGTCACCGTGATCGACGTTTGGGCCACTTGGTGCGGCTGGTGCATCAAGGGGATGCCCGTGGTCGACAAGGTGCGGCAGAAATACGCCGGTAACGACCAGGTGCAATTCGTGGCGATGAGCATCGACAAAGCGGAAGTGGACGATGCCCACATCAAGGAGATTCTCAAGCAGATCAAAGTGGAGACCCCCTGGGCCCGCGTGGTGCCGGAGGGACTCGATCAGTTTGAAGAGGCGTTTCAGTTCCCGGGCATCCCGGCAATGATGATCCTGGACAAGAAGGGGCAGGTGCAGTCGGTGCTGATTGGCACGGATGAGGAAATGGAAACGCACTTGCCGGCGAAGATCAAATCGTTGCTGGCGGGCGAGGATCTGGCGGCCAAGGAACGCGAGGAAGGTGAATCTCGCAAAGTGAAGCATCACCAGAAAATCGTCGACGCCAGCGAAGCGTTTAAGAAGGAAGCGGCGAAAGTCAAAACGCCGTGAAGCTGGCTGGTGGGTGGCTGGGGCAACGCCCCAGTGGGTTCGATCCGACACATCTGGGGCGTTGCCCCAGCCACCCGAATGAAAATCAACGTCTGTCTGGCAATGCTTTAGGGAAGTCTGGCTTTGAGTCACACGTGGGACATTCTGGGGCTCGGCGGCGTCGCCGTGGACGAGTTGTTGTTCGTCGACGCCTACCCGGCTGCCGACGCCAAGACCGCCGTGCTGCGCCGCCAATTGATGAGCGGCGGGCTGGCGGGAACCGCCCTGGTGGCGGCCGCGCGGCTCGGCGCCCGCTGCGCCTATGCGGGTGTGCTGGGGGACGACGACCTGTCGCAGTTCGCCCTACGGCGGCTCGCCGAGGAGCAAATCGATATCAGCCTGGCAGGGCAGCGACCTGGCGTGCGGCCGATCCGCTCGGTGGTGATCGTCGACGAGCAGCGGCAGACGCGGAACTTGTTCTTCGACAACGAAGGGGTGGTGGGAGCGTCCACCGACTCTCCGGCCGAAGAGGCAATTCGCTCGGTCGGCGCCTTGCTCGTCGATCACTACGGCGTCAACGGCATGATCCGCGCCGCGACGATTGCCCGCGCGGCGAACGTGCCGGTGGTGGCCGATTTTGAACTGGCGGTTCACCCTCGCTTCGACGCGCTGGTGGGTTTGGTGGACCACCTGATCCTGTCGCGCGCGTTTGTAGCCGTTCTCACCGGCAGCGACGATCCATCGTCGGCGCTAAAGTCTCTGTGGAGCGACCAGCGCCAGGTGCTGGCCATCACCGACGGCAAGCAAGGGGTGTGGTATCGCCTGGCGGGCAAGCCAGAGCAAACGGGGCATCTCGCGGCTTTCGTCGTCCCCACGGTGGACACCACCGGCTGCGGCGACGTGTTTCACGGCGCGTACGCCACCGCCCTGGTCGAAGGGCTGGCGCCGCTCGAACGGCTCCGGTTTGCCAGCGCGGCCGCCGCGCTCAAAGCGGCCCGCGGCGGCGGCCAATTGGGCGCGCCGACTCGCCAGGAATTGGATCAATTCCTGGCGGAGCAAACGGCGTAATCGCCCATCACTTGGCACCGGCCTTGTCCGGCGCCGCAGGTTTTTCCTCAGCCGGAGCAATCGTCGGGAAGGCCGAAATTCGCAACCGTGCGGCGCCCATTGGAATCAGTTCAATCGGCTCGCTGGGCTGATCCGTCGAAACGGGGCTCTGCGGCACTGGGCCGACCAAGCCGGTTCGATCGAGCTTCCAGCTTGGAATCCGCCGCCCAACGGCCTTCAGCTCGATCGGCACGTCGGCCGCCGCAAACGGCTGGTCGGACTTGGGCCATTCGCGCTCGACGACTTCAAACGATTTCGCCGGATCGGCCGCGTTCAAGAGCAGGCCATAATTCCACGGCGTGGTCGGATGGATCTCCCACGCGGGCCATTTTTCCAGCGACGCATCGTGGCGCAAATCGTTGCGGCTGTCGATGAACTCTTTGCCGTCGACTTGCACGTACTTCTCGCCAATCTTGAGCGAGTACGTCAGCGGGCCGCGGTCGATGGAGACGCTGTTGCGGTTTTTTGCCCAGGTGCGGGTGCGGATCTTCATCGGCATGCGGAGCGTCACGCGGTCGCCGCT
Organism: Planctomycetia bacterium; assembly: GCA_021413585.1. Taxonomy (GTDB): domain Bacteria; phylum Planctomycetota; class Planctomycetia; order Pirellulales; family UBA7805; genus JAIOPX01. The sequence goes on from JAIOQB010000239.1 coordinate 9,326, forward strand.
GGACCACTCGCGCGTGACGCAGAGAAACGTCCGCGGCCTGGGATCGGTGAGCGCGATCTTCTCGCCGTTGATCGACAGCTCGGGGGCTTCGCACCAGTCGGGCATGCGCAAATACAACGGAAACTTCGCGGGCTTCGAGGCGGTTAAAACAAATTGCAATTCGTCCGCGAAGGGATAATGGGTTTCCTCACGAATAGTCACCGTCGCGCCGCCGGCCACCTTGGCGGTGACTTCGCTCGGGGCGTAGAGCGCCGCGGCCAACCCGTTGTCGGGCGTGGCGAACCACAGATGCTCACTGAAGTAGGGCCAGCCGTGCGAGATGTTGTGCTGGCAGCAGCGGTGGGAATGTGGATTCATCAGCAACATCGGACCGCTGTTGCACAGGCTCGGCTCCTTGGAAACGCGATCGCTCACGACAAGATTGGGCGCGGTCAGGTAGCGCAGCGCTTTGAAGTCGGCAGTGACCGTGGCGGGAAAGCTGTTGTAGGCGACGTCCTCGCAGCGATCGGCCCAGGTCAAGTTGCCGGTGAGCGTGAGTAGTATTTCCTCGGACAGCATCAGCTCGACGATGCCGCAGGTTTCAAACGCCTGCTGGGGGCCGACGTAACCCTTTCGCAATTGCTCGTCGGCCCCGAACCCGCCGCCGGGAACCTGGCCGTATTCGTCCCAGATCTGCCGGTAGTTGTGCTCGGGCCCGGCCAGATGCGCAGGGTCTTTCGATTGCAAATAGTAGATGCCCGGGCCGCGGAAGGCCTGCGCGATGTTGACATTGTGCCGGTCGGGCACGCCGGCCGACCAATTGGCTTTGCAGCGCTCGACCTTCTTCGCCAGGTCCAACAGGAAGGCGTTGCCGGTCCGGTTATAGAGCCAGTAGACGCTGTACAAGTTGTCCGCCGCGCGGTGATGCTGCCAATACGGCGGTAGAAACTCTGCGTCGGGGATTTGCATCTCCCACTTGAAATAGCGGGTCATTAAGTCGAGCACGCGCTGGTCGTGGCTGTATTCATAGTACGACTGCAAGGCAAACAACATGACCATGTTGGGCCACAAGTCGTATTTGCCGCGCGTGCTGTCCACCGTGGCTTTCGCCCCGCTGCCGCGCGGGCCGAAGAAGCCGTCGGGCCGCTGGCTGCGCAGAACGGCCTCGATCCAGAATTTACTTTCCTTATTGAGCCGCTCGTCGCCGAGCACATAGCCCAGGTCGCCAAACCCCTTGAGCCAATAAGGAACCTCTTCCCAACCGTTGGTGCCCGCCCCCTTGGGATCGAGCCAGGCGTTGCGCTCGCGAACCAGGTATTTACTGATTTCGGGCAGGTGGCCGACGAATCCTGCGGCCTCCAGTTCCAGTTGCTTGCGCAGCCACGATTGCGGCTTGATCGCGCCGATCGGAAGCTTGATCAGTGGCGACGCGACCAGCGGCGCGCGATTGCCCGTGTAGAAATCGTTGGTCCGATTCGTTTCGATGCGATCGACCGACCGAACCACCGTGGGCTCAGCGGCCGTTGCGACGGATTGAATCGCGGCCGCGGTAAACAACATCATCGCCAGTCGCAACATCCGGATAGCCATGCTTGATCTTCTCCGTTTAACTCTGCAAGCTGTGAACTCTGCACGTTGTAAACTCTGTGAACTGTGTTTGCTGTGAGCTGTGTTTGCTGTGAACTGGGGGCAGTTCGAGGCGTCATTGCGGTCCGTCCGTGCGAAAAGCGGATGCCGGCAAGCCGTGCTTGTTCATTAGGTTGGGCTCGGCGATCTGATGCCAGGCAAATCGGACGGCCGCCGGCTGGGCAACGGCGGAGGCCCAGACAACAACCGTCTCTCCCTCGATCGACGCCTGCGCCGGGACAAATTTTCCGTCGCGGCCGGCGATGGTAAACCAGTTCAGCGGCTTCTTGTCGCGCGACATCAACTCTCCGCCAGCATAATCAAAACTTACGCGAATCTTGTCCTTCTCAATCCGCATCGACTTGTACTGCGGGCCGGAAAACGCGAGGTCGTTGCGGCCGTAGGTCTTGGCGAGTGCCCACAGCGCCAGGCGCCGGCCGACCTCCTGCTTGTTCCGCGGATGGGCATCGCCGATATTGCCAATGTCGTTCGTCACCACGATGCCCGTGTGAGGAATCGCCAGCGCGGCGGTCTGAGCTTCCCACAATTGCGGAACTTGATCGACCGGCTTGCCGCCCCAATTTAGCGGAGCAACTTGGACATAATAAAACGGCACGTCGCCCAGCTTCCAGTTGCCGCGCCAGCCGTCGATCAAGGCTTGCATCCGGTAACGGTACAACATCCCATCGCCCACATTCCCTTCCCCCTGGTACCAGATCACGCCGCGGAGGGCCAATGGCGTGAAGGGATGGATCATGCCGTTGTACAAGTCGCCGTTTTCAGCGCGATCTTTTCCCGCCAGTTGCGGCACCGCAGCAACACCGATGGCAGGCGTCCAAGGCTCGATCCGCGTCCCTCCCACGGCGGACACGACCAGTCCCACCGGAACATGGAGTTGCCGATGCAGTTCGCGCCCAAAAAAGTACGCGACCGCGGAAAAATAGGAGATGGTTTGGGGTGAGCACACCCGCCAGTCCGCCTCCACATCGTCCCGCGGAACCGTGCTGCGCCTGGCCGGCGTGGTAAAGAGCCGCATCATCGGGAGGTTTGCGGCCGGAACCTCCTGATCCGCGTGAATCGACTTGACGACGATCCATTCCATATTGGACTGGCCGGAGCAGAACCACACTTCACCCAGCAGCACGTTGTCCAGCACGATGCGATTCGTCCCTTCGACCACCATCTGGTAAGGTCCGCCGGCTGGCATCGCGGGCAACTGCAATTCCCAACGACGGTTTGATTGCGTTGTGGCGGTGGCCCGTTGTTGATTCAGCGTGACGGTGACTTTCTCGCCCGGTGCGCCCGTGCCCCAGATCCGGATTGGCACGTCGCGCTGCAGCACCATGTTGCTGCCGATCACGTGCGGCAATCGGACCTCCGCCCGAGCGGTTCCACACGCCGTCATGACAAAGAGCAACGCCACGACAACTACGGTCGAGCGCAACGCGGATATCCTGGCGGAGCGGGAGACCTCGATTGTGTTTATATCCAAGATCCGCCTCCGACGCTTGCAAGCGAGCGTCGCGATCAGTCCAGTGTTACCGCAGCCCGACGGCATGACCGTCGAGCTTCCAATCCGGCTGGATCGCCACGCCAAGGTGCGTCAGCGCCGTGACGGCCACGTCGACATTGAACGTCCGCTCGTCGATCTTGCCCGGCCGCACGGCGGGGCCGTTGAGGATCATAAAGCCGTTGCGAATCTCCGGCACCTTTTCTCCCAGTCCATGATCGCGCCCTTGGCCCCCATGGTCGGTGCAGACCATGACCAGCCAATTTTCCTTGGCGAACGTGGAGCGTGCCCGCATGGCGGTCAGGATTTTTCCCACATGCTCGTCGACCGCTTCGATGGCGTTGGTGTACTTGGGCGAGCGAGGATGAAACCCATAGCCGTGGCCGGTGACGTCCACTTCGCCGAAGTAGGCGAAGAGAATGTCTGGATTCTGCTCCGCTAAAATAGTCTCGGCCGTCTTGGTGACCTGGCGATCCCCCTCGGCGTACCCGCCGCGGTCGCCGTCGAGAACGAAGCGGCACGTTTCGCCATGGTTGAACACGTACTTCTGAAACGGATTCCACGACACGACCGCGATGGCCGAGGCGTCGGGGCGGGTTTTGGTGAGCCGCTGCAAGAAACTGGGGTACGCGGCCAGGTTCTCGCCGCGAAAGCTGTTGTCGCGGACGCCGTGCTTGTCGGCCCACACGCCGGTCACCGCCGACGACCAGCCGGGGCCGGTGATCGTCGCCGCGCCGGTCTTGCGGTCTCCCAGCACGTCGGTTTGATCCGAATAAGCGCCGCTGCTGGCCAATTCTTTCAGATGCTTGGCCTGGGAATACATCAGGGCGTCGAACCGGCAGCCGTCGATGCCAATCAGCAGCACCTTTTTGACGGCCGGCTCGCTTCCTTTGGCGGCTGAAGTGAACCCCAGGGCAAGAATCAGCAGCAGTACGCCGGTCCGCATTGCTTCGTCCTTCTTGCCACGGGCTTCAATTCCGCGATTGATCGGCGTCACGCCAGGCTCAATCCTTGCGCAGCACTTCCGCCGCATTGAGCAGCGGCATCTGCTCGCGTGTCGGCGTGTCGCCGGAGGCCACGAGTTCCAGTGACAGGTTGTCCTTCACTTGAACGGTGAACTCTTTCCACAGGGCACGGTCTGCCCCGCCGGCGGCGACCACAATGTCAAAGTTCTCCAACACTGTCTGACCGTTAAGCTTGACGCTGAACACGCGCTGCCCTGGCTTGTCGCCCGGCAAGGCTGAAAATCCGAGCCGCACCTTGTACGTGGCCGCCGCGGCCTGAGGCGTGTTGATCGGCATCGTGCATTGCTTCAAGCCCAACAGGCAAGTGGCGAACACAAACGGCGGTTCGGCCCCTTGAACCTTGGTGTAGACCGCGCTGCGCTGCACGGGCTCGCCACCGGTGTACAGCACGGGTTTCACATTGTAGCCCAGCAGCAGCAAGGCGCCCGCGGGCCCGTCGGGGCGGATCCAGAGATTGCCCGCCGAGTCGCGCCGGTCGCCGGTCGAGCCAAAGTCCAAGTGCAGATGCTTCACCGGCAGCGTCGGCCCCGGTTGGGCAAACACCGGCGCCGCGGTGGGCTGTGTGGAGACCTGACCCATGCCGATTGTAAACGGCATGTTCCACTGGCAGACACAACCCAGCGACTGCGGCGGCTTGATCATCATGCCGCCGCCGCTGGAGCAGTCCATCCAGCAACTGCTGCGGCTATGCCAGAACGTGTACAGGCCCTGATCGCTCAGCAAATCCTGATAGCCCAAGCCCATCGAGCGGCCGAACAGAAAATACTTCGATGCGGAAAAGATACCGCACTGCTTGTCGTAGCGGCACCAGGCCCAATCCGCCTGCTCGCCGGTGATCGGATGTTCGCGCGTTCTTCTGGCACCCGTGTGAATGTCGTAGGCCCACGGTTCGGCGTAGACGGTGTCGTCCACAATCACCGGCCGGGCACGGTAGTTGGCATAGCGAATCCAGAGCGGCTTGCCCGTGGCGCCGTCGTAGCCGGCCAGCCCCCGCGATTGATAACCGCCGGAGTTCCACACCGTCCAGCCTTTGTCGGCGCCGCCGGACGAGCCGAACACCACGACGCCGCTGTGCGCGAACATATCGCCAGAGATATGCGGAGCGTAGCCGCGCTTGCCGCCCGTGGTGACCGGCCGCAGCCAGGCGCCGCCGCAATTGGTGATATCCACGCCGCGGCTCCACAGCACCTTGCCGGTGGCGCAGTCGATGGCGGTCAACTCGCGCACGTCGCGATCCTTCATTTGCTTTTCAAACTCGTCGCGCAAGTCGGCCGGCTGAGTCTGGAACCATTTCTTTAAGTCGGCCAGGCATTCGGCCCGCTGTTGATCCGACGCTTTGCCGCGCAAGACATAAATCCGGCCGTCGCTCATCACCGTCATGCCGCCATACTTCTCCTGGGAGTCGGGGCCGCCGATCTTCCAGAGGAGCGTGGCATTGCCGGCCTTCGCTTCGACGCAGTAGAACCCACCGTCCGAGCCGCCGTAAACCCGCTTGCCGTCCGGATCGACCGCGAACCAGCCCCAATTAAATTTCTCGCCGAAGGGCGAGCGGAACAAGCCCAGCTCTTTTCCGGTAAACAAATCGATCTGGGCCAAAATGTTGGCGTGCCGGACATAGATGAACTGCGAGCTGGCCGCGATTTTTCCTTCGCCGATGCCGATGCCGCCGGCATCCAACCGCCACAGCTTTCGCCCGGTATATTCGTCGTATCCCTCCAGCGAATTCGCGTCAGGGTTCACCAGAATGCCGTTGATGATCAGCGGCGTCTGGTCTGTTCCATATTGCACAAACGGGGGGCCGAACCACACTACTCCCAGCGGCGGCTTCAACTCGCCGTCTTCGCTACAGCCGGTCTGGCCCGGATCGCCATACATGTGCGTCCAGCCGCCGCCGTCCTTCAGTGGCGGCCGCACTCGCTTCGCCCACAGGCCCCCCGAGTCGACGATCTCCCAGCCGGAGAGCTTCGTGCCGTCCGCCCACTTCTGCAGCGACTCGCGGCCCGCCGCGCCGCCGATGAAGGCGATGCCACGAATCGGCTTGCACAGCCGAGCCAATTCTTCCGTGTCGCTGGGGAGCGTTTTTCCGTCGAGCGCTCCCTCCGAGACGATCAGGTCCGCAAAATAGGTGGGGTAAGGCAACTTCGTATCCGGCGCCTGCAGCCAGGTGACGATCCGCGACAGGTGCAAGCCCGCGCGCTGATACGCCAGCCGGGCGGTGTGCATCGCCTCCGCATCGCGGAACACCGCACAGATGTAGAGATTCGTCTTCCGCGCCAGCTCGAAAGCCAATTGCCCATCCGCCGAGTCGAGCACCAGGGCATAGCCATCCTTCACGCCGGTTTGAGCGATGATCTTTTCGGCCGCCTTGGCAACCTCGGGACGGACCTTCAGCGCGTTGGGATCGATCGGCTCTTCGATTTTATTCGGCGTGGCCGGCGCGCCTGCCCCGGCGGAGGCATAGCAATAAATCGTGCCGCTCCGCGTGCTCACTAGTAGATGTCCATTGGCGACGACCAATTGATTGGCCCGCTCGGGAACTTCGGCCGACCAGCGGACCGCGCCGGTCTTCGGATCGCGGGCATAAACGCCCGAGCCGACTCCCTTTTTCGGATCGCCGTCGAAGGCGGTGTTGAACGTGAGATCGCCGGCGCAGATCGTGGTGCAAAGATCGGGGTCGTAGCGAGTAATGACCGGCAGGCCGTGCTTGCCGCCGGTGCGCACGGCGATCGCCGAATCGGCGTCAACCCAGCGGCCGGGTATCTCCTGCTTCCACACCTCCACGCGTTTTTTATCTTCGTCTTGAGTATTCCACGCGACGTTGCCGCAGTATCGCACGCCGTCCTTCACCGCCCCCAAGAGCGGGAAGAAGGTTCCTTTGGTATTGGGCATTTCAGGGTCCGCGCCTCCCCAGCCGCCGACGAATTTTCCGTCGCTGCGCCGGAAGGGAACTCCCGAGCCATAGGCAATGCCGGAGTAGCCGCGGAAATCCTTGGGGACCCACACGTGGTTTTGCGTCACGTACAAGTGCCCGCCCGGGGCCAGGCTTTCGCGCCAGGCGTTTTCGCCGGCGCGGCCGCTGCTCCAGATCGATTTGCCAGTCTGGGCGTCGACTGCTTCCAGGAAAGCCCCGTCGTGGGGAAACGCGCCGGCCGAGAAATAGGCCACGTCGTCGGCCACCATCACGTCGGTCATCACCGGCCAGGCGGAGATCATTTTTCCGTAGGCAATCAGGCAGCGATTCGCCGGCACCACCTGCTTCGACCACGCCACTTTGCCGCTGGCCGCGTCGAGGCAATAGGCGTGGCCGTCGTCGCTGCCGAAGTAAATCCGGCCCTTCCAATACATGGGCGTGCGGTTCACCCCGCCGCCCGCCATGAACTCCCAGCGGAGCTTGCCGCTGGCGGCGTCCAGGCACACCACGCGCCCTTCGGCCGCGCTGCTGAAGTACACCGCGTCGCCGGCGGCGATCAGCGGCACGTTGAAGCGGGCGCAGTCAGGGTAGTTCGTGTACATCGGGTTGTCGGTGGGGCGCGGCGCGATTTGCGCCGCCCGTGTGCGATACGACCAGACCGGCGCCAGCGGCAGCGACAACTGCTCGGTGGTGACCGCGGTTCGCAAGCGGTCCTTGCGCCAGGTGGGCCAATCCTCGGCCGAGGCGCGATTCGCAAGGCCCGCTAGCAACGCCGGAATGACTAATACTGCGGCGTAGTAACGCAAAACGCGTGCGGTTTGGTTTCGCATGATGGCTCTCAAAGGGCGGATCGTGGGATGGCTTCACTCAGCACGCGCTCAAATCAATTATAAGCGACAGCCGGAAGGCCGGGAATCCGCGGTGGGTGCCGTGAGGTGGGTTGGTCGGAACTGGGCGGGAAGCCGTGCCTCGGTGCGACACGACAAAAAGTCGCACGTTATTTATCGCTGGTAAAAGTTGAGTCTGGAATCCCTTCGATTTGCAGCATCTCTCCACCCCCCGGCTCCAGCGACACCTTCGCGCTGGCCGAGTTGGCGTTGATGTCGGCATGCAGGGGCTGCCACTTGCCGCTGGCCTTGTTCATCTGCTCGACGGAGGTCACCTTGCCGGTGAAGTGCAGTGTCGCCTCGTGCGCGTTAAACGCGTCTCGATTCGCCACGAGCAAGTGCTTGCTCTTCGTGGAGTTCTCAAAGATGCCCGCCATCACCTCGTCGCCGGAGAGCTTGACCCAGGAGTTCGACGGCGTTTCCTTGGTGCCCGGCGGCAGCGGAGCGGCATGAATCACGCTGACGCAGTGCGAATGGGCGAAGACGGGTTCATACGCCTTGACCGCGGCGTTAATCTTCGCCACCTCGTCCCCCAGCGGCGTGCGACGCGGCACGCCGCGCTCGTCACGCTGGTTGACGTCGAAGAACAACTGTCCTCCCCACCAGCGGAGCCCACGGGTTCCATAAGCCAAGCTGGTGTACGCCGTCTGGCGAGTCTTGCGCACGTCGTCCTGCATCGCCTGGATCAACTCGATGGTGGGGATTCCTCCCGCCTTGCACGCTTCCTCGCGATATTGCTCGAGGATGGCGTACCGCATTTGCGGTGAACGCCTGGCGTCCCAGTGATGGTGGTAGAACTCCAAGGCTCGCGGCTTGACCGTCGGCACAAACTCGCCGATGTGTCCGATCAGGGCGTACATCGTAAAGATGGCCGGGTGGTGCGGATCCCCTTTGAACATGTCGGCCTCCATGGGGGTAAAGACTCCCCACTTGTTGGGCCGCAAGCGATCCGCCATATAGTACGCCAGCACGGCCGGGTCATCCTTGTAGCGGGAGCAGAGAACCACCGATTCCTGAGGCCAGGCAAAGACAAAGGCCTTCATTCCTTGCTTGCGGCAGTGGTCGATTTGCGCCTCGGTTGCGCCGGCGGCGCCGAAGCCCGCCTCCTTGATGGCCGTAACGTACCTCTCGTCGTTCTGCCAGTTGTAGCCGTGAAAGATCGATACGACGCCAGGCCACTGCACGTCTTTCGATTTTTCCAGAGAAGAGGGGCTTGGCGGGGGCGGCTGAGGCTCTTCGGCCCCAACGAGCCCGCACGCGAGCCAGAGGGCGAGGATGATTGGGCAACGTATGGCCCGTCTCAGCATCAAAAGATTGAACAAGCAGAACTCTCCTCGAACTTCGGTGCCCCCGTCGGTTCAGCTTCGTCAGTTCAAAATCTTCAGACGCAGGCCATCGAAATGAACTGCAGCGAATCAGCGATTCTGGTTAAATCACATGGCCGCGCAGTGAAGATCAAGCATTCAGACCAAACGCACTACTCCTGCTCCCTACCAACCTGTCGTTTGATTAATTGTCATTCTAACGGGAATGCCGCCAAGGGTTAACACAAATCGGCCCGTCTCGAAGGCCCTGCACCATGGAACAAAACACAGTGGTCGAAATGAAACCATGAATTGCGGATGGCCGCCCCTGGGATGCTCACACCCCCAAGGCTCCAAAGCGTTCCCGGACCACGACTTCGAGGCCAAAAGCAAAGGCCGACCGGCGAAACTTTCGCCGTTCGGCCCCTGCATCATACCGAGAATTGGCTTACTTCTGCCGCCGGCGCCGCCACACCATCAGGCCGAGCCCAGCCAAGCCAAGGCCCGCCAGGGCGAGCGTTGACGGCTCGGGCACCCCGCTGGGTACGAACGTGGTGATCGTCACGTAGTTCGGACCGGCGCCGCCGCCGAGAATGTTCGATCCGGCGACGAGGTCGTTGTAGTTGATCAGCCATTGATTGGAGCCGAACGTGAAGATCGAGTCGTCGGCATAGCCGGCGAAGATGCCACCGTTCCACACGCCCGAGTAGCTGATCAACGTCAGCTTCGATCCGCCGGGCAGCAGGGTATCAATCCCTAGGTCCGTCAGATTGAGGTTCACCGTGCCCAGCAAGGTCAGGTTGCCCGAAACGTCCACCAGGTCGCCATCCAGCGGGCTGGTGGTCAACTCGTAGTCGTACGAACCACCGTTCAAGGTGAGCGCGCCGGTGGAGAGAGACTCGATGCTGTTGCCAGGGCTCAAGGCGCCAGTGCCGCTGATCGTCACCGCGCCGCTGACGGCTCCGGAGCCACCGAGGATACCGCCGGTGACCGACACGTTGCCGGTCCCTGTGGCGGAGCCGGTGGTGTTGTTGGCCAGCAGCTTGCCGTTGGTGATGAGCGTTCCGCCGGTGTAAGTACTGGCTCCGGCGAGGGCCTGCGTGCCGGTGCCGGTCTTGGTCAGCGACAACGCGCCGCCGCCACTGTTCTGGATCACACCGGTGAACGTGGCGGAGGGCTGGTTGCCGCCGCCGAGTGTGAAGGTGACCGGCGTGCCGGTGGTGTTGTTCACCGTGCCGGAGCCACTCAGGCCGTCGATGGTCTCGCTCTTGCCGTTGAGGTTCAGCACGCCGTTGGAGTTGATCGTCACGTCGCTGGCGTCCGGGATCTGCTCGGTCGCCTGCAGTCTGACCGTATCGGTCAGCGTGCCGTCGCCGATCACCAAGTCGCCGCCGATGGCATTCACCCCGGCCGACTTGCCCAGGTCCAACGTGCCGCCGTTGACCGTGGTCACGCCGGTGAAGGTATTGGCCAGCGTGCCGCTGAGGGTCTGCGTGCCACCGCCATCCTTGGTCAACGCCACGTCGCCTCCTGCCGTGCCGGAGATCACACCCGCAAAGTTGGCCGGTGCACCGCCGTTGATGGTCAAGGTGCTGGTGCCGCTGACCGAGTTCTGAACCGTGCTCAGTGCGTCCAGGGCACCGGTCAGCGAGAAGACGCTGTCGCTGAACGACGCCAGGTCGAGGGTGCCGCCGGAGTTAATGATCATTGCGGTCAACGGCGAGATGGGCAGGGCGGGGCTCACGCCCAACTTCAGCGTACCGTTGTTTTTGATGATTGTGTCACTGCTGTAGGTACTCCCCACGTTGAGCACCAGTAAAGTGTTGTCGATGGTCAAGCTGGTGCCGGGCAGGGAGGTGCCGCTGATCACGGAGTTGATGTTGATCGTGCCGCCGCCGGTGAAGGTGGCCGTGGTGCCGTTCTTCACCACCCCGCCGGTGAGAGTCAGCGTGCCGCCGTTGGCGTTGACTGTGGCGTCCGTGGCAAAGTTCACCTGGCCGTTGAAGGTCGTGGTTCCCACGCCGGTGGTGGTCAAGGC
>JAIOQB010000240.1 GCA_021413585.1 Planctomycetia bacterium
ACCGCGTCGCGGGCCTCGGGCGACGTGATGTCCCCCAAACGCCAATACGCCGCCGGCATTGCGGCCAGCACCGCGCGGGCATAAGCACTCACCGGATCGACCATCTTCCGCCGCGGCTTGCCGGAGATTTCTTCCAGCATCGAGAGCAGCGCTTCGACGATCTTGGGCTCGGCCTGTTCCTCCAAACCCGCGCTGCGCGCGGGCCATGTCGTATAACCTCCCAGCCGATGCTGCTCCGGAGGCGGAATATAGCCAAACGCACCGTTGGCCAGCTCGATATTCAATGTCGTCGGCAACGGGCTTTGGGCCTTGAGCTTCAGGCCGCTGATGGCGAACACCTCGTCTGGCCAGGCGGCAATGCCCAACTCGCCGATCCGGATCGCCTGGAGCTTAATGTCCACCTCCGGCACATCATGCAGATGAATTGCCTCCTGGGCATACACCTCCTGGATCGTGGCGGGGATCGTGCGAGATCCCATCTTCTTGATGATCGCCTGGGCCCACGCCAGCCGCTCGGCATCCGGTACGCGGCGCCGCAGGCGGAGCGTCCGCTCGGTCATCGCCAGTTCCAGACGGTCGCGGTATTGAATGTTGCCGTACGCCTTCATCACGACCTCGGCCAGATGGTCGGCGTATTGATTGAGCGTGATCGACGACTTCGGTCGGCCGTAGTCCATCCACATCTGATCGCCGCTGGTTCCTTGGGCGAAGATGCAGACGGGCGGAGCGGGCTTCTCCGTTGCTGTTTGATTCTGGCCGATCCTTGCCGAAAGCTGCTCGGCGAATCGCCCTGCGTAGTCGGCCGACACGGCCTGCGCGCCAAAGTAGTGCTGCGAAAAATTCGCCAGCACGGCCAGCGGCACGCCGTCGCGATTCTGAATCGCCAGCAATGTCAGATCAGGATCGACCGGGCCGGCGGGGCCGATGACGTTCGGGCTTTGATAGCCAGGGTGCATGTTCGCCCGCACCGTGTGCTGTCCGAAGGGGTCGGTTTGGATTTTGTCGGAGCGAAAGATCCAACGGCGGCAGTGGGTTTCATCCGGCGCGGCGACCACCGCGGAGCCGACGCGGCACGGTTGCACCCGCGCGGCCGCTTCGGCAATCACGCGAGCCAACTGCCGCGTGAGGAACTCGGCGTACGCGGCGTCCACGCGGCTCCCGAGCACGGGCCACACAGACGGTGCGGAGTGCGTGTGCGTCGCCGAGATGAGGATCCGGTTGACCGGAATGCCGGTGGCGTCGTGGGCCAGGCGCTTTGCCTCGTCGGCAATGCCCGCGTCGATGCCGCAGACGTCGGCCACGGCGATCGCCAGCCGGGTGCGGCCATCGGCCAGCACGATCGCGCGGGCGTGCAGCGCGTCGAACGCCCTGTCGGCCTTCGCTTCAATGAATCCGCCGTTGATGATGACGGGGAACTTCGTGGGCGTGGTGTCCACCGCCGCGGCCCCGGCCCCCAGCGTGGCCATCGCGCCGCCGCCGGTCGGCGGCGCGGCGGGCGCGAGCCGAGCGGCGAATAAACCAAACGCAATGCAAACCAGTGCGGGCAGACTCAACGCGAACCGGGTGGGCGTGCGCATGAGGTTCGTCCTGGTGCGTTCGTGGTCGAGTTCATGGGTCACTAGCCCGACGCGCAAGCGAGGGGGCAACACGGAAACCGGGGCCCCCTCGCTTGCGCTTCGGGCTAGTGAGCGGATTGGCGTTGGGTGCCTGGGGCAGAGCGCAACGATGCCCCAGAACCGGAAGACTCTGGGGCTTCACTTCACTTCGCTACGTTCAGCCCCAGGCACCCTGCGATATCCTCTGCTCGGCCGCCTACTTCCCTTGACGCTTCAACACCAACAAAATCTTGCCGTCCCCGCCTTTGAACTCCTTGGGGCGCCCCTCGCGGATCGTGTAGCAGGCGGTCAGCGTGTCGCCATCGATCTTGTAGATGCCCGTGCTATCAAGCCGCGGGCCGTTGCCTCCCGACGCGAGGATATCGAGCGTCTTCGGCGTGGCTGCGGCGTCGATCTTTGCTTTGCCGGTGGTTGTCTTGTCGCCACTCTTGAGCGTGAACTCATCGCCGGCGAAGGTCCATTGCAGCTTTAGAGCATATGCGTCGGCGTGGTCCCCCTGGACAGTCACCAGGGTCTGGCCCATCCAGGTTCCGTCCAGTTCGCCTGCCCGCGCGGCGGGAGCAGTCCATGCGCAGACACCGATCAACGCCACAGCACACATCAGCAGCGACTTCATGGACAATTCTCCTGTGTTTAAATCATGTAGAGAAAGGTTTGCCGGTTGATAAACGACCAAATCAGCACGCGCGTTTATTGGCCAAACTTTTTGCCCCCTGGGGCGCGAACCCCAGTATAATGCCCCTCGCGGGAGCGTGACACCAGGGGGAAGGCCGCAGGCGGACGGCCGGCTTGCCAGGCATCCCGAACGAACTGTGAAACCTGACGACTCCTCGGATCGAGTCCGCCCTCATGACGCTCGCCTCGCCACGGCCCGCCCTGGCTACGCCCCGACTGCCGAAATCGGAGCCGGCGGTGGCCACGCGCTGGGCGCTGGTTGACGCGATGCGGGCGGTGGCGGCGGCCGTGATCGCGGCGCATCATTTCGCGCTTTATCCGCCGCTGTCGAATTGGGCCCGACCGATTCTGGCTGATTCGATCCCCTGGCTGCGGACGCATGGCCGGATCGCACCGGTGTTCTTCGCGCTGGGCGGATACGTGATGGCGCGGACGATGTCGGAGCGGACGTGGCGCTTCGCCGACCTGGGGCGGTTTTTGCTCGGCCGCTACTGCCGGTTGGCCGCGCCGTATCTGGTGGTGGTGGCGGTGGCGGTGGCGGCGTGCGCCATTGCCCGCGGGTACATTCCAGAGAGCGTGATTGGGCCCCCCCTCACCTGGCAGCAAGTGGCGGCCCATGTGTTCTTCCTACAAGACATTTTGGATCAACGCTACCCTGGCCGTTTTGAATCCCTCTCGACAGGGCTATGGTTTGTCGGCATTTATTTTCAACTGGTGGTGCTCTACGCCGTGCTGCTGTGCCTGCGCGACGCAGTGGCGCGGCGGCTTGGCCCACGCGGGCGCGGCACGGCTCAACGAATGATGATGGCGGTCTGCTGGACGCTGGCCATCGCGTCGCTGTTTTACTTCAACCGCTACGACCACTGGAACGTGTGGGCCGTCTATTTCTTCTGCCACCTGTTCCTGGGGATCATGGTGTACGAAGGGCTGAAGAACACGCGCGGGCAGATCTTGTTTTGGATCTACGTGGCGCTGATGGGCCTGGCAGTGGGACAAGGCCTGCTGCTGACCAACGCCTGGCGATGGCGGCTGATTGATTCGCTCGTGCCCGCGCTGCTGCTGTTCGCCGGCGGCAAGCTGGCGCTGATCGACCGCTGGCCGCGAAGCCGGATCGTCGGCTACTTGGGACGCTCCTCGTACAGTTTTTTTCTCGTTCACTTTTCCGTGCTGGTGCTGGTGGCCACGCTATGGGTCCGCGCCGGCTGGAACACTCCTTGGGCCGCCGTGGCGGGCCTGCTGGTCGCCGCCATGCTGAGCCTGGCTGCTGCAGCGGTGATTTACCGCTGGGTGGAAGTGCCGGTGGAGAGGGTGGTGAGGAGGTATTCGTGAGGGGGGAGCGACGTGTGCATGCGATGCGCGGCGGACTCTTCTTGAACGCGGCCAAATTACGGGCCGGGCGTGGTTAGCTGTCGGCCGGTTTGTCGGGATGTGTTGGCGGCGTTGCTGGCTGCTTGGATGGCACCGATGGCCGCGGATTTACATCGACCGCACCCTGAACGACACGACACCCGCTGGCGAAAAGCGATGCCAACAACGACACCGCCCAGGCGGCAACACGCCATCGCGACACACTTTTCGCGCCACAGTCCTGCGTCATGATGGTGCCATCGCGACGCTGGTAGAGGCGAACACAGAGGTTGTAGCCATTCTGCTCCAGCAGGCGGACCCCTTTGTCGGCGCTGAGCTGGGACAGATTGAAAACTTTGCGGTCGCACTGACCACAATGCCGTACGCGGTCGTCGCCCTTCATCGCTCGCCAGGAAGCGGAACAGGCCTGCGCGATCTGTATTTCGTTCAGAATCTGCGAGGGCGTTCGCATGCTATTATCTCCGAGCGCACAATGCTAAGGTTCTCCTGCCGCCGACGTCCAATGTGAAACGTCAATCTGCCCATGCAGGCATCCTAATGGGTATCAAGAAAACCATCCAAGGCCAAAGATTGGCGGCCAGTGGCCCGGCTCCGCAACACGGCGGGCGAGTGCCGGTGGAGAGGAGGGTGAGGTGGTATTCGTGAGAGAGCGGGGCCAGAGGCTGGTCAAAGGGCAACGGAATGCGTTTGACGTAAAGTGGCAAGCGCGAAGGTCGAGTTGCCTCTTCGTCCGCTACTTTTCCCGATGCCCGAACGCGGCATCGACGCGCCGCATCATTAATTGCACTACCACTGCAACAATAGCAGCAGTGCCAACAAATACTGCCACCACGACGAAGAAACGCCACTCTTCCCAGCCGGTCCGGCGCGCCATGCTGATGCTGGGCTCCAGATACTTCGCTATCGCGACCAGGATAATCGGCAACCAAAAGCTCATCCCCAGCGGCAGCCCGCTTCTCGCCCCCGCCGCCACGCCCGGCGCAAGCAGGCAAACCAACAGCACGGCGTAGCAGACGATGTCCGTGGCGACCAGCAGGCGGGCAGCCACCAACAAATAGACTACCGTAATCCCCAGGGCATCCCCCGCCATCAGGCTCGCGGCCATGATGGCGATTCGCCGTGGCAACGACCGTTGTTGAACCGCCGCAACTTGGAGTGGTTCGCTCATTGGGTGCGGGTTCTGGTTAGGGCTACTACCTATCGGTTCTTTGCCGCAATGAACCTGGAAAACGTCAGCGCCATGACAAAGCCTTATTCCGTTTGTTTTGTCGACTGCAACTGCTGGTGGACAGCCTGTGTGAATTGCTCCATGTTTGGTTGCACACCTCCTCCAAGTATGGCATGCATACCCTCCTTAAACCATTCGCAAACCAAATTGCAGGATGAACCATCATCAACCATTCCTTTTTCCAGCGTGATATATCGCATGTGCGTGTCGCGGGAGATTGTACCATCCAGCACTTCATCTATTGTCGTAAGCAGGACGATGGCGACAAAGTACGCTTCCGTTTCGCTGGTTGGCTCAGGCATTTCAACCACAATACAGGGAAACTGACCAATGCCCGTTGTGTGCGCGTGGATATCCCGTGGCATCAACCGTCTTGGATTAGGCTCTGGTGTCGCACACGACTCTTGCACTCGACGGCAGATGTCCGCAATGGCTTCGTCAGCTCGATCTGACGACAACACGGTGAAACAACCCACCGGATCGCCAAAAGCGAGTTGTCGGAGAGCATGATGAACGAACACGTAGTGGTCTTGTCGGCGGCGCTGATTGAGGGTGCGCACCATCTCCACAAGAGGATCAGGCTTTCGGGAGAATACTCGGCAAATGGTTTGCCAGATGCTCATGGTGCCGAATCCGGTGGACTGATTTGAAGTTGGCTGCCGTATCCAACGGACCTGTTCAACTCAATTACTGAAACGAAGCTAGTAAATCCGGGCCGACGACCTGGAGTTGACCAGGGCGGCCGTTGGTGCTAGTAACCGCTCACGTACCGTGAAACGCGGACGTTAAGCGGCTCCTCGCGGTGTCCTAGCAGTTCAATGGTAAACGAGCCGTTTTCCTCGACCACCAGATCGACCTCAACAAAGAATCGCTGGCGACTATCGCGTCCCTTGGTGTATTCAATCCATTTCAACGGCTGCTCTTTTTTTCTGGTGGCATTGAGTGACACCAGTCGTTCGACCGCGTGACCTGGCATGTGAGGGTACATCCGGGCAGGGATGCCGTACCGTTGTCGGTGCCATTGTCCATCTGCCCAGAACCAAAGTGGCACTTCCCTCATGCCGTTGCGGCAGTGAGCGACGACCGATTGTTTCCAGGATTCTGACTGCATTAATTTTCGATCGTTATCATCATATAGCTGCTTTTCAAACGCCTCCCAATCCTCTTGCTGCAATCGCACGATTTCGCGCGTCTCCAATTCACCAAGAAGGATTCCCGGCGGAAGCCCAAATGTCATCTTGGTTGCACATGTCTTACAGGCGAGAAAGAGAAAAGTGCTAAGCATGCCCCCGACGGGATTGGTAAATAAGCCTTCATAGCGAATCTGCTCCGGCGTGCGACGCCGCCATAGTCGGCGAAAACTCGAGGGAACTTCCATGGCGCTCATTCATCTCCGGCGAGAATTCTCCGCTGGACAACCGCGGCAACTGGCATACTACGATGTCGACCGTCGAAATCGTCAATGCATTGGCACCACACCACATACCACTGCACACCGCAAACCGACGTTTTTCGCGGGAAACCCGGGTCTGCGTTTTCTCTGCTGTAGCAGCGGATTGCCAGTTGTAGTCCAGCGATGAAGTGTTGGCATCTCGCCAGCGTCCAGCACGCTATATCTACACAATAGATCCTGCGCCGCTACGACCACCGCTCATTTTAGTCCAGCGTGGCGCCGGCGACCATCTGGGCCGACGACGCATCGATCGCCGCGGGGCTAAACAATGGTTCTTCCTCATGTTTTTGCAATCTCTCCCGATCTTCAACCAATTCAACCGGCGGATGCTGGCGCCGATAATGCTGGCATTCTCGACGCTGGCAATAATCCCCGCGTGCGTATCGAGCGGATTCGGCGAACAGCCGCTGATTGGCCCGCTACTCGGCCCGCTCGATCCCACCGCCCAAACTTCCGCCGAGGCATCTGCGTCGCCGGCCAGGAAGGATCAGCGGGTTGCCGACAAGAAGCACGCCGCGACCGAAATCAAGGATCAGCGTCAGAAAGTCGCCGAGGAATTGCGGATCGCGCAGCGGCAACTCGACGTCGCCCGGGCGGCTGGTAGCAGCAGTTCCGAGCCGACCAGGCCGCTGTCGCGCAAACCTGAACTTCTCAAGAAGCGCGACACGCTGCTGGCCCAGCGGCAGGCGGTCGGCGTGCGGCACGACGATGCCCTCGCCTCCGTCGCCCGTGCCCGCGTCAGGGCCACGCAAATCGACGAGAGCTTGCCGCAATCGGGGCCGCCCTACTCGTTCCTGCTGTTGGAAAAATGCCGCGACTCGGTCGACACGGCGTCCGCCCGCATCGAAACGGCCGAAGGAGCTGTGGCCGGGGCCCGCGATGCGCTGAAGCAGACCCGCAGCGAGGTCGAAGAAAAACAGAGCCATCGCGTGCTGGCCAAAGAAGCGCTGCAGAACAACAAGAATCCGGCCGCCGCCGAGGAACTCCACACCGCTCTGGAATTGGCGGAACTCGAAGCCGACGTTGCCGGCGAGCGGTTAAAGCTCCGCGAAGCGGAGTTGGCCAACGAAACTCTGGCACTCGAATCGAACCAGATTCGCCTCACCACGGCCCAGGCGAAACTCGAAAAGGTGCAGAAAGCCGCCCGCTTCACGCGAGACGATTTGCAGGAACACCTGGCCGAACTCGACTCGGCCGAGCGCGAATTGACAGCGCTCGCGCAATCGCTGGGCGAAGGCTCGGCCGCCGCTCGACTGGCCGAAGAGCAATGGATGGACGCCCGCGGCCGGCTCGATGCCACCCCCCAGCGCTCGGGTGCGCTGAAGGAAGAAGTGTCGGCCTGGTCTCGAGCCCGCAAGACCCAGCAGCAGCGGCTGGCCCTGGCTACGCAGCAGTTGCATCGCGTCGGCGACATGCGCACCGCGTGGAACCGGCGTTTTGCCGCGCTCAACGAACGGTCGGCGCGAGACGACCTGGACAAATGGCTGCAAGAGTCGCAGCAGACGCTCGCTCAATTGGCCCGCGAGGTTCGCGTCGACACGGTTCGCGCCGACGAGCTGCGCAAGGAACTCATCACCATCGACGAACGTGGGCGAACCGAGGAAGGCAAGACGCCCGACGTCGCCCGCTGGCTCGAACGGCAGCGGCAGGAGATCCAGCAGCAGCTTATGGCGTTCGACGCTGATGGGGTGCAATCGAATGTTAGCCGCCGGTTGCACGAATCACTGGCGGCCGAGATCCGCACGCAGACCGCCGCCGGCTCGTTTGGCGACTGGCTGCACAACCTGTGGCGCTCGCTGCGCAATGTTTGGAACTTCGTGCTGACGACCGCCGGCCCCAACGAAAGCCCGATCACCGTCGGCAAAATCGTCAGTGGCCTGCTGCTGGTGGTGCTGGGCTATTTTCTCGCGCGGTGGATGAGCCGGTTCTTCACCGGGCGGTTGCCGCGGCGGTTCGGCATGAACCCGAACGCATCGGCCGCGCTGCAGTCGCTGTCGTTCTACGTTCTGGTGGCGATGTTCACGATCGTGGCTTTGTATTACGTCGACGTGCCGCTGACCGCCTTCACGATCGCCGGCGGAGCGGTGGCGTTGGGCGTCGGCTTTGGCAGCCAGAACATCATCAACAATTTCATCAGCGGGCTGATCCTATTGGCCGAGCAACCAATCCGCGTCGGCGACCAGATTCAGATCGATGGCATGTCAGCCCGCGTCGAGAACATCGGCGCCCGCAGCACCCGCGTCCGCACCGGCAGCAACCAGGAAATCATCATCCCCAACAGTTCGTTTCTGCAGAACAACGTCATCAACTGGACGCTCTCCGACAACAGCGTGCGGGGCGAAGTGAAAGTGGGCGTGTCGTACGGCTCGGACTTGGAGGAAGTGCAACGGGCGTTGATTGCCGCGGCCACGTCGCATGAGCTGGTGATGGACAAGCCGGCCCCGTTCGTGTGGTTGATGGATTTTGGCAGCGACGCCATCAAGTTCGAGCTTCACTTCTGGATCCAGATCGCGTCCAGCTCGCAGCGGCGCCAAGTGGAAAGCGACGTCCGCTTTACAATCGATCGGATTTTCCGCGAGCGGAACCTTTCAATCGCTTTTCCGCAGGGCAACGTCCATCTGAACACTAGCAAGCCGCTGGCGATCCAGCTGGTCACCGCACCGAACAATTCACCCGTTCCCGCCCCGTTCTCTCGCCAAACCGACGGCGCTCTTTTCCAGCCCGCCACCGCGCCGAACAACTATTGAGTGGCTCGGCGTAACCGATTCGCTGAATATCGTGTGGCGCGTTGTCGAAGTAAACGAGATGTACCCGGGTACGTCCGCACTACCGAATCGACGTATCTCCAGCACCCCGGGCATGATTCGAACATGCGACCTGCCGATTAGAAGTCGGCTGCTCTATCCAACTGAGCTACCGGGGCGAAGCGTTTTTGAATCGTCTTCAAATATAGGGGGTGGCGGCCTCCGCGGGCTACGTGGGATTTGGCGCGACGAGGGCCGCGCGGGCAACGGATGGGTCGTCAGCGGCGTTGCCGTATAACCAGACACCGGCGGCCCACGTTGGGCTCGCGCGGCGGCCGATGCCCGGCGTATTCCGCAGTCTATCACCGCGGCGCGGTGGCGGAAACGGTCGGTAAGTCGGGCCGGCCTGCCGGGCCGGCCCTGGCGGTGCGGGCAGGCGCCCAAACATCACGGCGTCCGATCTTCACAGCGTCAAAGCATGGCCGCCGGATACGAAGGTGGCCGCCGGGCAGGCGGCACCTACTTTGGCCTAGCGTTTCGCACCGGGAATCGGTCACGATGATGCCGTCTACCTTTGGCACCAGTCGGGAATCAATCGATGCCGCAAACTGCCGCCCCACAAAAAATCCCACGCACGATGCGGGCGTTGCTGTTGACCGACCATCATGAAAACCTGCGCGACGCAATCGCCGGGATGAAAGTCGTCGAGCGGGCCGTGCCCACGCTCAAGCCGGGGCAGGTGTTGGTGCGGATCGACGCGGCGCCGTGCAATCCTTCGGACCTGTTGTTCCTGCAGGGGAAGTACGGCACGCTCAAAACGCTGCCGACCGTGCCCGGCTGGGAAGGGGCCGGCACCGTGGTGGCCAGCGGCGGAGGGTGGCTGGGGTGGTGGCTCACCGGCAAGCGGGTCGCCTGCGGCCAGCAGGCGGATCGCGATGGCACCTGGGCGGAGTACGTCGTGGCCAATGCGGCCGAATGCATTCCGCTGATGCGCCGCGTGCCGATCGAGCAGGCCGCCAGTCTGATTATCAACCCGCTGACCGCGCTGGGGCTGTTGGAGACCGCCCGTCGCAACGGCCATCGCGCGGCGATTCACACGGCGGGCGCCAGCCAACTGGGCCGGATGATGCTCGTGATGGCGGCCGAGGCCCGGTTTCCGCTGATTCACGTAGTGCGCCGCGCGGCGCAGGTGGAGTTGCTCAAGTCGCTGGGGGCGGAGCATGTGCTCAACTCATCGGACGAAACATTTCCGCAGCAGCTTGAAGCGGCGGCCGAACGGCTACACGCCACCGCCACGTTTGAAGCAGTGGCCGGCGACACGACCGGCACGGTGCTCAACGCGATGCCGCCGGCTTCGACCGTCTATCTCTACGGCGCGCTCTCGGAAGAGCCGTGCGGCAACTTCAACCCTGTCGAGGTAATCTTTCACGGCAAGACGGTCACCGGTTTCTTCCTGGGAAGCTGGGTGCGGCGACAGGGACGACTGGGCATGTTCCGCGCGACGGGCCGCGTGCAGCGGATGGTGATCGACGGCCGGATCAAGACCACGATCCAGCGCCGGCTGACGCTGGACGAAGCGGTGGAGGGGATTCAGCAGTATGTCGAGCACATGACGGAGGGGAAGGTGTTGTTGATGCCGCATGGCACGGCGTAGCGCAAGCAGCCGCTCACTAGCCCGAAGCGCAAGCGAGGGGGAAGTACGGAAAGCGATGCCCTCTCGCTTGCGCTTCGGGCTAGTGACGTTTTCACGCCGATCCCGTAAAGTGATGCAACCCCAACCAAACGGTCGATTGCCCTGGATCGGTCCACTCAACCCGGTGCCGGCGATGAGCCGGGATATTGATATAGTCCCCCGGCTTCAATTCGACCGATTGGTCCGGACCCTCAAATCGCAATCGGGCCGCGCCGCAGAGGAGCAGCACCCATTCGTCGGCGTCTTGATCGTACCACTGCCCCTCGGGCGTCGTCTGGCCGGTGGAGATGATCCGCTCCAGGCGGAAACTGCCGCCGGCGAGCAATTGCTCGCATACCTCGGCCGAACTCGACGCCGCGGCATTAGCGAAGAGGTTGGACGTGTCGATTGCATTCATGTCGTTTGCTTCCAAATCTGTGGCCCTCCAGCAGCATACGAATCGCGAAAGGGCGAAATCGCGAAAACTGGCTTCTTCGCACTTTCGTACTTTGGCGATAGCTTGAACAGGAGTTGCTGAAGCTTCACGCCCGACCCCTTGACCCGCCGATCTAGTTAGTGTATATAATACACTAACAAATGACCGCCGCGTTGGAATTGCCGCCATGAACCGACTTCACGATATCTACCGCACCCCCTTGGCCCTGCTCACCGACCTCTACCAATTGACCATGGCCTACGGCTATTGGCAAAGCGGCAGGGCTCAGCGGGAGGCGGTGTTTCATCTTTCGTTCCGCAGCCACCCGTTCCACGGCGGCTACACGCTGGCCGCCGGCTTGGGTTGCGTGCTCGACTATCTGGACGATTTCCACTTCGCGGCCGACGACATTGCTTACTTGGCCACCTTGACCGGAAGCGACGACCGGCGGCTGTTCGAGCCTGATTTTCTAAAATACCTGGGCGATCTGCGGCTGGCTTGCGACGTGGACGCTGTGCCCGAAGGGACGGTCGTGTTCCCGCACGAGCCGCTGCTGCGCGTGCGTGGGCCGATTCTGCATTGCCAGATCCTGGAGTCGGCGCTGCTGAACATCGTCAATTATCAATCGCTCATCGCCACCAAGGCGGCTCGCATCTGCACGGCGGCGGCGGGAGATCCGGTGGTTGAGTTTGGCCTGCGGCGTGCCCAGGGGATCGACGGGGCGCTGGCCGCCAGCAGGGCGGCGTACCTCGGTGGCTGTGCGGCGACGTCGAACGTGCTGGCGGGCAAGCTGTATGGCATTCCTGTCAAAGGAACGCACGCCCACAGTTGGGTGATGTCGTTCGACGACGAGCTGACGGCGTTTGAAACGTACGCGGCGGCGATGCCTAACAACTGTGTGTTCCTGGTCGACACGTACGACACGCTCGACGGTGTGCGCAACGCGATCACCGTCGCCCAGCAGCTTCGCCGCACGGGGCACAAACTGGTGGGGATTCGCCTCGACTCGGGCGACCTGGCCTACCTGAGCATTGAAGCTCGCCGACTGCTCGACGAAGCCGGACTCAAAGACACCGCGATCATGGCCACCAACGACCTGGACGAGGCGACGATTGTCAGCCTCAAGGCGCAAGGGGCGGCGATTGCCGTGTGGGGAGTGGGCACCCGGCTAGTAACCGCCTACGATCAACCGGCCCTGGGGGGCGTGTACAAACTGGGCGCGGTCCGCTCGGCAAGCGGCGCGTGGGAGCCGCGAGTCAAGCTGTCGGAGCAGGCGGTGAAAACCTCCATCCCCGGCATTTTGCAGGTGCGCCGCTATCATCAGGCAGGGCACCCGGTGGCGGATATGATCTATAACGAGTTGCAAGGGAAGCCGGGCGATACCCCAGTGAACCCCAACAATGCAATGAACCCCAACAATACGGTAATGGTTGACCCGTTCGATCCGCTGCGGCGCCGCAGCCTCCCGGCGGACCACACGGCGGCCGACCTCCTCGTCCCCGTCGTGCGGCAAGGTAAAATCGTGGGAGATCGACCGCCGCTCGGCGACGTGCGCGAGTTTGCCGCGAAGCAGATCGGCTCGTTCCATGCCGGGGTGCGGAGGCTGCTGAATCCACATCAGTATCCGGTGGGATTGGAGAAGAGTCTTTACGAACTGCGAACGCAACTGGTGCTGGAGGCGCGCGGGACGATGGCGTGAATTGGAAGGCTCTCGGCTGTCAGCTTTTGCATTCGCCGGACGAAATTAATACACAACTGACGACGGACAACTGACCACGGACTACCAGAAAATGGACCTCGTCAAAATCGCCGCTGCCGCGGTCAATCAAACGGCTTTGGATTGGCCCGGCAACAAGCACAACATCATCGCGGCCATCGCCAGCGCGCGGCAACTCGGCGCCAGTATCGTCTGCCTACCGGAACTGTGCATCACGGGGTACGGCTGCGAAGACGCGTTCCTGTCGGCCGACGTGCAGAAGCGTGCCCGCGCGGTGTTGCTGGAGGTGGTCGAGCATACCGAAGGGCTGATCGTGTCGCTGGGTTTGCCGCTGTTGCACCATGGCGCGCTATTCAACTGCGCCTGCCTGATCGCCGATGGCGAACTGCTCGGTTTTGTCGCCAAGCAGAATCTAGCGGGGGACGGCATCCACTACGAACCGCGCTGGTTCAAGCCATGGCCGCACCGGCTGTCCGACGACGTCGAGATCGACGGCCAGTCGTACCCTATCGGCGAAGTGATTTTTGAATGTGGCGGCGTGCGGATCGGGTTTGAGATCTGCGAAGACGCCTGGGCCGCCAGCCGGCCGGGGAGCGCGCTGGCTCTGTCCGCCGTCGATGTGATCCTCAACCCCAGCGCCAGCCATTTTGCCTTCGGCAAGCAGGACGTCCGCCGCCGGTTGGTGCTGGAAAGCTCCAGGGCGTTCGGCGTCGGCTACGTGTACGCGAACCTGCTGGGGAACGAAGCGGGACGCGTCATCTACGACGGCGCGTGCCTGATCGCCAGCGGCGGCCGGATGGCGGCCGAGGGGCGGCGGTTCTCGTTCGCCAACCATCTGATCACCACGGCGGTGCTCGATCTCGACACCACGCGCATGAACCGCGCCAAGCTGGCCAGCTTTCAACCGGCCGAGGAGCCGCGCGAAACCCGTTGCGTGGAGCACCCCTTCACGTTTCCCAAGCTCGCGCCGGAAAAGGCCGCCGCGGCACTTGGCGGCTGGGAGACCGGCGGCAAGGTGAAAGAAGAGGAGTTCGCCCGGGCCGTGTCGCTGGGCCTGTTCGATTACCTGCGCAAGAGCCGGGCCAATGGGTTTGTCGTTTCGCTCAGCGGCGGGGCCGATTCGGCGGCGGTCGCCCTGCTGGTGTCGCTGCTGGTGAAGTTCGGCAGCCACGAATTGGGCATCGCCGGGCTGCTGAAAAAACTGCCGCACATCGGCCGACTGGCCAACGCGGCCAGTGACAACGAGATCATTCACGAACTGCTGTTGTGCGTCTACCAGGCGACCCGAAACAGTTCGGACACAACCCGCACCGCGGCGACCGAACTGGCCGCGGCGCTGCATGCCGAGTTCATGCTGCTCGACATCGACCAGCTCGTGCAATCGTACATCGGGATCATCGCCCACGGCATCGGCCGCGAACTGACCTGGGCACAAGACGACATCGCCCTGCAAAACATCCAGGCCCGCGTCCGGTCGCCGGGCGTGTGGCTGCTGGCCAACCTGCGCGGCGCGCTGCTGCTCTCGACCAGCAATCGGTCGGAAGCGGCGGTCAGCTATGCCACGATGGATGGAGACACCAGCGGCGGACTCTCGCCGATCGCCGGCATCGACAAGGCGTTTCTGCTGCGGTGGCTCGATTGGATGCACCGCACCGGGCCGGAGGGGGAAGGGAGCGTGCCCGCGCTGTCGCGAATCATCGTGCAGGCCCCCACGGCCGAACTGCGTCCGCCGGCGGCCGCCCAAACGGACGAAGCCGATCTGATGCCGTACGAACTGCTCGACGCCATCGAGCGGGCAGCAATCCGCGACAAGCACGGCCCGGTGGAAATCTTCGGCCTGATGCGGGCCGAGTTCCCCGCTTACAGCGCCGCGCAGTTGGCGATCTGGGTCGAGCGGTTCTTCCGCCTCTGGTCCCGCAATCAGTGGAAACGCGAGCGGTACGCCCCGTCGTTTCACCTGGACGACGAAAACCTGGACCCCAAGACGTGGTGCCGGTTCCCGATCCTCTCTGGTGGGTTCGAGCAGGAACTGGCCGAGCTGCGGGCACTCGTGCAAGCGGAAGCCAAGTAACGCCGCCGTAATTCAACCAGGGACGCCGACGGACGCTATCGCGAAAACGCGAAAAACACAGGGCGGCGCATTCGACGCAAAGGTTTCGCAGGCCTTAATTTCGTGTTTTCGCTCTTTCGCGTTTTCGCGATCCGTCTCTTTTCAGCGTCTGGCTGTAAATCCCACAAAACCCCGGCTAGAAGAAATCTTTCGGCCACTCTTGACTTAGTGTCTATATAACACTATTATTCGTGTATAAACAACACTAAGGATGCCGAGATGACTTACAGCTACCAATACCCGCGAGCGGCCCTGACGGTGGACTGCGTCGTGTTCGGCCTGGATGACGAGGATTTGAAGGTCCTGCTGATCCAGCGCGATCTGCCGCCGTTCGAGGG
>JAIOQB010000241.1 GCA_021413585.1 Planctomycetia bacterium
CGCGAGCAGATCGTCGAGCACATCATGGAGCTCAAGCCGGGGACGCGGTTCGCTCTGCTGGCGCCGATCATCCGCGGTCAGAAAGGCGAGCACCGCGACCTGGCGGCCGATCTGCTGAAACAGGGATTCGTCCGGGCGCGAGTCGACGGGGCGATGGTCTCGTTGGCAGACGACCTGAAGCTCGATCGCCAGATGCGGCACAACATCGAGGTCGTGATCGATCGGCTCAAGGCGGGGAGCGACATCCGCTCGCGGCTGGCCGAAGCGGTCGAGTTGGCGCTCAAGCTGGGCGACGGCAACTTGATTGTCGCACCTGAACTTGAGGGAGCGGCGACGAGCGCCAAGCCTGCCGCGCCGCAAGGTGAAGAGGACGAAGAAGTGGCCGAGGATGACACCGGCAAAAAGGGCCGCAAGGGGAAGGCTCGCGGAAAGCAGCGACGCGCTTCGGATCGGTTGGCGGCACAACCCGGCGACATCACGCTCTCGGCCCACTATGCCTGCACGCACTGCGGCACCAGCTTTGAACCGCTCACACCGCAACTCTTTAGCTTCAACAGCCCGCAAGGAATGTGCCTGGAGTGCGACGGGCTCGGCGAGTTCTTCAGCTTCGATCCGGAGCTGATGGTTCCCGACCCCAAGCTCTCGTTCCGCGAAGGTTGCATCGAGCTGGTCGGCCCCTGGAACGAAATGGGGCGCTGGCGGCGGCACATCTATCGCGGCGTGGCGGAGACGATCGAACGAGTGCGCGGCCTGCCGGACGAGTCGATGCTCGACACGCCGTGGAAAGATCTGGCCCCCGACCTGCAATATCTCTGGCTGTGGGGGACCGACAAGCAGCACATCACATACACCTGGCGCGGCGGGCAGCATGGCCAGAAATATGGGGGCACGTATGAAGGGATCATACCCGACCTGCTGAACAAGTATCGCAACAGCCACAGCACGCCGCAGATCCGGCAGCTTGAAAAGTACATGAACATCATCGGCTGCCCCGACTGCCAGGGTCAGCGGCTGAATCCTCAAGCCCGGACGGTGACGATCGAGACGGCCGCTGAGAAGTTCGCCGGCGCGGCGGCGCGCAGCCTGCCGGAGGTGTGCCATCTGCCGATCAGCGATGCGGTCGAATTTTTCGCCGCATTGAACCTCGACGGCACGCGGCAGCGGATCGCGGCCGAAGTACTCAAGGAGATTCGCGGCCGGCTGAGTTTTCTGCTCAATGTGGGGCTGGACTATCTAAGCCTCGACCGGACCGCGCCGACGCTTTCCGGCGGTGAGTCGCAGCGGATCCGGCTGGCAGGGCAGATTGGTTGCGGGCTGGTCGGCGTCCTCTATGTGCTTGATGAGCCGTCGATTGGTCTGCATCCGCGCGACAACCAGCGGCTGCTGGATACGTTGCGGCAATTGCGCGACCTCGGCAACACGGTAGTTGTTGTCGAACACGACGAAGATACGATGCGGGCCTCCGATCGGATTATCGACTTCGGCCCCGGACCTGGAGTGCGCGGCGGCGAAGTCGTCGCGGATGGTTCGGCCGAGGAAGTGGCCGCCGCCCCGCGCAGCCTGACGGGAGCCTATCTCAGCGGCCGCGAAAAAATTGCGGTGCCTGAAACTCGTCGCGAAGGGAACGGCAAGGCGCTCAAGGTCGTCAAAGCCACGCACAATAATCTCAAAGGGATCGACATTACGATCCCGCTGGGAAAGTTCGTTTGCGTCAGCGGTGTGTCGGGTTCCGGCAAGAGTTCTTTGGTGGGAGACATTCTCATCGAATCCTTGCGGCGCGATCTTGGTGGCGGTCGCGGCGAGCCTGGCGCCCACAAGAAGATCGAGGGCATCGAACATCTCGACAAGATGATCGCCATCGACCAGTCTCCCATCGGTCGCACGCCGCGGAGCAACCCGGCCACGTACATCAAGGTCTTTGACGATATCCGCAAGCTCTACATGCAATTGCCGGAAGCCAAGACCCGCGGCTACAAGCCAGGGCGATTCAGCTTCAACGTCAGCGGCGGCCGGTGCGAAGCGTGCGAAGGGAACGGCTCGACCAAGCTGGAGATGGATTTTCTGGCGGCCGTCTGGGTGACCTGCCCCGTCTGCCAAGGACACCGTTTCAACCGTGAAACGCTCCACGTTCGCTTCAAAGGGAAGTCGATCGCTGACGTGCTGGAGATGGATATCCAGCAGGCGCTGACGCACTTTGAAAACATACCGGCGGTCCACGACAAGCTGCAGACTCTGCACGACGTGGGGCTCGACTACCTCAAGTTGGGGCAGCCTTCTCCCACGCTCAGCGGCGGCGAGGCGCAACGGATCAAGCTGGCTCGCGAACTGGTCAAGCGGAGCACGGGCAAGACGCTCTACATCCTCGACGAGCCGACCACCGGTTTGCACTTTGCCGACATTCAGATGTTGCTCAAAGTGTTGCAAAGTTTTGTGACCGCCGGAAACACGGTGCTGGTGGTGGAGCACAATCTCGACGTCGTCAAAACGGCCGACTGGGTGATCGACCTGGGACCGGAAGGGGGCGCGGCGGGGGGAAGGATTGTGGCGGCGGGAACGCCGGAGGACGTGGCCCGCGTGAAGGAGTCGTACACAGGGCGGGCGCTGCTGCCGATGCTGACCCCCGGCGGATCGCCGGGGGCTCAAACGGCTGTCCGGAAGAAGCGCCGCCCGGTGGTGCAGGACAGCGATGGCGCCATTCGCGTCACTGGCGCCCGCGAGCACAATCTCAAGGGAGTCGATGTCGAGGTGCCTCGCGACAAGATGACCGTCTGCTGCGGTGTCAGCGGGTCGGGCAAGACGTCGCTGGCGTTCGACACGATCTATGCGGAAGGACAGAGGCGGTATGTCGAGAGCCTCAGTTCTTACGCCCGGCAGTTCGTAGCCCAGATGCAGAAGCCGCAGTTGGACCACATCGAAGGCCTCTCGCCGGCCATTGCCATCGAGCAGAAGCACATGGGGCATACGCCCCGCTCCACCGTGGGAACAGTGACGGAGATTTACGATTATCTCCGCGTCCTGATCGCTCGGTTGGGTACGCCCTATTGCCCGGCCTGCGAATTGCCGATCGGCACCCAGACCACCGATCAGATCGTGGACAAGATCATGTCCCAAGCGGCGGGAGCCAAGCTCTATCTGCTCGCGCCGCTGTCGATCCGCGTCGGCGAAAGTTACGACACGTTGTGGGGCGAAGTCCGCACGCAAGGCTATCAGCGGATTCGCATCGACGGCGAAACGCACAGTGTGGACAAACCGCCCGAGATCGATCGCCGCCGCAAGCACGACGTGGAAGTAGTCGTGGACCGGATCACGGTTCGCCACGATATCCGTTCGCGGATTGCTGAAAGCGTGGAGGCCGCGCTCGACCTGGGCGCGGGCGTGATGCGGATCGCCATTGTGGACGAAGCCCGTCCCGAGCCGCGCTGGGATACGCAAGCCTTCAGTCAGCATTTTGCCTGCGACAAGTGCGGCCGGAGCTTCGAGCCGCTAGCACCCCATCATTTCTCGTTCAACAACGCCTTGGGCTGGTGCCCCGCCTGCGAAGGTCTTGGTACGCGAACCGGCGCGAATCCGGCGCTGCTGCTGCGCGATCCCAAGCTTTCGCTGCGCGAAGGAGCCGTGCGGCTTTGGCCGGCCGGAAATCACAAGTTATTCGGGCCGATGCTCGACGCACTGTGCAATCAAACAGGCGTTCCGGCCGATACGCCGCTGGGAGAACTGACTACCCGGCAGCGCCGCGTCATTCTCTACGGCAGCGGTGAGCAGTGGATTGAGGTTCCCCGCCCTGGCAAACCGCGCAAGGGTGATCCGCCACTGCTGAAGTTTCAATTCAAAGGTTTGTACCCGGCACTCGACGAGGCGGCCAAGCTTTCTCCCCGGCTCCGTGCGCGGTTGGAACATCTCGTGGATCAAGTGGAGTGTTCCGTGTGCAGTGGCAGCCGGCTGCGCGACGATGCCGCGGCCATGCGGCTCTGGGACCGCACGATCGGCGATCTCTGCGCCATGCCGCTGTCGCAGTTGCGCGATTTGATGGCCGGCTGGAAGCCCGACGCTTCGCAGAAGAAGATTGCCGGCGAGTTGTTGCGTGAAGTGGGCAATCGCGTGGATTTTCTGGTCGATGTGGGGCTGGAATATCTGACGCTCGCCCGGCCTGCACCCACGCTTTCCGGCGGCGAGTCGCAACGCATCCGGCTAGCCAGCCAGGTCGGCAGCGGCCTGTGTGGCGTACTCTATGTGCTCGACGAGCCGACGATTGGACTGCATCCTCGCGATAACAAGCGACTGCTCAACGCACTAAAGCGACTGCGCGACCTGGGCAATACGCTGCTGTTGGTCGAACACGATCGCGAAGTGATTGCCGCGGCCGATCAATTGCTCGATTTCGGTCCGGCGGCCGGACAGTATGGTGGACAAATCGTCGCCCGTGGCACGCCGGCTGAAGTGACCAAAGCGAAAGGCTCGATCACAGGACCATACTTAAGCGGCCGTAAGGCGATACCCGTGCCGACCAACCGCCGTCCGTTGCCCGAGGACGGACCGTGGCTGACCGTTGTCGGCGCTCGGCAAAACAATCTGGGCGATGTGACCTGCCGTATACCCCTGGGTGCGCTTACGGCGGTAACCGGCGTCAGCGGCAGCGGCAAGAGTTCGCTTGTGGACGACGTTCTCTACAACGCGCTGGCCCGGAAGCTGCACAGGGCCGCCACGGTTGTCGGCGTGCATGACGAACTGCGCGGCGTGGAGTTGATCAACAAGGTGATCCGCGTCGATCAGCGCGCTCTTGGCAACACGCCCACGTCAAACCCTGCGACGTACACCGGAGTGTTCGAACTGATTCGCGCCTTGTTCGCCCAGTTGCCGGAAGCCCGCGTTCGCGGATACACGCCGCGGCGGTTCAGCGTCAATTCGCCCGGCGGACGTTGCGAAGCGTGCGAAGGGAACGGCCAGAAGCGGATCGAGATGCATTTTCTGCCCGACATTTGGGTGGAGTGC
Organism: Planctomycetia bacterium; assembly: GCA_021413585.1. Taxonomy (GTDB): domain Bacteria; phylum Planctomycetota; class Planctomycetia; order Pirellulales; family UBA7805; genus JAIOPX01. The sequence goes on from JAIOQB010000241.1 coordinate 4,990, forward strand.
GATACGTGCCGCGGCAAGCGATATGAGCCGGAAACTCTGGCGGTCAAGTTTCATGGACAGTCCATTGCGGACGTGCTGGAAATGTCGTGCGAAGCGGCGCTCAAGCTTTTCGAGAACATCGCCCCCGTGCGGCGGATCCTCCAGACGCTGTGCGATGTCGGCCTGGGCTACGTTCAACTGGGTCAGCCTGCCCCTACGCTCAGCGGCGGCGAGGCGCAGCGCGTCAAACTGGCCGCCGAACTGGCCCGCCCCGATATCGGGCAGACGCTCTACCTGCTCGACGAACCGACTACCGGCTTGCACTTCGAAGACCTTGCCCGGCTGCTCGAAGTGTTGCAGCGATTGGTGGACCTGGGCAACACGGTCGTCGTGATCGAGCACAACCTGGACGTGATCAAGACGGCCGATTGGATTATCGACCTGGGCCCCGAAGCGGGTGCCGATGGCGGCCGGATCGTAGTAGCCGGCACCCCCGAGCAAGTGGCAGCACATGCCGAACAGATCAGCCGCAGGGCGCTAGCCCCCGGTTCTAAACGCAGCAAGTCACAAAGTAAAAGCACGAAATCCCCGCGTGACACCAAAGAACCGGCGGCTAGCGCCGTGCCGCTCAGATCCCACACCGCCGAAGCACTCACCGACGTCCTGGCCGCCGGCCCGCACGAGCCGCGCAAGTTCTTCGACCCGGCCGCTGACGCTGCCAAGCGAAGCGGCGACGTAGGGCTCAAGGAAGTCGGCCGCGACGCCAAGATGCCATGGGAAGCGGACGGCGCCGCGTGGCACACGCGCGACCGCGTGTCCCGCAATGGCCAACCCGCCAAGTGGGACGGTTCCGTTCTGGCCCGCGTGGTGGAAGAAATTCATCGCCGCGGCGAGTTCAGTCCCTCCGACTGGAACGACCGCAGCCGGGTAGAAATCTGCGGTCTGAAAAAATCTGATGGCTGGTTCTTCCACGCGCTCACGAGCGAAGAGTATCTGGTGAAGCTCAAGTTCCGCGTGGCGCGGCGCACGTTCGAGCGCGACTCGTTGGTGCAACAGATCGGAATGACGCCCCTGAACGAAGTGGAAGAGTTGCCGGTCTATGGCACCGACCGCCGCGTCTCAGTCAAAACGCTCCGCGGCCCGTGGCAGGAAGTGGAACTCAAGGTCAACGCACTTTCGGAGATTGACTATCCCGAGTTCTGGAAATTCCTGGACGAAGCGGTGGCCGGGTTCCAGCGGATCGCACTAAAGAAAGAACAGAAGCCCGACGATGTAATGCCGTGGCGCGTGATGGGCCAGAAGTGGCATTTTTCACGAAAGGGTTTTCCACCCGGCCGCCCGCCAACGTGGCCAATGGAAATGCTCGAAGAGCTGTGCGAAATGCTTCGCGAAGCGGCCCCCGAGGGTCAATCGCAATTCCTCTGGAATAATCAGCAGCTTGTGCATCTCTTCATCCACGGCCACCGCGATCCCTGGGCGACGCTCATCACCAAGCGTCCCGAAGCGGTTGAACTGGTGCTCAACGGCCCCCGTGGCCTGGCCCCACTGGGGCGCGTGGCTCATCTTGGATCTTCGCGGGCGGTTGTGACCAACGGCTCGGACCGCGACGCGGTAAAGCTGAAGTTCATTGCCAAGGCCGACCTACAGCGGACCGATCCTCAACACGGCGACCTGCCGGCTCTGCTGCGTGAGCACTTGGCCGGTATTCTAGGAGCAGTGGCGCGAGCGTAGGGAACCCGTCTACGCCGGCTCATCGGTTCTTAATAGAGCCCGGTCACATGACCCTGCACAGCCTTCATGGCAAACACGCCCAGGTTCGTGGCCAGATGGGCGGCAATGCAAGGCAACAGCGACCGCAGTGGGTTCGCCGGCCAGAAGCGGACGCAGTAGAACCAGAGCGAGCGGACAAAAACGATGGCTGTGCTGAACAGGGCCTTGCTTCCCAAATCGAGCGAAAGACTTCCTCGCCAGAGCTCCCAGGAACTGGCCCCCTCCGGCATTTTCCATTGCCACAGATAGGGATGCACCACGGCGAACACCACCGAGACAAGGACAATGCCCAGAATGAGTTGTGCCTTGGTGCCGCGCTGGTAGACCAGGTAGCCGCGGAAGATCAGTTCCTCAACAAACGCGGCGGCCAGAGTGTAGAGGCCAAACAACACGGTCATTTTGGACTGCTGTTGATCCACACCCAGGGCATACTCGCCCCCGGTCTCAACGGCCAGCAGGGCCACCGCTCCAATGATCGCCACGACCATGGCGACGAACCCCACGGGTGTAGCGCCGGGAAACGTCGGTGCGCGATGGGCTGACTCGCCATCGGCAAACTTTCCTTGCCCATAGGCACGTAAATCACTCAGCCAAATCCAAAAGATATAGCCAGCGACCAGCAGTGCGAAGCCGTAGAAGAGAATATCGTTCATCCGTTCTCACCGCCGCCCCGCCGGCTGCCATTGGCCGCGCATGGCTTGGGCTTTCATTCGATACGGCTGCTCGCGCTCGTAAAGAGATAGCCGATCGCGAACCGCTTTTGAGACCGATTGCGGAGCCAATTCGATGGCTTTTTGCTGGACTTTAATCGCTTCGGCATATTCGCCATTGCCCGCCAGCGCCGCGGCCAGCGTTTCCAGATATTGATAGCGCTTCTCGCCGTCCAGTTCGATGGCCTTTTTGGCCGCCAGCACGCCCCGGGCAGGATCGCGGAATCGCTCGTCAGGGCAGGTGGCCATCAGCCAGGCCGTGCTCTGAAATGCCCGGCCGAGCCGGTCGTTCAAGCGAATCGCCTGACGGTAGTCTTCGGCAGCTTGTTCGTAGTTGCCCAGCACGGTATGGGTGTCGCCGCGATAGACCCTGGTGGCGGCGCTGTTGCCGTCCAATTCAATGGCCCGATTGAAATCGGCCAGGGCGTTGTCGAACCGCCGCAGTTGGTGATAGGCGTTTCCACGTACCTGATAATAAACAGGATCCGTGTTCAAACGACGAATGGCTTCGCTATAGTCGCGCACCGCCGCTGTCGTATCTCCCTGTTGGAACGCCAACTCGCCCCTGTTGAACCAGGCATTCGCGTACCCAGGGTTGAGCTGAATCACGCGGCTGAAATCGGCGATGGCGGGCTGAATCTTTCCTTGCTCGGCATAGCTGACGCCGCGGTTCTGCCGGGCTTTCCAATGTTCAGGGTTCATTTCCACGGCGATCTCAAACTCACCCAGGGCCAGGTTGGTCTTTCCCTGTTCGACGAGTGTCTCGCCGCGTTTGTTGTGCGCCCAGCCTTTGAGTTTCTTGGCGTAGTCCAGATGTTCCGGACCGACTCCCTGTTGCAGAGCTTCGTCCACCATGGCGATGATGGCCAGATAGTCGGCCTCGGTCTTGGCTTCAGGACTCTTCTGGTAAGCGTCGTAAACGAGCCGGGCAGGGCCGGTCGGCTTGACGATACCTCCCTTATCGGCCGGTTTCTTGTCAGCGTTGTTGTTCAGTGGCGCTTTGTTATCGGCCGGTTTGCCGGCGTCTTTGAGCGGGTTCTTGAGGATGCTCCCCTGGTTCGCAGCACCGCGACCATCCACGGGTCGCAAGGGCTGCAATCGCGAAGGAGGCGTTTGGCCCGGCCGCACACCCGGTGCTGTGGTCCCCGGCGGCTGCGCCATTGCCGATCCGGCGGCCAACACCGTTACCGCGAGACTTGATATCGACCAGCAACACGCACGCCATGTGTTTTGAGACATCGCTCGCAA
>JAIOQB010000242.1 GCA_021413585.1 Planctomycetia bacterium
GTCGCGGGCCGTTTCCACAATCCCGCGCAGCGTGCTATTGATCACCGCGCTCGGCCCGCCGCTTTGTGCCACGACAAGATTGCGGAATCGGCCTGGGGAGGGCATTGTTGCTGCGCCGGTGGGAGGTTAGTCACGCAAAACCGGCGATTGTAGCACCAGGCACGGAGAGGGACAACGAGCCGGGGCTGCCAGAAAGTGAGCGGTACGGCGCTAGCCGCCGGTCCTGTGCCAGGCCAACTCGTGGGACCGGTGGCTAGCGCCAATCCGCTCACGCGCAGAATGCAGTTGTCCATGCCCCGCGTCTACGCCGCCCGGCGTTTCGCCGTGCTGCCGGACGCCAGGTCGCACAGGATGCGTTGCACCACGCGGTTCGTGGCGAAGTTCACAACCTGCTGCTGCACCGTCACATTAAGATCGCTGCGGTTCGCCAGCAGCGTGGCCGAGCGGTTGCGGACCGGCGCCATGGCGCGGGCACGCACGTAGCCGCGGGCTTCGAGCAGGTCCATGCCGAAGACTTGTCCTCGCACCCTGTCCCACACGTCGCTCAGTGCGGCGTCGGACAGCTCGCGCACCAGGGCCGTCATCTGGCGATCGTTTTGGCTTCGTCCCAACAGATAGTCTAGAAGTCGCATGGGGTCGAGGCTCTCGGGGGTTGCGATCGACAACTCCCCACCGCTCTGCCGGGTGGGGGAACGCACGACGTGTTTGGTACCCAAGGGCAATTTGCCACGGCCGATTTGATACCAGCGCACAACGTGCAACGCATATATCAATCGATTGCTGCGGCTCGGGTTCTTCAACGGTTCCGCCCCTGGTTGGCAGGGGGCGAAACAGGGTGCTGGCGCAGGCGTTTGGACCGTCAGGCTCGAACGCAGGGGGCGCCGGCAGCCTCGGCCCAACTTGCCAGAGTTGACAAGACCTTGACGGCCCGAAAGAGAATCCCTAAGGTAGCCCCATCGTGAGCCAAACGGGTTGAGCGGCCGCCGGAATGATCGTGTCAGGCGGAGGCCCAAGTCGTTTTGCCGCAGGCGGTTGGCGACGGTTAACCGAGGGCGGTTGCAACGAGTTGTTGTAACGAGTTATTGCGAAACAAAACGCCTAGCGAATCCCGTCCGAGTGCGAACTAATTTCGAGCGGCGGGGATCGTAGTAACGAGCGAGGATGCGTTTAGAATCCGTTTGTTAAATACCCTGGCGCCGTAGGCAAGTGGCTAAGCCAGCTGATTGCAAATCAGCCACCCCCGGTTCGAGTCCGGGCGGCGCCTTTAGAACTTCCCACAACACGTTCGCCGTCCGCTCCGCATTGCGGCCGACGTAGTACCGCATAGTCGTCTCGATTGATTCGTGACGCATCAATTCCATCAGCACTTGGGGCATCACCCGACTGGCCCACCGCTCGCCGAATGAACGCCGCAGGTCGTGGGCTGACGCATACTTCAGCTTGCCCGACGTGCTGACTTTCACGTTGGCAGCCTTACCCATGGCCACAATCCGTTCTCCGGCCTTGTGGGGGCCGATGTAGCCGGTGTCCGTCCGATAGGCCCGGTGCGCCCGCGGCTTGAAAACGGGGCCATGCCGCTCGCCCTTGGGGGTGGCCAGCAGGAACTCCGCGAACTCGGGCGCCACGGGGAGGATGCGATCCTGGTTGCCCTTCTCCAGTTCGGCCGGGATCCGCAGCATGGGACGACGGCCTGCCAGATCAATGCAGAGCTTGTCGCTCCGGTCCCAATACAACTCTAGGGATTCAGTCAGCCGCAGCCCTGATGCCCACAGGCCGCGTAGGTAGTGCCGCCAAGACTCGATGATCACCGGGTCGGTTTCGGCTGCTGGATCCTCTTTCAACGCGGGATACAGCACGACAGGCACCTTGTCGAGAATCCTATCGAACTCTTCCGCCGTGATCGGCCGGCCTTTCATCACCTTGGATCCTTTGGCCCGCTTGGGCATATCAATGTGAGGCGCCTTGTCGAGTAGCTTTTGACGTTCAGCCCAGCGTAGCGCCGCCTTGAGGTGGCTTAGATGGTGTTTGATCGTCGCTTCGGACCGCGGCGACAGCGGCTTGCCGGTCTTGGGATGGGGCGGCCCTTCCCGCAACGTGCTGGCGAACGTGCTGAGCGCCTCTTCGGTCACGTCGGCCTCTTTCAGACTGCGCGCCTTGCCATCGTTCAGGATGTCGGTGCTTTTGGTTTTCAGTTGGCCGGTTTTCGGATCGCGCCACCGCATTTGGTGATACTTCCGATCCATCTGCACAACCGAGACGCTGATGGGTTTCTTTCGCATCGCTTACCTCCCTTTCGTGGTTAGTGATTGAAAATTAGTTGATTGCCAGTCGTAGTGAGTTAGTCCTGCATGCGGCGAAGGACGATTGCTGCGGCCTCGTCCAGACCACCTGCCTTCATGCAGTCGCTGTGATCGTTGTAGGTCCGATCATCTGGGTATGCTTTGTAAATCAGAAGCGTCTTATTAATCTCGAAGTTCGCTGACCGTACACCCAACACAAACTCTTGCGTTACCTTGAGGCAGGCCGGCGGTAGTACGATGCCGAACTCGGGCCAGTTCACCTGCGTTATTGTCAGATCGAGCAGGGCGTGTTTTTCTCCGTATGCTTCACCAAGTGCCCAGCCCATCGTCCCTCGGGAACTTCCGGTGCATCCTTTCCTAAGACGACGATTGCCCCGCCCGCGTCGTTGCACGCTTTGCGACCGGCGTCGTCTTGGGGTGGCCCATGCGCATCGACGTAGTGCTGACATGCCTCATTGAGAAGGCGCACCCCGACAGTAAGTGGATAGGCGCTAGGCATGCCTGCGCCATGCAAACTTCTAGTTAATAGCGATGCTGCTTCAATACAATGCTGGCCGAATCCATAGCTGTCGAGTTCATCCAAAATAATGGGAACGATTTTGCTGATGGTTCTCTGCACATCATCGGGAGTCATCGGTTTCATTTCGTTCTTAAACCTGTTCATGTTCGGTAATGGTTTTAGGTCGTCGATCATCGCCGTGTTGCTGCGAGTCGGCGAACCACAGACGAAACGCCTCCAGGTCCGCAACCGGAGTCGGCACATAACCGCAGAAATCGCTCAGCGATTGCAAACCGACGATCACAAACATCGCTGCCATATCTATGGAGTGAACCAACGCAACTGGATCGCAGTGCCAGACGACTGACAGTGTTCCGTCTTTCGGAGACGCCTTAATGTGATCCATAAATGACATGCCATGCGCGGGTCTGGACATGTCGTTGTAAAGACCTTGGTAGATGCGCCGATACGGAATGTCATTAGGCTTCTCTAGGAACGTCGCAATTTCTCGAATCTGCTTTCCACAATAGGTATTTCTATTGCCGTCCATTCTCTCGATCCATTCCGGCGCGAGGTGACTCTCTGCTTCAGCGGCCCACTCTTCGACGTTGCGAATATGTTCGGCTGGAATGTCCGCCAGCGCGGTGGCCATGGTAGGGTCTTTGCAATTTTGCTGATGTTTGTGAAGTTTCAGACGTGGTTGGTGCGCAAGCACCATGCGGGCACGGACTTCGCGCGGCGGCTTGTGAGTCACCTTGCCGTATTCAATTTCCACTTCGTCGCGAATGACAAACTGTATCGCCATAGCAGTTTCAAACAGACTGCGAACCAGCATTGTGACGTCGTGGCCAGAGCCAGCTTCCGCAGCATTGCACACCGACTGCAAAGTCTTTATGGCGCCAATGTTCATTGACGTGGCTAGTTTGTAAGTCATCCTTTCGTCACCCACAAATTGCCGCGTGTCGCGAGAAACGAGAGACGCCCCAAACGTGATTAGCTGCCGCGTGCGGTCCAGTTCTTCGGCAAGTACCGCGCTGACCACCGGAGCGTAGTCCGCACCGCCCGGAAGTATTGAGACGTTATCCATGTTGCCATCCCTTTCGTGTTAAGACGCCACCGGCGGTCGAGCGTTGGAGCGCTCGACCGCCGGCGCGTCACTGCCTATTTGCCCAAAAACGCCCGCATCAATTCCCGCGCCGTGGCTTTCGCTTCGTCGCTGTCCACGGTCGGCCAGCCATCGTCTTCATCGCCGACGCCGAAAGACCCCTCCAATTCGTAATCCATCATCACCGTGTCGTCGGCTCTGCGGTGCATGTGAATCTTCAAGCTGGTGGCCGCTGCGATGATCTTCGCCGCAATGGTTTCGGTTCGCTTGTCGTCAAAGTCGCCTTCGTTGAATCGTGAAGCCTGCATTTCAATCCCCCTTGCGTGGAATGTTAAATGGTTTGGGCGCCTCTTCCCGTGCTTCACGATCTGTTAGGCGGTGGCCTCCTTATTTGCCCACGGCCGGGGCAATAGATCGCTCGGGCGCTGCCGTTGGGTAATCCGCTCATCCAAGTAGGCTTCGGTCACTTTGCGGCTGGAGTGTGCCAGGGCGGCCGTGGCGGCGCCGGGGCTGACCGCTTCCAAGTGACTGGCGAACGTCCGCCGGATGCGATGGGTCTTGTCCCTTCGCCCGCACGGCAGGCCGGCAGCCTTCAGGATGCGCTCGTATCGCTTGTAGAAGATCGCTTTGTCACGATCCATCGGGAAGATTAATTCCCGCTCCGGCAATCGGATCGCGTCGAGTGCCGCCAGCGTGCCCACGTCGAGCCGGTAGAGCATCGGCTTCTGTCGCCCTTTGCGGGCGTGGGCTGGCACCAGCAGATCGGCACCGTCGAGCCAATCCCAACGCAATTGCAGCAACGCGCCAAGCCGCTCGCCGGTGTCGTACGCGACAAGGTGAAACGAGTGCCACCAGCCCGCGGCCTGAACTCCGGCAAACGGCTGTCCCTCATAGGCCAAGCACGCATCGAGCAGGCCGGCCAGTTGCTCCATCGTCCAGGCCATTGGTTGCGGCGCCGGTTCGTCGAGCTTCGGCACGTCGGGAAACTCTTCAACGAATCTTTTGCGAGCCAGGAACCGCCACAGGGCCAGCAGCTTGTCGCGGCGGGCGTTGATCGTCTGAGGTGCCAGCTTGTCGCGGAGACTCCCCATCCAACCAATCACCGTCTCGTCGTCCAGGTCGCCGAGCATTGCCGGCCGCCCCAGGTATTCGCCGAGCTGGTCAATGGTAATGCGGTAGGCTTTCGCCGTCTTCTCCGCACGTAATGCCAAGGCACGGGGATAGAACACCTGCCAGAACGCATCCGACAGCAGAGCATCAGGCCGGGCGAGCCCCTTGATTTGCTCCGGTGTCAAACGTGCCGGCGGCTTGTTCCCCATGCGCGGGCCGCTGATGCGCTCCCGCTTGGGTTTCCGCACGCGGGGAGTTGCCCCTTGTCGCCGTGAGGAAATACCATGCATCGCGCGGGCGATGGTGCCCAGACGGAAAACAATCTGCCGCGCTGTCGACCGCTTGACCTTGGCGCACAACGATTCCAGCAACGCCGCCAGATTCGCCTCGGTCACGTCGTCCAGCTTCGCGGCACGGCCGAGCCAGGCATCGAACCTGCGGACACACATGCGATTGTCTTTCGTTCGCATGCGCGGCATCAGGTGCCGGGCTTGTGGCGTGCCGATGTATTCGGCCAGTGTCATGGCGAGCGTGCCGGGCTCGAATCGCCATTGGCGTACTTCGATTTTAGTTGCGGGCGTGTTCATACTCGCCCCCCTTCCACGCCCGCGGCGCGAAACAGGAACCGATAATGCTCCAGGTGAACCATCGTCCGCAGTCGGATCGCAACCAGCAGCGTCCGCGCTTCGGCCACGGTGGTCGTCGGATGGCTTTTCTTCCAGCGGTCGCACGCCGCACAGGCCACCATCCGGTTGCAATCGTCGTCACTGCCGCCGCGGCTGCGCGGCACCAGGTGGTCGAGCACGAACGATTCAAACAGGCGCGGATTTTCTAACAAATCTTCGCCGCAGTAGGTGCAATAGAAGTTGGAGCGGCGAATCGGTTCGGATTCCAGGTAGGTGCGCATTTTCATACGGCACCCCCTTTCCGATCAGCAACGGTGATCCTCTTCACCTTGCCGCTATCGTCCAGGCACGTGACGCTGAGAATCTGGAGCTTGCGCGCAGCCGCGCCGAGTCGATTCGCGAGCTTGACGGATCGCATGGCCCGCGCTTTCGTGTAACTCCGGCTGGCATCTACGTTGCCGCCGCGTTCGAGCAAATAGTATTTGGCTTTGCGCTTCATACGGCACCGCCGATCTGCGCCTTGCGGTCTGCAACGGAGCTTGTGACGGGCGGAGTGTAGATCAAGCTGGTTACGCGATACGCTCGGGCTTGGGCGAGCTTCGCAACCAAACGATTGAAGCCGCGCACGTATGCGGCCGCGCTGGTTTGGCTGAAGGTTCGCAACTCATTGTCGCGCCCCTCGACAAACCGCTCCTGCCCGTTCTGGATGATCGCAACCAGATACAGGTTCCGACAGTGAAGGTTTACACGCCGCGTCTTAGCACGGCCAGCAGGGAGTTTTTTCAGCAGGGTGGTTGTCATGCGGCACCAACCTTTCCCGCACGACGGCGGCTGATGGTGCGCGTGCGGCCGGGCGACGTTTCAATCGTGAGGCTGGCCACGCGAATGGCGCGGCACTTCCGGTGCGGTGAGTGTGACGCCATGCCACGCTTGAACGCCGTGGCCTCGCTCTTGGAATAAACCCGCTCAGTGAGCAGCCGGCCATCGAACTCAATCAGGAACATTGGTGACAGTGACATAGCACGTCGCCTTTCTTGCGTCGTCAGAATGACCGGCGCAATAAAGAGTCCCGGCCTGCAACTGCGCTCCTGTGTGGTGATTAGTCCACACCGAGGGTCGTTGCCTAGCCTCACACAGCCACAGGCCGGGGCTCTGGATACTAATCATTGGAGTTTAGGAACTAATCACAGGGTTTAGGAGCGCTCAATCTAACAGAGCGCCCGGATTTTTCAATATCCGATCACAGTGAGCGGATTTATTTCTCTCTCAGCCCCTACCCCCAGCGACGAAACACGCCCCAAATCGCGATGGGGGATTGTGGTTTTCTCGGGAGTTTTCAATTTCTGGTCCGCCATTTGGCGTATCACTCCGCGCTGCCGATCGTGCTGCTACAATCACTGCCATGGAAAACCCCTATCAGTCGCCGAAAGCCGCCGAGCCCCGTAAAAGGAATGTGGTTTTCATCGTCGTGGCGCTAGTGGTTTTCGGCGTGGTTGCGCTAATGTTTGTGAGTACGTTTGTTTTGTCCGTGGTCTACCGTCGTCCACACCCGCCTCGCCAGCCTGTTGTCGTTCCCAATTTTCAACCCTCCGCACCTTCCCCACCGCCTCCTGCGACACCTTAGGGTGCCTCGATGTTTCACTCGCTGCGCCGCCAGCCATATTTCTTCCACATCATTATTTGGGTAGTGGTCAGCGGGATTGTGATTGTGGGCTCGATCTACAAATTCGGGTTTAACCTTGAATCGCTCGGCAGTGCCGCGTTCGCCTCTGGGATAATTGCGGTAGCTCTGTTTTTTAGATACGTCGTTTCGGAACTCTTCCGGCGGTAGATGGTACAATCGCCCGCATGGCGTCGTTCCAATCGGCTGACGGGTGAAACGGCATAACGGCCGTCACGGTCCGGTCGGAGTGCTGATGCTGGAATTGCCGCATGCACACGCCGCCGCTGAACGTGGCCGCAACGCCAAGTGTGCTTCTAATCACCCTGGCGAACCTCGCGATAGTTGCGCTGGCGGCTGGCAGTTTCGCGGTCAGTCTCATAGGACGCCTATTCGATACCGTCAAATCTGAAGCTGGGCGGTGGATTATTCGTAGAGTCCGATTCGAGTGTTTGCCATCCCCTGGCAAGCTACGGTTTTTTGTGTAAATGAATCCGACCCAGAGGGCACGATGAACCTCATTCACAAAATCAAGCAGTTTCTGTTGTCCGAAGACGGCCCTACGCCAATTGAATATGGGGTGATGCTGGCGCTGGTGGTGTCCATTTGCGTGACGGCGCTTACCGCCCTGGTCGCTTGGGATCGTTGATGTAGTTCAATCGCCTTCCGCCCCGCCGCGATCCGTTTGGCCAGGGCGAACTCCGCTGCGCTGCAATAGCCACGTCGGCCATGGTGTTTCGTTCGTTGTTTAGACATAGCCAGGCTCGCGGGTTAGTTCTGACTGTGCCGCGGCGGTTCGGCCGGGTCGATGGGTTCGCGGTTTTCCAAAATGCTCTGCATGTCGTTGGCCGCCATTTCCAGCGCGGTGG
>JAIOQB010000243.1 GCA_021413585.1 Planctomycetia bacterium
AGGATCGCCCACGAGCGCACGTCTGGATTCTCGTCGCGCACCTTTTTAGCCAGCGCGGGCATGATCACATCCGCCGGTTCGCCGATGTCCCCCAGGCAGCGAATTGCGTCCGCCCGCACGGCGGAATCCTTGTCGTCCAGACGGAACACGATCGCCGGCACCGCCGCGGACGCCGCGCCCCCCAGTTTGGAAACAATACGGACCACGTCGCGGCGAATCGCGGAATCCGACCCGTTGAATTGCTCGACGAGCCGCTTCACTCCCTCCGAGCCCAGCGTGGCGTCAAACGTCGCCTGCGCTCGTTCTGGATGGTCGAGGTGTACCTCCACCGCCAGCACATTCGTGCCATCCTCCACGCAGTCGGCCGGTATCAAGTGATAGGAAGTTCGCGACGTGGCGGAAACGTCCAACTCGTCCGCCAGGCTGTCGTGCTTGGGACTGCGAGTGAGATTCACCAGGGCCACTTGCTTGCCGTTGAGATACGCCGCCGCGCCGCCGGAATGCACCAGCTTCAAGAGCAGCGGCTCGGTCGCGGCGGATTTCGCCATTTGAAACGTGTGCCGGAAGAAAACCGAGTTGCTGCGCGGACGGCTGCGGCCCGGGCCGATCTTGGTCGCCACTTCCAAGGGACCGAAACCTAGCGGGCTCTTGCCCGAGGGCCAATCGGTCGGTGAAAACGCCGGCAAACGCCAATTGGCGTCGGGCGATTTCGTGTCGTCGAAGTAATTCCACGCCGCTCCGCTGGGGATCAGATCGCTGGGAATCCGCAGCAGGGCGCCGGCGTCGCGCAGCAGTTCTTCCACCGCCTCTTCCAGCCGGGCGCCGCGCAGATTCTTGTAGCGGATTCTGCCCGTGGCATCGAGCACGTAGGTGGTGGGGTAAACATTGACGTTCCACTGGTCCGCAATGGGGCCCGCTGGACCGTCTCCCCAGGATCGCCACTTGATATATCCGCTTTGCTGCACCTGGCGAGCATCGTCGGCGGGATCGACGTTGACACCAAGCAGCACAAATGGCTTGCCCTCGTAGTGCTCGATGAGTTGACGACATTGTGGATAAATCTCCCGACAGGGCGGAACCCAATTTACCCAAAAAACCAGCACAGCCACCTTGCCGTGAAATTCGCTCAGCCGCATCTCTCGACCATCGAGATCCTTGCCGGAGATCTCCGGCGCGATCTTGCCCACGGTCAGGTTCTTGATTTCAAAACGAATCTTCTGGGCCAGCGCGCCCAGTAAATTGCCGGCCACCTCCACGTCGGCATAATCCTTTTCCAGCCGATCGAGGTCGGTGAGAATGACCGCTTCGTTTTGGACTTGCTGCGAGTCGTCGGCCATCAGCACGGTCACTTCGCCGAGCGTCGCCAGCGCTTGAATGCGGCGATTGGGATTCTTCTCCGAGATCTGCTTGAGCAGGTTGGCCGCGTCCGGCGTCTTGGCCCGCATCAACGTGGTGACGAGCAATTCCAGGTGGGTGGAAGTGACGTAGTTGGCCAAAATGCGCTGCGAGGCGTCTTTGATCGCCTCTTGCGAGTCGGGCGAGCCGTCGAGCGACATCGCGCAAATCGCCAGCAAGGCGTGCAAACCCTTTTCCGATTTTTCTTCGCGCGCGGCCAGCGCCTTCAGCTTGTCCAGATATTGCGGGCGCGGGTCGTGGGCGGCGATGTAGGCCTGGCGCTGGCCGGCGGTGGTCTGGCGGCTGAGTTCCTCGGCGAATTGCAACTGAGCGAGCCGAAAATCCACGATCAGTTGCCGAATCTCCGGCGCCAGGTCGATCGACTCCTCGATATCGGCCTTGCCCGGAAGCGGCCCGGGTTGCGACTGCAAGTGGGCGAGCAAGTCCTTCACATGCACTTCATGGATGGCGAAATCCAGGTTCTGGCCGCTGGGGTCGCACCAGGTGTTCAATCCCAGCAAGCGGCCGCGATCGTCGAGCAGCGGGCCGCCGCTATTGCCCCCCGAGATGGCGGCGTCCGTTTGAATCCATTGCACCCGATGGCGGTTGGCGAACTCCCGGCGAATCTGGGGAGGCAATTGATCGGTCCACCGCACGGCGCTAACGATCCCCTTGGTAACGGTCATGTCAAACCCATGCGGATGGCCGATCGCCACGACGGCTTCGCCTTGTTCGACTTGGCCATGTTCCACCTCGGAGAAGACGATCGGCGGATAAGTTCGCTTTCCCCGCGGGTCGTCGCCCAACTCGAGGATTGCGACGTCGGCGTCTTTGTCGGCGCCGCGGAGCCCTTTGACCTCCAAACGTGTGTTGTCCGCCAGAAAGACATACGCGTCGGCCGCGTCGCGGACGACGTGGTAGTTGGTGGCCACCAGCCCCGAGGCATTGACGATCACGCCGCTCCCCAGCCCGATATCCTTGCCGAACCGATTGCGGATCACCACGCGAACGACTGACGGCCTGGCTTTCTTGACGATTTCACTGACGGTCAATGCCGGCCCGGACTTCGCCTGCGCCGCCACCCCAGCGGCGCCGCGGGCAGACGACGTCGCCGACGAAGGAGCCACGGCCAGCGAAGTGCGCCAATCATCGTCGGCCTGTCCCTTTTCCGGAGGCTGTACTTTCCGAACCTCGGTCGAAGCGGGTCGCGACGCAACGCCCTGCGGCGACTTGCTGGCGCCCTCGGTCTCCGGCGGCGGCGAGTTACTGCGCGTCATCATGTGTCCGAACAGCGAGGCCACGCCCAGCGTGACGAGCATCGCTGCGCACGACAGCAACACTTTGGCCGTGACCGGAAAGCCGGCGATCGTGAAAATGCCTTTCTTCTTC
>JAIOQB010000193.1 GCA_021413585.1 Planctomycetia bacterium
CGACGTGGCGGTTTCCTTGGAATACCGAGCTTCAAAACCCTCGGGCAGCGGCGGCATCGCGCCGGGGCAGACCATGTTCACCAGATTGTGCTCGGAATTGATGATGTGGCCAATCTGCCAGGCGATATGATTCGCCCCCGGCGCCGGCCGCTTCATCAAATCGGCGTCGGAGAGGTCCGCCAAATAACCGTTGACAACAAACGCCGACATATCGAGCGAGCCTTGGATGATGTTGGTGGCGGTGCTCATGGGAGGTTCCTGAGGTTGAAAAAAGCTGGAGTTGAAAAAGCTGCGATGGGTCGCAATTGGGCCTATTATGCTACCGCGCGCGGAGGCGAATCGCGATAGCCCCTGGCGTCGCTCGTCGCGGACGGGCCTTCGCGGCTTGCCGACTGGCGGGCGGGGGGGTGTAATAGGGCGATTGTGCCGGCCCATCGCGGCCGCGCCTGTCCACCGTGAGACTTATCGATGCCCATTTCCTGGAATGAAATCCGCCACAACGCGGTCGCCTTTTCCAAGGAATGGGCCGACGTGGCGCGCGAGGATGCCGAGGCCAAGTCGTTCTGGGACGAATTCTTCGCTGTGTTCGGCATCCGCCGCCGGACCGTGGCGAGCTTTGAAGAACCGGTCAAAAACCTGTCCGGCAATTGGGCGTACATCGACCTGTTCTGGCCCGGCACATTGATCGTCGAGCACAAGAGCCGGGGCAAGTCGCTCAAGAAGGCGGAAAGCCAGGCGCTGGAGTACGTCAGGGCACTCAAAGACGCCGGCCGCGACGACGAGATCCCGCGCTACATCATCGTCAGCGATTTTGCCCGCATCGCCTTGCACGACCTGGAAGAAAACACCAGCGTCGAGATCGAACTGGGAGAACTGTACCACCAGGTCGACAAGTTCGCCTTCATCCCGGGCTATCGGCAGCACAAGCTCGACGCCGAAGACCCGGTCAACATTCAGGCCGTGGAGCTGCTCGGCGATCTGCACGACGTGCTGGAGGCTGGCGGTTATTCAGGGCACGAACTCGAACGGTTCCTGGTCCGCATTCTGTTTTGTCTATTCGCGGAGGATACCGCACTGTTTGAGCGGAACGCCTTCACGCTGTACATCGAAAACCACACCGCCCCTGACGGCTCTGACCTGGGCATCCACTTGGGCCGGCTGTTTCAGGTGCTCAACACGCCTTCCGACCGCCGCCAGCGCAACCTGCTGGAAGAACTGGCGGAACTTCCCTACGTCAATGGCGACCTGTTCGCGGAGGCGCTGAGCTTCGCGGAGTTCAACCGCGACATGCGCAATCGGCTGCTCTCCTGCTGCCGGTTCGACTGGAGCCGGATATCGCCCGCCGTTTTCGGCTCGCTGTTTCAAAGCGTGATGGAGCCGAAGGAACGCCGGCAGATCGGCGCTCATTACACCTCCGAGCGCGACATTCTCAAGCTCGTCCGCTCGCTGTTTCTCGACGAGCTACGGGCCGAGTTCGAGGCGGTGCAGGGGAACAAGAAGAAGCTGCAGGCGTTTCACGACAAGCTGGGCCGGCTGACGTTCTTCGATCCGGCCTGCGGCTGCGGCAACTTCCTGGTGGTCACCTACCGCGAGTTGCGGGTGTTGGAACTGGAGGTGCTCAAAAAGCTGCATGGCAGGCAGAAGGTGGTCAATGTCCACGACCTGTCGTGCGTTGACGTGGATGCGATGTACGGAATCGAGATCAGCGAGTTCCCCGCCCGGATCGCGGAGGTGGCCCTGTGGCTGGTCGACCACCAAATGAACCAGCGGCTAAGCGAAGCGTTCGGCCTGTACTTCGTGCGATTGCCGTTGCAAAAGAGCGCGAAGATTGTCCACGACAACGCCCTGCGGATCGAGTGGCGGGACGTGCTCAAGCCGGAGCAATGCTCATACGTGCTGGGGAATCCGCCGTTTGTGGGCGCTAAGTACCAGACTGCCGAGCAGCGCGGGGAAATGGCGCAGATTGCCGAGAACGTAAAGAATGCCGGGCTGCTCGATTACGTTACCGCGTGGTACTTGAAAGCCGTCGACTACATCCAAGGGACCAACATTCGTGTGGCGTTCGTCTCGACGAACAGTATCACGCAAGGGGAACAAGTGGGGGTGCTGTGGAGCGAACTGCTGCGCCGCGGCATCCACATCGGCTTTGCCCATCGCACGTTCGCCTGGCAGAGCGAAGCCCGCGGCAAAGCCCACGTTCACGTCGTCATCATTGGGTTTGCTGCAGGCGAGATGGATCGCAAACGCATCTATGACTACGAGACGGACGAGGAGAACCCAACGGTCATACCGGCCAAGAATATCAGCCCGTACTTGGTGGAAGGGCCGGATGTGGTGGTCGTGAATCGTAGTAAGCCATTGTCCAATGGCAAAGAGATTGCTTTTGGGAACATGCCCAATGATAACGGGCATTTGCTCATGTCCAGTGAGGAGCGGAACGCGATAATTAAGAATGAACCTTTAGCCAAGAAGTTGATCCGGCGAATTTACAGCGCAGGAGATTTTATTGACGGGGTTCCACGATGGTGTATCTGGCTCGTGGACGTTGAACCATCAATTTACCGGCGCATGCCCGAGGTAATGATGCGAATCAATCAAGTGCGCAAATCACGTACCGCAAGCAAGCGGAAAACGACGCAAGATCTTGCGTCCCAGCCCGCGTTGTTTGGTGAGATTCGGCAACCCAAGAAGCGTTTTCTAGTGATCCCGAAGACGTCGTCCGAGCGACGCAAGTACATACCGATGGCGTTTTTTGAACCTGACGTAATTGTGAGTTCGGAACTGTTCACAATTGAGGGCGCTACAAATTATCACTTCGGCGTCCTTACTTCCTCCATGCACATGGCATGGGTTCGTCAGGTATGCGGGCGGCTTAAGTCGGATTACCGCTATTCCGCCAAGCTTGTCTACAACAATTACCCTTGGCCGGAGTCGGCCACTGACAAGCAAAAGACGGCCGTGGAAGCCAAGGCCCAGGCAGTACTCGACGCGCGCGCTGCGTTTCCCGATTCCTCGCTAGGCGACCTGTACGACCCGCTCACCATGCCCGCCAAGCTGGTTAAAGCCCACACCCAACTCGACCGGGCCGTCGAACTCTGCTACCGCGCAAAGCCGTTTGCGACCGATCGGGAGCGCGTGGAGTTTCTGTTCGGGCTGTACGAGAAGCTGACTTCGCCACTGACAGCGGCATTGAAAAAGCCCAAACGAGGCCGGTAACCGCGCGGCTCGGGAAGCGGTTCCCCGAATCACTTCCCCAACAACGGCCGCAAAAACCGCCCCGTGTGGCTTGCTTCAACTTCCGCCACTTCCTCCGGCGTGCCGGCGGCGACGAGGTGGCCGCCGGCTTCGCCTCCTTCGGGGCCGAGATCAATCAGCCAGTCGGCCGATTTGATCACGTCCAGGTTGTGCTCGATCACCAGCACCGTGTTGCCCCGGTCGACCAGCCGCTGCAGCACTTCCAGCAGCTTGCGGACGTCGTCGAAGTGCAGGCCGGTGGTGGGCTCGTCGAGGATGTAGAGCGTGTTGCCCGTCTCGACGCGGGCCAATTCGGTGGCCAGCTTGATCCGCTGCGCCTCGCCGCCGCTGAGCGTGATCGACGATTGACCCAGCGTGACGTAGCCCATGCCCACTTTCACCAGCGAACTCAGCAGTCGGGCAATCACCGGGAAGTTCTCGAAGAAGATTTGTGCTTCGTCGATCCGCAGGTCGAGCACGTCGGCGATCGACAGTCCCTTGTACGGGATCTCCAGCGTCTGGCGATTGAACCGCTTCCCCTGGCATTCGGGGCAGGTGACATACAGGTCGGGCAGAAAGTGCATGTCGATCCGCTGCTGCCCTTGCCCCTGGCAGACTTCGCAGCGGCCGCGTTTGACGTTGAAGCTGAACCGGCCGGCGCCGAAGCCGCGCTGCCGCGCCTCGCGCGTGCCGGCGAACACCTTGCGGATTTCGTCGAACACGCCGGTGTATGTCGCCGGATTGCTGCGCGGGCTGCGGCCGATCGGCGATTGGTCGATCTCGATCAGCTTGTCGATCTGGCTGGCGCCGCGCAGGCTGCGGTGCGGACCGGGCTTGGCACCCACGCCCAGCAACCGGCGGGTCAGCGCCCGGGCGAGCGTCTCGTTGACCAAGGAGCTTTTACCGGAGCCGCTCACACCCGTCACGCAGGTGAGCGTGCCGAGCGGAAACAGCACTTCGATATCGGCCAGATTGTTCGTCGTTGCGCCGGAGAGCACGATCGAACGGGTTTTGCTCGCCTTGCGGCGGGCGGCGGGCAGCGGGATCGTCAACTCGCCGCTTAAGTATCGGCCGGTGATCGAAGCCGGATTGTGGCTGACGTCGTCGGGCGTCCCCTCGGCCATGATCCGACCGCCGTGCTCACCGGCGCCGGGGCCCATGTCGATCAAGTGATCGCAGGCACGCATCATCGCCTCGTCGTGCTCGACCACCAGGACGCTGTTGCCTTGATCTCGCAATTCGCACAACGCGCCGATCAGGCGATCGTTGTCGCGCGGATGTAGTCCGATCGACGGCTCGTCCAACACGTAGCAGACGCCCACCAGCCCGGAGCCAATGCCCGTGGCCAGCCGCACCCGCTGCAACTCGCCACCGCTGAGCGAATCGGCCGGGCGACTGAGCGACAGATACTCGACACCCACGCGGGCGAGAAACTGCAACCGGTTGCGAATTTCGGTCAGCAGCGGCTCGGCGATTGGCTCGTCCGCCGGCGCCACTTTCAAGCCGGCCATGAACTCGATCGCCCGGCTGACTGGTAGAGCTGAGAGTTCGTGGATCGCCAGCCCGCCGATCCGCACGCTGCGGGCCTCGGGCTTCAGCCGCGCGCCGTGGCATTCGGGGCAGATCACTTCGCCGCGGAAGCCGGCCAGGCGCGTCAGTCGGGCGGGGCGGAGCGTCGTGGCGAACTCCTTTTCCAGCAGGTTCAGCACGCCGGGAAACTCTCCCTTGCCGCGCCCCGTGCCGCGGAGCAGCACCCCTTCCACGGCACCACCGCGCCGTCGGCCAGGGACAACTCGCGATTGGGAATGATCAGATCGGGATCGAACTCGACGCGCGAGCCGAGCCCATCGCAGGCGGGGCACGCGCCGTACGGGCTGTTGAAGCTAAACGTCCGCGGCTCGAGTTCCTCGTAGCTGATCTGACAAGCCGGGCAGGCATATCGCGTGCTAAACACCAGATCGTGCCAGACGCCGTTCTTCTCTGGCTTGTCTGCACCTTTATCGCCCGCCTTGCTCTTCCGACCCGGGGTTTCTGACTTCCCTCCAGCCTCCAGCCTCAAGTCTGCAGCCTCCTGATAGCACACGATCAGCGTATCCTCCGCCGTCCGGATCGCCAGGTTGATCGACTCGGCCAGCCGGGCTTTGAGGCCGGCGCGAATCACCACGCGGTCGATCACCGCTTCGATGTCGTGCGTGCGGCGCGGCTCCAGTGGCGGGGCCTGGTCGATGTCGTACACTACGCCGTCGATTCGCGCGCGGACGTAACCCGCTTTGCGGATGTCGGCCAGCACGTCTTGATGTGCCCCTTTGCGCCCCCGCACCAGCGGCGCCAGGATCAGGGCCTTCGTCCCTTCGGGCAATTCGAGCATCGCGGAAAGAATCTGCTCGGGCGTCTGCTGGCGGATCGGCGCCCCGCAGCGATAGCAGGCGGGCACTCCCAGCCGGGCGTAGAGCAGCCGCAGGTAGTCGTACACCTCGGTGACGGTGGCCACCGTGCTGCGAGGGTTGGGGCTGCCGCTGCGCTGGTCGATGGCGATGGTGGGCTGCAAACCCTCGATGTGGTCGACCTCTGGCCGCTCCATCTGATGCAGAAACTGGCGGGCATAAATCGACAGGCTTTCGACGTACTGCCGCTGCCCTTCGGCACACAGCGTATCGATGGCGAGCGAACTCTTGCCCGAGCCGCTGGGGCCGGTGATCACCACCAGTGAGTCGCGAGGAATATCGAGATCGATGCTGCGGAGGTTGTGAACCCGAGCGCCGCGGATGCGGATTTGCTCGTGCACCTCGACCGTGTCCGGCTCTGCTAATGGGGACGGTGGGCCGTTCCCTTGTCGATCAGCAGACTGTCTGCCATTGCGAATCACGGCGGCGAGGTCCGTTGATGAAAGGGCCGAAGGTGAATGGCCGGCCCCTGCCCTGCTTGCATTTTGGGGCCCGGCTAAACTTTTGAGCCTACCAGGGGGACGTGGGAGGAGCAACGGGCGGGGGGAAGGGGCGTGTCCCAGCAGCGTGGTGCTGGCCTGGCGGGTGACCTAATCCTGTGTGTGGGCGGTGCCGGATCGGCTATATCGAGGTCAGCGACCACAAGAGATACGCAACGGGAATTACCAATATCCCCAAGACAAGCCCCGCCACAATTCCATCAAAAGTCCGCCTCAAGATGGCCCCGATGGCACCGAAGGTAAATGCACAGCCGCCGAGAAAAGAATAAGACGCCAGCAACGTTGCCGAGTCGTTAGTTGGCGGAAAGTTCCTGGCAAAGCATGCCCACGATCCTGTACTTACAGCCAGCCAGAACGCGGCCCCCAGCAACCCGCGGAGCGTGAACTGAAGGCGAGGGTTTTCCACGGGGGGCAGTCTCTGATTCGCGGGTGATGGACTCTCAGGCCCCGAACGGACGTCTGAACATTCGCTTCTAAAATATCCTGTAAATGCAGAGCATCGCAATCAATAACACCACCAGAGAGACACACAGCAGCACCCCCACCGTCATCGCGCTGCGGGTCAGGCCGATCAAAAATAGGATCGTCCGCTTTTGGTAGTGCCACAGCAGCGCCGTGATTGCGGCGCCCGGGGCGAGCAAAGCCACCAGGGTCAAGGCCGCATAGGACGCCACCGAGTTTGATCCTGTCACGAACGCCGGTTTAAGCAGCGCGGTCCACGCCGCAACGCTCACCGCCGTCCAGGCCGTTGCCCACAGCATTCCGCGGAGCGTGAATTGAAATTGTGGCTGCGGCGGATTGGCCGTGGCTGGAGGCGTGGAGACCTCCGCCGGCGGGAGGCTGTCGAGAGCGTCTTCAAATCGCATCGCAAGCTGACTGTATTCCTCGGCCCAGCCGCTGTTCAGGCCCGTCTCCTGAATCGGACCGGTTGGCGCAAACAGGATGCACATCTGCATGCGGTCCGGAATCGTGCCGTCGCTGAGTTCAGACAAGATCCCGTCCATCGCGGCCAGAGCCTCCTCTGTGCCCTCCCAACCCGAATCGCCAAAATTGTTGCCGGGCCACGCCAACAGCAACCGGGCTTCTTGAAACACGTCGATCAATTCGCGGAGGTCGGCGAGCATGCCTGTAATTCTATCAGGGGGGAACATTGAGAAACCCCGGGTGGGCGGCGCCGCCGTTGACCCCGGGCTGGGGACGGATACGCCTACGGCGTATGTTCGGATTGGCGAATGAATTTGATTGCCGCTTTCGGGCGACCATCGCGGAAACCCCGAACCATTTTCCCTGATTCCGTGCCATATTCTGTAATCGTGCCACTTCCCCGGGCCGCTTGGCATGTGCCACAGCGGGGGATATCATAATGGATTCGATTTTTCGCGACTTTGATTTAACCCATTGAATCGTCCCGCAAACACACTCCAGCGCGCCGCTGACTGCGGCCAGGCACTGAACGATGCGACACGTCCTCTCAGCTTTGGTGCAAAACGTCCCCGGCGTGCTGGCCAACGTCTCGGGCATGCTCTCCACGCGCGGCTACAACATCGATAGCCTGGCGGTCGGCGAAACCGAAAATCCGGACCTGTCGCGGATGACGTTCGTCCTGCGGGGGAAC
>JAIOQB010000194.1 GCA_021413585.1 Planctomycetia bacterium
GGACACGACACGCACCGGCTGGTGCCGGGGGGACCGTTGCGCCTGGGGGGGATCGACATCCCGCACGACCGGCGTCTCGCGGGGCATAGTGATGCCGATGCGTTGTTGCACGCCATAACCGATGGGTTGCTGGGGGCCGCCTCCCTGGGGGATATTGGCGAAATGTTTCCAGACACCGACGAGGCCAACCGGGGCCGCAACTCGGGCGAGATGCTTGTCGAGGCGGCCAAGCGGGTGCGAACGGCCGGCTGGCGGATCGGCAACCTGGATTGCATCGTGATGGCCCAACGGCCGAAGATCACGCCGCACAAGGACGCGATCCGCCGCCGCATTGCCGGGTTGTTGGAGCTGGAAGTAGAGCAGGTCGGCCTGAAAGCCAAGACGGGCGAGACCGTCGGGCCGGTCGGCCGTGAAGAGGCGATTGAAACGATGTGTGTTGTTCTGTTGGAAAAGTAACCTGCGTCAAAATCTATCCCGAAAGTCTCTCCATGAGCACCACCACGCCCCAACGGACCGCCAAGCCCACCGCGCCGCCGGTCACTTCGATCCGCGTCTACAACACGCTGTCGCGAACGAAAGAGCCGCTGGCCACCGTGAAGCCCGGCCAAGTGGGGATATATCTGTGCGGCCCGACGGTCTACGACAAAGCCCACATGGGCCACATGGTCGGTCCGGTGATCTTCGACACGATCAAACGCTACCTGACCTATAGCGGCTACAAGGTCACCTGGGTGGTCAACATCACGGACGTCGACGACAAGCTGATTAGGAAGAGTGGGGAGCGCGGCATCAGCATGGCCGCGCTGGCCGAAGAGATGACTCAGGATTATCTGAGCAATCTGGCCGGTATGGGAGTCGATCAAATCGACCGGATGCCCAAGGCCACCGAATGCATGGGGGATATCATCAAGTTTGTGGAAGCGCTGATTGCACGAGGCTTTGCTTACGAATCTGCGGGCGACGTGTATTTCGATGTGGCGAAGGACTCCGGTTACGGCAAGTTGACGAACCGCACGCTCGACGCGTTGCAGGGAGAAGGAGGCGATACGGCGGCGCGCAAACGTTCGCCTCACGATTTCGCCCTTTGGAAGCGGACAAAGCCCGGGGAGCCGAGTTGGGACAGTCCGTGGGGTGCAGGCCGGCCAGGTTGGCACATCGAGTGCTCCGCCATGAGCAAGAGCATTCTGGGCGAGACATTCGACATTCACGGCGGCGGGCTGGACCTTATTTTTCCACATCACGAAAACGAAATCGCTCAGAGCGAATGCTGCCATGGCAAGCCGATGGCGAAGTATTGGATGCACAATGGACTTTTGAAGCGTTCCGCGGAAGCTGGCAAGATTGGCGGACGAAGCGAACGTGACGCTGCGCCCACACAGCCGAACGGCGTCATGGCCGAGGCGGGTGGCTACGATCCGAATGCTGCCGACGACAAGGAGAGTCGAAGCAAAGGCGCCGGCGGCTTAGCCGAATTACTCGCCCAGCAGGGTGGCGAACGCATCCGCTTCTTCCTGCTCCGCACGCACTACCGCAGCACGGTGCTATTCAGTGACGAAGCGATCGCCGAGGCGGCTACCGGCCTGGATTCATTTTACCGACTGTTCAAGCGGATCGAGCGGATCACCGGCCGCAGCTTTTACGATTTGCCGACGGCCGATCGCACCAGCGGTTGCCTCGAAAAGGCCAACCATCCGACGCTCAAGCAGGTTCAAGAAGCCCGCGAGCGGTTTTTGGCGGCGATGGACGACGACTTTAACACGGGCGGGGCGATCGGCGAATTGTTCGAGCTGGCCCGCGCGATCAACAAGTTGATCGACGATGAGAAGCTGGAAGACGGGCAAGCGAGCGACCCGGCCCGCCACGCCACGCTGCTGCAAGCCGCCTGCACGCTGCGCGAATTGTCCGCCACGCTGGGGTTGTTTCTCCAGCCGGTCGTACGCGCGGCGGGTGCCGACGACAAGCATGTGGCCGGCGTGATGCAGTTGATTCTGGAACTGCGTGCCGCCGCCCGCGCTAAGAAGGATTTTGCCACAGCCGACAAGATTCGCGCGGCGCTCGGCACCGCCGGAGTGGCATTAACCGATCGGGCCGGCGAGACCGAATGGGACGCCAGCGCCGCCCCCGCCGGCGGACCGTTGGCGGAATTGATGAAGCTGGTGGTCGAGCTGCGTGCCGCCGCCCGCGCGGCGAAGGATTTTGCCACAGCCGACCAGATCCGCGCCGGGCTGACCACCGCCGGCATCACGCTGGCCGACCGGGCGGGCGAGACCGAGTGGACGATATAAGGAAATCCCAATGACCAAATCCCCATGACCAAAAAATCTCGCGCGGATCGTTCCTTGGTCATTGGTCATTCATAAATGAACTCCCTTCGTCCCACCTCCACCGCCGAGCCCCGCCGCATCCTGGGGGTCGATCCGGGCTTGAACGTCACCGGCTACGGTGTGCTGGAAATCACCAGCGGCCGGATTCGCGTGGTCGAGGCGGGCGTGGTCCGCAGCACGCGGAGCAAGTCGCTGGCCCAGCGGGTGCAGGAAATTCACGACGGCGTGGCGGAAGTGATCGCCGCCCATCATCCGGCCGCGATGGCCCTGGAAGAGCTGTACAGCCACTACGATCGGCCGCGCACGTCGATCCTCATGGGGCACGCCCGCGGCGTGATCTGCCTGGCCGGCGCCGAGGCGGGGATCGCGGTGACCAGCTACAGCTCCACGCAAGTCAAGAAAATCCTGACCGGCAACGGCCGAGCGCCGAAGACGCAAATGCAGTTGGCCATCCGCCGCGAGCTGTCGCTGGCCCAAGTGCCCGAGCCGGCCGACATCGCCGACGCGCTTGCCATCGCGCTCTGCCACCATTATCTTGCCGACAAGCCGGGGCGGGTGAAGTCGGGCTGAACGGAAGTTTATTGAACCACAGAGACACAGAGAAACAGAGAAACTAATGTCTAATGTCTAAATCCTACTGTCCAATAAAGACGTGCGCAGCTCCTTCATTGGACATTAGGATTTAGACATTGGGATTTCTTCCTCTGTGCCTCTGTGGTAAAAAAAATTCGCCACACGGAGAGAGAAATGGCCAAGCCGCCGCAAAATGCAATCAGCCCCACGCGGGTCGAAGACTATCCCGAATGGTATCAGCAGGTGATCCGGGCGGCCGATCTGGCGGAGATCTCGCCGGTTCGCGGTTGCATGGTCATCAAGCCGTGGGGGTATGCCCTGTGGGAGAACATTCAGCGCGTGCTCGACGCGAAGTTCAAGGCCACGGGCCACCAGAACGCGTACTTCCCGCTGTTCATACCGATCAGCTACCTGGAAAAGGAAGCGGCCCACGTCGAGGGTTTTGCCAAGGAATGCGCCGTGGTGACGCATCACCGACTGGAGCCCGACGGCAAAGGGGGCCTGCGCCCCGCGTCGCCGCTGGACGAGCCGCTGATCGTCCGCCCCACCAGCGAAACGATCATCGGCGAGATGTACGCCCGCTGGGTGCAGTCGTATCGCGATCTGCCGATCCTGATCAACCAATGGGCCAACGTCGTGCGCTGGGAATTGCGGACGCGAATGTTCCTGCGGACCACCGAGTTCCTGTGGCAGGAGGGACACACGGCCCACGCTACCGAAGCGGAAGCGATGGAAGAGACGCGGCTGATCCTCGATCTCTACGCCGACTTCGCCGAGAACTACATGGCCATGCCGGTCATCAAAGGTGAAAAGACCGCCGCCGAGCGGTTCCCTGGCGCGGTCAGCACGTACAGCATCGAAGCGCTGATGCAGGATAACAAGGCGCTGCAGGCCGGCACGTCGCACTTCCTGGGTCAGAACTTCTCCAAAGCCCAGGGGATCAAGTTCCAGGACGTCAGCGGGCACGAGCAGTTCGCCTGGACGACTTCGTGGGGCGTGTCGACGCGGCTGATCGGCGGCCTGATCATGACGCACAGC
>JAIOQB010000195.1 GCA_021413585.1 Planctomycetia bacterium
GTGCGTCCATTGCGGGTTTTGCCTCCCCGCCTGCCCGACGTATGTGTCGCTCGGCGAGGAGATGGATTCGCCGCGGGGGCGGATCATCTTGATGAAGCAGGCGCTGGAGGGGGAGCTGCCGCTGGAGTCGGTGCTGCCGTACGTGGACCGCTGCCTCGGCTGCCTGGGTTGCGTCACCGCGTGCCCCTCCGGCGTGGAATATGGCGAGCTGCTCACGCCGTTTCGTGCCCATGCCGAGTCGCGGCGGCATCGCACGCTGGCCGATCGGCTGCTGCGGCGGCTCGTGCTGGAGACGCTCCCCTACCCCGGCAGGTTTCGGCTGGCGACGCGAATGGCCGCGCTGGCAAAACCGCTGCGACGGCTGCTGCCGCGCCGCATTCAAAACATGCTCGACCTGATGCCCGCGAAGATTCCGCCGGCCGATCCGCTGCCGGAAGTGACGCCGGCCGTGGGGGCCCGCCGGGCACGCGTGGCGTTGTTAGCTGGCTGTGCCCAACAGGTGCTCGCGCCGCAAATCAATCGGGCGACAGTCGAGGTGCTAACCCACCACGGTGTGGAAGTCGTAGTCCCGCCGGCGCAGCAATGTTGCGGCGCGTTGGCGGCCCACACCGGTGCATTGCGACAGGCGGTGGCGCAGGCCAAGCACAACCTAACGGCGTTTCCCGCCGATGTGGACGCGATCGTGACAAACGCCGCCGGCTGCGGCTCGGGCATGCATGAATACCCGCTGTGGCTGGAAGGAGAACCGGAAGAGGCAGCCGCGAGACAATTCGCCGAGCGCGTGTTCGACGTGAGCGTGTTTTTGCATCGGCTTGGCGTGCGCGACTGCGGTTCGTTCGCCCAGCCGCTCACCGTCGCCTATCACGACGCATGTCACCTAAGCCACGCCCAACGCGTGACCAGCGAGCCGCGGCAACTGCTCGCAGGCATCGACAACCTGCGGCTGGTAGAAATCCCCGACGGCGAACTCTGCTGCGGCTCGGCCGGCACGTACAACCTGGAGCAGCCGACCATCGCCGCCGACCTGGGCCAAAGAAAAGCCGCCGCCATCCTCAACACCGGCGCCGCCGCGGTAGCCACCGGCAACATCGGCTGCATGACCCAAATCGCCGCGCATTTGGCAAGCGCCGGCCGGCCGCTGCCGGTGTATCACACGATGGAGTTGTTGGCGATGGCGAGCAGGCAGTCAGAGAAGCAATGAGATGATGCCCTAGATAAGATCCGCGACTTAACGACACCCAAGCGAACATCAAAGAAGGTCGCCGCTAATGCGTCAATTGACGGAATATCGTATTGCATTCTCCCGTGGCACGAAATGGTGGCGCTGTCTTTTCGCTTGAACACAGACCATGAGGCCAACAGTGAGTATCGTTATTCTATAGCGGACTGGAAGCATTACGCGCTCTTGGCGAATGAAAAGGCCTTTAACCAAGCACGCGAATATGCAAGCCGCGTCTATGCTGCGGCGAGTTCTCCGGGTCGCGCGCGTGAAAACGCGCATTTGATTTACCACGCAGCGGCCGAAGCACTGCTCAATCCAAGAGTCGCACGTCGCCTGGTGGCCTTGGATATCTATGCTCCGACGTACGGGAAGCCTGATTTTCCTGCAGGCACTTTCGAATACGTGGTCGTTGACGAAGATAAGGCGTTCCGAGCAAATTACTGTGATATTGTCTTGGCACAGCGGCTCACCCAGCGGCTTTTAGAGAAACGGGCAAACAGAACAAAGAAAAGGACGAAGAATACACGGCGCTAACTGGGACCACCGATGACACTTCGCGAGGTCGTCCACATTGAAAGCAATGTAAGCTACCCATTGGCACCGGCGGCTCGCGCCGTGCCGCTCACTTTCCGTACACGCGCACACTGCGCAGATGCAGCGCCGTAGGCTTCGTCTCTTGCAACCCCAGCTTCAAATAGCGGGCGGTGACTCCTTCCGATTTGTCCCCGCCCTCCACCGCCGGCACCGCGATCCAGCGATCCGCCACCGCGGGTGCCTTCCACGCTTCCTTCCAATTCGCGCCGTCGTCCGAAACCCACAGGGTGAGCGTCTTGGCCCGGTCCTGGCACAGGTCGAGGCGGTTTTCGATTTGGATGGCCTCGATCTGCTGGGAGCGTTTGAGGTCGATGATGACCCACGGAGTTTTTTCTTCGTTCGTGTGGAAGGCGAACGGCTCGTCGCAGGTGCCGGTCAGCAGGGTGTTCAAATGCTGCCGATAGGTTTTCATGTGCGAGCTGGTTGAGACGGTGGCGTCGGGTGCAGCCACTTCTCTCATGCCGAGTACTGCGGAACTGGACGTTTCTACCCTGCCATCCACGCGAACAAGGGGCCGATCGAAGGAAATTTCGATAATCGTATCCGGATGCGCCCGACCGGCATCACCGGCATCAGGAATTGTGACCATCAAGCGGCCGGCGTTCTCGACAACGCCCACTGCGCCACCTCCAAGATTATTCGCGTCAACTAACTTTGCGCCCAGAGGCGGCAGCCGAATTACGTCCGGTGCAGCGTCCAGCACATGGAGGTACAGCTTGTTACCCGCAAACGTCGCCCCGCCCCACAGGCCGTTGCGGAACGGGCCACCTTGGGTGCCGTAGATCGACCGCCCGTATTTCCGCGTCCACTGGCCGATCTGCGCGAGCCGCTCGGCCTGCTCGGCCGGGATTTCGCCTTGGCCGTTCGGGCCAATGCCTAGCAGCAGATTGCCATCGCCGGTGGCGCAGCGGGCGAGGACTTCAATGCAATGGTCCAGCGAACGGACTTTCCCATCGGGGCGATACGACCAGCCGCCGCCGGCGGCGTCGACCAGGCAATAGCACGACTCCCACGGGCGTCTGAACTGATACTTCCCCACGGTCCCCTCGGGCGTGTCAAAATCGGCGATGAGCGACGGCACCCGCTCGCTGAAAAAGCTGCACCGGTCGTTGACGATCGTCCGCGGCTGCAGCTTCCGGACCAGGGCCAGGATCTCGTCGGCGTGCCAATACTTGATCGAGTCGCCGGTGCCAAAGCTGTCGAACCACACGACGTCGATGTTGCCGTAGTTCGTCAGCAGCTCGGTAAGCTGGCCTTTGAGATAGGCGTGGTACTTCGCATTGTCGCCGACGCCATAGTCAGGGTGATGCCAGTCGCGCGGCGAATAGTACAGGCCAAAACGCATTCCGGCCGCATGGCACGCGTCAGAGAGTTCTTTGACCACGTCCCGCTTGAAAGGCGTGTGCATGATCGAGTAGTCGGTGAGCTTCGTGTCCCACATGCAGAAGCCGCCGTGATGCTTCGCCGTAAACACGATGTACTGCATCCCCGCGTCCTGGGCGGTCTTCACCCATTGCTTCGCGTCGAACTTCGTGGGGTTGAATCGCTTGTAAAGCGCGTCGTACACCGGATCGCCGCCGGTCCCCGCCGGGCTTCCCCACGGTCCGTCGAGCGGTTTGGGCCCTTTGCGCGACCAACTGATTTCCGTGCCCGCGACGCTCGACATGTCCCAGTGGATGAACATGCCGAAGCGTGCGTCTCGCCACCATTGGAGGCGGGCGGTGGTGGCATCGGCGTGGGATCCGTGGGCTGGCTCCGCACCGCGGGCGTGGGCCAAGCCGATGGAGAGGGTGAGCAAGAGGGTGAGGAGGTATTTCAAAGCAATATCCTTTCGGAGTATCTCTATGATGCATTGTCAGTCGCGTGAACCAAAGCTTCTATCCTGCCGGCCCGGTTGACCTGAGCGCCAATGCGGCCAGCAGGCACTCGTCGACTTTTATCATCAAATCATCCGGCAGATGGCCAATGACTCTCATGACATCTTGCTGTGCCACGGTGAAAAGATTGCCGCACTTCACCACCGACGGCCCGTGGAGTCCCGACGCCTTACCAGAAGTAGTTCGTGGCTCTACGAGCAGCTGCGTGACTTCGGCAGCGTGCCGAAGGTTGCCAGATATCATTGCAACTATCGTATTGGTCAATCGACCGTTATCGCGATCATTCTGAACGACCAGCGCAGGACGATTCTTCCCACGTCCTCCCTGGACGAACGGAAATTCCAGAATGACCACGTCCCCGCGTCTCATTGATAGGATTCAAGCAGCGGGTCTTGGGCATCGTCCTCCGCCATCGCCTTATCGATCAGCGGATACGCCTCGCGAGGATTGAAGTGGCCAGACAGAGTGGCGTGAACTTGCTGGTATTGCTCAGCGGAGATCACGTAATACACCTGCTGGGTATCCGGATCCACCAACTTGACGGGCATGCCGCTTTCAATCGCCTGCTTCAGCACCGGGTTGAGTTCTGCCTGGCTCATACGAACTATCCTACGCTGCGCGGCTGCATTTTTGCAAGCTGGAGGGTTGATTGATTTACCAGTGGCAAGCGCCATTCCTCTCACAAGGGACCGCCCGGCAGGCGGAACCTACTTGATCAGTCGCCAGCAGCGGTGGATTCGTTTGTTGCGGAAATCGGCGGGGACGGTTTGGCGGCTGATCTCGCGGACGGCGGCGGCGGGGACTTGGGTTTCGTCGAAATGGAAGCGGCGAAAGTTGGTCGAGAAGTACACGACGCCGCCAGGGGACATCAGCCCTAGCAGCAGGCTCAACATTTCCACATAGTGCTGCTGGACGTCAAAATCTTCTTCGGTCATTTTGCTGTTCGAGTACGTCGGCACGTCGGCCACGGCCAGGTCGAACGTCGGCTCGATGGGCTGCGTGCGGAGGAACTCCAGCACGTCTGCCCGGACCAACCGATTCTCCGCTCGCGCTAGGCCATTGAGCCGCAGATTGGCGGCGGCCCAATCGAGATACGTGTTGGACAGATCGACGCTGGTGGTCGAGGCGGCCCCGCCGGCGGCGGCGTAGACCGTGAACGCGCCGGTGTAGCAGAAGAGGTTCAAGAACCGCTTGCCGGCGGCCGCTTCGCGCACCATGCCGCGCGTGATGCGATGATCGAGAAACAGGCCCGTGTCGACATAGTCCGACAGGTTGACCTGAAACTTAAGCCCTCCCTCCTGCACGATCACCGTCTGGCCCGATTCGTCCTGCCGCTCGTACTGCTGGTTGCCGCGCTGGCGGTCGCGATGCTTGAAGTAGACATTTTGCCGCGGCACTTCCAACGCGTCCGCGGCCGTTTTGAGCATCAGGTCGATCCACTCCGCATGCTCGGCCAGGGTGTGCTCGTTGGGGCG
>JAIOQB010000196.1 GCA_021413585.1 Planctomycetia bacterium
CGCCCTGGATGGAAAGATTAACGCGCTAACGGTCAGCCTCGACCTGCCGTTCGCCATGAATCGCTTCTGCGGCGCCGAGAGCATCAAGAACATGCGGGCGTTCAGCGACTATCAAGATCGCAACTTCGGCCAGAAGTGGGGTATGCTCATCGAGGAATTGAAAATCCTCGCCCGCGGCGTGTTCGTGTTGGACAAGGACGGCAAGGTCGTCTACGCCGAGCAAGTGAAAGAAGTCGCCACCGAGCCGAACTACGAGGCGGCAATTAAGGCGCTGAAGGCGCTGTTCTAAATTGCCAAGAGCGTAAGCAACAGAGCAGATCACTAGCCCGAAGCGCAAGCGAGGGGGCGCGGCTTTCCGTCCCTCGCTTGCGCTTCGGGCTAGTGACGTTTTATAGGATTGGCCGACTGGTTATTTCAACCAGTTCCCCACGATGCTCGTCGACCGCGTGGTGACTTCGTCCTCGACCATCTGATCGGCGTCGTGGGCCATCAGGTAGCTTTGCAGGCTGCTGAGCAACATCCGGGCTCGCTTGATCGCTTCGCCGCGCCGCCGGTCGCGATGCCGCTTGGGCCGGACCGTGACGTGAACCTTCGTGCGCAGTTGGTTCGCGTTGCGGGCACCGCTGCCGTGATCGACCCGGGCCATTTCTTCGCTGAATGAGAGGTCCACTAGGAACGCCACCGGCCGATCCGAGGAGCGGCGCAGCAAGCTGAACCCGTCGGCCTCAACTCGCAACATCACGCGGTTCTTGTCCACGCCGTCGATCGTCGCGTGGTGGTCGGCCACAAAGCCGCGCAGCTTTTCCACCGCCACCTTCAGCGGCACCGGCGTCACCAGCAGCCGATCGAGCAGTTGCTCCGGCCGGGCCGTCTTGCGCCACCAGAACCACCAACCTTGCTTCATCGGCATTTCGGGCGAGTCATACGTGCCGCTGCCGAGCTGAACGACCGTGTTACGGCCTCCCTCTTTGGCCAGCAGCAGCGCCCGGTCGGCCCGCCGCAGCATTGTCTCGTCGGTGTCGCCCGGTTGCAGCTCCGTAACGCCGAAGCTGGCCGCCAATGTATTGCCTCCCAGCACCGCCAGGCGGAGCGAGCAGAGCGTGCGGCGAATCTGTTCGGCCCGGTTCGACGCGGTCGACGTATCGCAGTCGGCGCACAGCACCACGAACTCTTCGCCGCCATAGCGAGCCACCAGGTCTCCCGGGCGGCACATCTGCTTGAGCAATTGGGCGAAGGTCTTGATCGCCTCGTCGCCTGCCAGGTGTCCGTAGGTGTCGTTCACCTGTTTGAAGAAGTCGATGTCGCACATCACGATGCTGCACGGCAACCCACGCTCGAGGTGCGTTTCGACGAACAGTCGGTGGGCCCGATCGAACTCGGCTCGGTTGGCCACCTGGGTCATCGGATCGCGGGTAGCCTTTTCGTGTAGACTTTGGCACTGTTCTTCCAGCGAGATTTCCGGCGAGGCGTCATGCACCAGCAGGTTGGCGCCGTACGTGGCCCCGTCCGAGCCAATGACCGGCACGATATGCACGTCGCACGACACCTGGCGATTCTGCCTGTTGGCGATCATCAACCGCCGGATCGACTGCACGCCGCTTTGCAGCACGAATTGCACTGGGCAGTCTTCGTCGGCAATCAGCTTCCCGTTTTCGTCCGACATGGAGATCAGCCCGGGCGACCAGGTCTGCTGAACGACGCTCGACGCGGTCAGCCCGGTGAGCCGCTCGATTCCCCGGTTCCAAAGCTGAATCTGGCGGTTGCTGTCGACGAACACCACCCCGTCGCGCATGTTCTCCAGCAATTTTTTCTGGAACAGCGATTCGGACGAAAAATCCTCCGGCTCGGCGGCCACGGCGGAGCGCTGCCACAGAGCGTCGGTCTTGGCGGAACTCAGCCCCGGCGTATCGAGATCGGCCAGCCACCGCCGGGCCACGCTTTGCGCCAGCGCCGCCTGATCCCCTTCGTGCAGCCAGGCAAAATGCTTCACCAGCAGCGGGTCGAACTGGCTGCCGGAAAACTGATAGAGTTCGGCCAGGGCCCGCTCGCGCGGCAGCGCCCGGCGATACACATGGTTGCTGGTCATCGAGTCGAAGGCGTCGACGATGGCCAGCATCCGAGCCCCCAGCGGCAGTCCTTCGCCACTGAGGCGGAAGTTGGTGCGCCGTCCGTCGAACCAGGCGGGCGAATGGTAGACAATATCCAACACCGCTTGCGAGGCACAGCAGCCGCGTAGAATCTCGATGCCCATTCGCCGCTGACGATCCATCGTGGCGGCCTCGGCCCCGGAGAGGGTGCCGGGCTTGAGCATCACGTTGTCGGGAACCCCCACCTTGCCAATGTCATGCAGCAGCGCGGCCACTTCCAGTTCGTCGAGTTGCTCTTGCGAAAGACCCAACGCCAGGGCCCACCGCGAGCAGCCGAGCGCCACTCGCAGCGAATGGGCGGCGGTCGGAGCATGCTTGCAGCGCAAGGCGGTGAACAGACCGGTGGCAATGCCCAGCCGGACCTGCACCAGCCGGTTGTCGTGAACTGCGTGCTCGGCCGAAGCGTCGAGCGCCACGGCCTGATCCAATTGGGCAATCAGGTCCGCCAGATCTTGGTCGGGCTGCGGATCGGCCACGGGTAGCTCGGTGGAAGCGGTCGGTTCGCCAGACATATTCGGAAACTTCTCGTTAGGCCAGGTTGGCGGGCCGTGGGGCAGCGGCAGGATAGCGGGGGAATTTGTCGCAGTCCCGCATGGCGCACCTTAGCGCCTGCTCCCACCCATGCTCAAACCTACGTCGCCTCCGTTGAGGCGGGGGGACTTTGCCGCCTGCTGGCAACCGCGGCAAGAAGCCAATCGGCATGGCCTTGCCGCCTGGCGCGATTCTACGGAATGCTCCGCCTCTGCCCCCTTCAGACCCTTCACGCCCCTCTTTCACACCCCGTTTTCACACCCTTATTTCACACTCTTCACACGTTGCCGAAGGCCCTGGAGTTTGGGGGCGCGAAATGCCGAATCGGTAAACTGCCCATCGAGCGGCTGCACCTGGGACGCATCCCGGAACCGACCCCACTTTGGGGGCGTATGCAGTCGGTTCGATTGGCCCCGCACGGAAGCGGCTGCCTCCTGGTGACTCACTGGCCCCACGCATCGGAAGCGTGGATTCTGGCCCGAGTCGTGGGAACGCTCCGCCCACCCCACCTCAACTTTTCCGCCCAGGCAAAATGTTCCGTCGAACAGGTCATACCGATGACCGACGGCGCCGCGTGCTGACCGAAGAAGTGGTCGCCGGCGCTCCAGGTCGCACGCCGTCCGGTGCGCGCTCGATGCGCGCCGGAGATGGTCACGCCTACGCCGACGCGGCGCGGCGCGATCAACAACCCCGCGTCACCGACCTCGTGCCGCGGCGGATGCGCGTGGTGGCCCTCGGCTGGGGTCTGTCAGCAGCGATGATAGCAGGGCTGGAAGTGCTGTATGCCAGCGTCGCCGGCAACGGTGCGGCGGTTGCAGCGCCGCTGGACATTGCCCACGCCGGAAGCGTGGCGGCGTGGTTCTCGTCGGTGTTGCTGTTGGCCTCGGCCGCCCTGTCGGTGCTGCTCTATACGCTGCGACGTCACAAGCAGAGCGACTACCACGGGCGATATCGGGTCTGGCTGTGGTTTGGCGCGGCGGTGCTGGGGATGAGCCTTTGCTCGGTCGCTCCGCTGCATCTGACGCTGGCCGATTGGCTGGCGGCCCGCACCGGCTGGCACCCGCCGGGTGGCACGCTGGCGTTCTGGCTCGCTCCCGTGAGTCTGCTGTTGGGATACGTGGGTGTGCGACTGCTGCTGGAGATTCGCGGCAGCCGGCTGGCGCTGTTGGCGCTGCTGGTGAGCGTGGCGAGTTATATGGCAGCGGTGGTGCTGCCCGCGTTGCCGGCGCTCAAGCTTTCGGCCCTGCACGTCGTCATGCTCTCCGCTGGTTGCCGGATGGGGGCGGACTTGTTCCTGCTGTTGAGCGTGGTCCTGTTCGCCCGGCATGTGCTGCTGGATGTCGAGGGCTTGCTGCCGGTTAGCAAATCGAGCGCGGCTGCCACGGCTGCGAGCAATGCTTCGGGATCATCGAAGAGTTCATCGAGCACGTCAAGCTCCGCCAACGGCAACTCGTCCGGCACGTCGACGAAGATCGACCCGGCCCACGCGACTCCCCCTGCCCCGGCGAGCCGCGGCAACGATGACGACGACGATTCGGATTCTCCCCGTCGCCGCTACGAAGAAGCCGAAGACGAGGATCAATGGTACCAGTCGAAGTCGGACAACGATCGCCGCAACCGCGGCAAGTCAGCGCCGCCGGCGAACTCCTACGACGCCGATGCGGACGACGACGAACTGTCCCCCCAAGGGCGGAAGCTCTCCAAGACGGAGCGCAAGCGGCTCCGCAAGCTCAAGTCGCAGCAGCGCGAGAGCGAATTCAACTGACGCGCCGTTCGGGTAGTCGCGGTCAACTTCGCTGTTTTTTGACCGGGCAAGGGCGACAGGAGCTTTGCGGATGGACTGTCGGTAAGTATTCACTCCGTTACATGCTGAGATGTGTTTCGGGCGTTCAACTGGCAACCCAATGTTCGTCGTGGTATACTTTGCACATGGTATCCACGTATCTCGACCAGTTAATTGAACCGTTCGCAGAATGCCTTACGGTGGAGGCAGCGCGCAAAATTGCTGCGATCAAGGCCAGCGACGCCTTGCAGGCTCGCGTGGATGAATTGGCTGATAAGGCCAATCAGGGGACGCTCACCGCGGAAGAGCGAGAGGAATACGACCGCTATCTGGCAGGCTTTCATTTCGTGACCATCATGCAAGCACGGGCGCGCCGCCTGTTGCGCACTTGATCGGGCATGGATGTTGCCATCCGCCAATTCGTGCGTGGTCGAGCGGGAAATCGTTGCGAATATTGTCGGCTTCCTCAGGCGGCTGCCCAGTATTTGACGTTTCACGTTGAGCACATTCTCGCACAACAGCACGTCAACGACGACTCCATCCACAACTTGGCGCTGGCTTGTCCCTACTGCAATCGATATAAGGGGCCAAATCTCGCCACCGTTCACCCCGACTCGCGGGAATTGGTGCGCCTGTTTAATCCGCGCACGGATGTCTGGGCGGACCATTTTGAGTTCCACGGGCCGCTTATGGTGGGCCGCACCCCCGTGGGAATTGCCACGGTGATATTGCTCAAGATGAATGACGTGGAGCGAGTCGAGATGCGGGCTGAGTTGCTGGCGACCGGCGAATTCTGATTTTGCCAGTCAAGCGGCAACTAACGGGGCTACTCTCTGTGCGATTCAGTCAGTCATCAGTCGCTGCCGGTCTGTTACGTCCGGCCCGGTCTCGGTAGGATTGCGGCATCGCGGGGGCATCTGGCCGCCGCTATTGCCCCCCTGCCCTGACCTCCCTGTTGCCATGGTTCGCACTCGTTTTGCTCCCAGCCCGACCGGATATCTGCACATCGGCGGCGTCCGCACGGCGCTGTTCAATTGGCTGTTTGCCCGCAAGCATGGTGGGCAGTTCCTGCTGCGGATCGACGACACGGATCAGCAGCGAAATGTTGAAGCGGCGTTGAAACCGATTCTTGACGGCTTCCGCTGGCTGGGGATCGATTGGGACGAAGGCCCGGAAGTCGGCGGCCCACACGCACCGTATTATCAGTCGCAGCGATCGGCCCGGTATCAAACAGCGGTGGATCGACTGCTAGAGAGCGGCGCGGCGTACCGCGACTTCGCCAAGACCGAAGAGGTGCAAGCCGAGCGAGAAGCCGCTAAGAAAGAAGAACGCACATTCGTTTACAGCCGCCGGTTCATGGCGGAAACCGATGCCCAGGCCGCAGCGTTCGAGAGCGAAGGTCGCCAAGGTGTGGTGCGGATCAAAACGCCGCGCGACGGCACGCTGGTGATCGACGACCTGGTGCGCGGCCGCGTCGAGTTCCCCTGGGCCAACGAGCAGGATCACGTCATCCAGCGAGCCGACGGCACCTGTCTGTATCACCTGGCGTCGGTCGTGGACGATTTTGACTTTCAGATCTCGCACGTCATTCGGGCGGAAGAGCATCTCTCCAACACGCCGCGGCAGGTGTTCATCGCCCAGGCGCTCGGTTACCCGTTGCCGCAGTACGCGCACCTGCCGTACGTTGCTGAGCCCGGGAGCAAGACAAAAATGAGCAAGCGGAAGCTCGACAAGTATCTCAAGAACGTCGACTTCAAGAAAGTGAACGACCAGGGACTGAAGATCGCGCAGGCAATCGGCCTGACCACTTCGGCGGAGACGTTCAATCCAGTGATTGTCGATTTCTACGAGCAGGTGGGCTACCTGCCCGACGCGATCATTAATTACCTGCTGCTGTTGGGTTGGTCGCTCGACGATAAGACAGAGATTTTTTCGCGCGACGCGATGATCGCGAACTTTAGCCTGGAACGAGTGAACAAAGCACCGGCCAGTTTCGACCCGCAGAAGTTGGTGTCGTTTCAAGAGCGGTACATGAACGCCCTGCCGCTGAAGCAGAAGGTGGCGCTGGTGTTGCCCTATTTGCAGCGGGCCGGCCTGATCAGTTCGCCGCCGCCGTGCGACACCGGCCCACGGTTGTCGGCCGTGCTGACGGCGGCCGGCGACCGGATCAAAGTAGCGGGCGACATCCTGGAGTGCCGCGAGTTCTTCGTTGCTGACGACGCGCTGGAGTACGACGAAGCGGCGTTTCAAAAACGGCTGCGAGATGCGCCGGAGTCGGTCGCCTTGTTGCGGAAGTTTCGCGACCGACTGGCGACGGTCGAGCCGTTCGACGTCCCCACGCTGGAAGCGGCGCTCAATGAGTTCGTCGCCGCCGAAGGGATTAAGGTGGCCCAAATCATTCACGCCCTGCGCGTGGCGCTGACCGGCAAAGGAGTCGGCTTCGGGCTGTTCGACACGCTGGCGATCCTGGGGCGCGAGTCGTCGCTGGCGAGGATTGATCGGGCGGTGGCCAAGTTGGCCGCGTCTTAGGAGCGACTCAAGAACAACGTCGTCATCCCGTTCAGACGAAGTCGTTTTGATGAAGAGGTAGCATCGGTGTAATTTTCATTCCACATCACAACCGCAACGCGGTTATATACCACAGCCCAGGGCAAGCGATTTGCGGCCCCGGCCGCAATGAGCGCCGCCCTGGGTATTCAGATGGAAAAAATGTTCCCCCGCCGCGGGCCGGCGGCGGAGCCGCCGGGCCGCGGCGGGGGAAGGTTCACGTTGGACGATCCAACCCAGGGTGGCGCCGACGCTCGTTTCACTCGCATGCGGCTTACCCTGGGCTGGGTTATATAACCGCGTTGCGGTTGGCTCTCCGATGCGTCACCGCATATCACTCCTGACGTGTTGCAATGAATCATCGATCATGTGCATTGAATTACCGTTTTTGTGCCCGAGATGCCGAAGTTATTCTTGAGCAACCTCTTAGTACGCTTCGCGTGTCAGGCATACTTTCTGGCTTGATGAAGCGGCTGCGTGAGTATAGAATTTCTTAAGGCTCCGGCTCGAACTCGCCACGGATTCAGCGGCCGACCTTGTCTCAGGGT
This sequence comes from Planctomycetia bacterium, assembly GCA_021413585.1. Taxonomy (GTDB): domain Bacteria; phylum Planctomycetota; class Planctomycetia; order Pirellulales; family UBA7805; genus JAIOPX01. The sequence goes on from JAIOQB010000196.1 coordinate 7,557, forward strand.
AACCATGTCCCACTCGCCTCTCACACCTCCGCACGAACCCGATTATGCCTGGGAAGTGGCCACGCTTTATCCAGCGCAAGGGCAATGGAGCGAGGCCGAGTATCTCGATTTGACGGACCATGCGAATCGGCGCATCGAATTCACTGATGGTCGGTTGGAGTTCTTGCCAATGCCGACGGAAATCCATGAAGCGATCGTGCAGTATCTGTTTTTGGCCCTGCTTCGTTTCGTCGAACGACAGAGCCTGGGTAAGGTGTATAACAATGGAATCCGGTTGCGGACGCGCGCCGAAAAGATTCGCTTGCCGGATGTCATTTTTCTCCACCGGGATCATTTCCACGCCCGTCATAATCGCGTGTGGGATGGTGCGGACCTCGTGATGGAAGTCGTCAGTGACGACCCCAAAGATCGTCAGCGCGATTATGAGCAAAAGCTGCTGGACTATGCGGCAGCGAAAGTGGCGGAGTATTGGATCGTGGACTTCGCGCACCGGTTAGTCACTGTCTATCGCCTGGACAACAACGGGCAATATGCGATCCACGGCAAGTTCTCATCCGGGCAACAGGCCACTTCTCTTTTACTGGCCGGGCTCACGGTGGATGTGGACGCGTTGTTCGCGGTGGCGGATGACATCCCGGAGTAGTGGCGGTCGCTCTTTCCGAGCAATCGCCCGTACTTCTACTTTTGTCGACCGGCCGGTTCTGTTCGATTCTGCTGTTCACGCGAGCCTGCCTCAGCGGCACTTGTCCTCGACGAGTTCTAGCCGTGACGTTAAGATTGTCGCAATCAATAGTTGCAGCGGCATCTATACATAAAAATTCACCGGTAAATCGTCGCATAAAGCGAGTTGCATATATGACTTCGCCAAACGGTCCTCCCCCAGAATCACAGCCCGATAAGTCGGAAAATGATTCACCTCCCCCCCGCCTCAACTTCATCCAGGAAATCGTCGAAGACGATCTCCGCACCGGCAAATGGGGAGGCCGCGTCCACACGCGCTTCCCGCCCGAGCCGAACGGCTATCTGCACATTGGCCATGCCAAAAGCATCTGCCTGAACTTCGGGCTGGCGCTGAAGTATGGCGGCCTGTGCAACATGCGGTTCGACGATACGAATCCCAGCAAGGAGGAGGAGGAATACGTCCAGTCGATTCTGGCCGACATCCGCTGGCTGGGATTTGGCTGGGACGATCGGCTGTACTTTGCCTCCGATTATTTTGAGCAGTTGTACGATTGGGCCGTGCAACTGATCCAGGCGGGCAAGGCGTACGTGTGCGATCTCACGCCCGACCAGGTCCGCGAATATCGCGGCACGCTCACGCAGCCGGGGCGAGAAAGCCCGTTTCGCAATCGCAGCGTGGCCGAGAATCTCGATCTGTTCGCTCGCATGAGGGCGGGCGAATTTCCAGACGGCGCGCGTACACTGCGAGCCAAGGTCGACATGGCCTCGCCGAACGTCAACATGCGCGACTCAGTGATGTACCGCATCCTGCGGGCCACGCACCATCGCACCGGCGACGCCTGGTGCATCTACCCGATGTACGATTTCACGCACGGCCAGTGCGACTCGATTGAGCGGATCACGCATTCCATCTGCACGCTGGAGTTCGAGAACCACCGGCCGCTGTACGATTGGTTCATCGAAAGCCTGGGCATTTACCACCCGCAGCAGATTGAGTTCGCCCGGCTGAACCTCACGTACACCGTGATGAGCAAGCGGCGGCTGCTGGAGTTGGTCACGGGCAAGCACGTCAGCGGCTGGGACGATCCGCGGATGCCGACGCTGGCCGGCCTGCGGCGGCGCGGGTACACGCCCGAGTCGATTCGCCTCTTCTGCGAGCGGATCGGCGTGGCGAAGTTCAACAGCACGATCGAGATCTCGCAGTTGGAAAACGCCCTGCGCGAAGACCTCAACCGCCGGGCGCCGCGCGTGATGGCGGTGCTCAGGCCGCTGAAGGTGGTGATCGACAATTATCCGGCCGGCAAGACCGAACTGCTCGAAGCGGTGAACAACCCTGAAGACCCGGCCGCCGGCTCGCGGCAGGTGCCGTTCTCGCGCGAGTTGTACATTGAGGACGACGATTTCCGCGAGGTGCCGCCGAAGAAGTATCACCGGCTGTCGCCCGGCGTCGAAGTGCGGCTGCGGTACGGTTACCTGGTCACCTGCACGAGCGTCGAGAAGGATCCGCAAACGGGCCAGCCGACGGTGGTCCATTGCACCTACGACCCCGCCACCCGCGGCGGCAACACGCCCGACGGCCGCAAAGTGAAGGGAACGATCCACTGGGTCTCCGCCGGCGAAGCGCTCAAGGCCGAAGTGCGGCTGTACGACCACCTGTTCAAAACCGAGAACGCCGACGAAGTGCCGCCGGGGGGTAGCTATTTGCAGAATCTCAATCCCGATTCGCTGGTGGTGGCGACCGCGCTGGTCGAGCCGAGCCTGGCGACCGCGAAGGCGGCCGACTTTTTTCAATTCGAGCGGCAAGGGTATTTTGTCGTCGATCAGGATTCCCGCCCTGGTGCGCTGGTCTTCAACCGCAGCGTGTCGCTACGGGATACGTGGGCGAAGATTGAGAAAAAGGCGTAGCCGCAACGAAGGAAAAAATAAGCATCAGTACGATTGACTACGAATGGGAAATTACATCCGAATCGTTTTGAACAAGCCCTTGGCGTCGATCACGCCGGCGCTATGTACGGCATTTGAGACGGATTCGTTGATTTCTGTCGAACATGCGACGGGGAGCGATTTTTCGATTAGCGAAGGGCGCTATGGCACGGCCCTCGAAGAAAATGGATCCTTTGAATTTGCACAGTATGTCAGCGATGAGCCGGAGATGTTATGCAAGTTGTCCGAGCTGGCAGACGCGGAACTTCGTGCGATTGCGGTTCAAACGGGGGTAGTCTTCGTTTCTATCCTGGTGGCGGATCGAGGCAGGATTATTCGCCGTTACTGCGAGTGTGATGGAAAGGTAGATATAGACGAGGGGCAACTTCCACTATGGGACGAACAAATTCGCGATCATGCGTGGAATGCTGCCGACGCAATGGTGGGAATAGGTCCACCCACAAAGGTTTCGGGTGCATCGCAAGATCGCGTTATGATTTTCGGCGCACCGGTGATGGCAATCTCGCCACAGCGCTTGTACGACAGATTAAACCAGGAAGCCGAGCAGCGAACGATAAACGCTGTTCAGGCGGACGTCCGGCAGGGCAACTTGGAATGCACGCTTCAAGACGGATCGATCGTGCCTATCAACCGTCACGATGTCGATAAGCTCGTGCAGCATCCGTTTTTGCCCTCTCAGCATCTTTTGCTGCTTCATGGGCGGCGGACTGTGCATCTGCCCGTCGATGTGAATGTTGCCGCGCTAAACGAGTGGCTCAAGTAAATTGATTTGCGATTTGAATTCCGCTGCGGCCATTGGCCCGGGACTAAGACAACATGCACGAAACATCCACCACAAAAGATCCCACCCCGCGCGAGCGTTCGCTCGCCGTCTTTCCCGCCGGCTCGAACGGCGAGTTCAACTTGCCGGCCGACGCGGCCATGGTCATCGACCGCGGCCTGGGCTGCGAACTGTGGGACGCGGCGGGGCGGCACTATTACGACTTTTCGATGGGCTGGGGTTCCGTGCTAGTGGGGCACGCGCACCCTCGCGTGGTCGAAGCGGTGTTGCGGCGGGCGCCGCTGGGATCGAATTTTGCCTACGTGACGGGCGAGAGCCTCGCCCTGGCGGAAGAGATCGTGCGGCTTAGTCCCGCGGCCGATCAGGTTCGGTTTTGCGCATCGGGCACAGAGGCCACCATGTATTGCCTGCGGCTCGCCCGGGCGTTCACGCGGCGGCCGAAGGTTCTCAAGTTTGAGGGGGCGTACCACGGCGCGAACGCCGCCGGCGTGACCAGCCTCTTCCCCACCGCCGCCGCGAACTATCCGCATGCCGATCCCACCAGCGCGGGCATTGAAGGGCAAGCGGGGGACGACATCCTGGTCGCCCCGTTTAACGATCTGGAAACAACCCGCCGCATCCTGGCCCAGCATGCCGGCGAACTGGCCGCCGTGATCGCCGAGCCGCTGCAACGCTGCGTCCCGCCGGAGCCGGGCTTTTTGGAAGGCCTGCGCGCGGCGACTCGCGAGCATGGCGTGCTGCTGGTGTTCGACGAAGTGGTGACCGGATTCCGGCTGGCGTACGGCGGGGCGCAGGAGTATTACGGCGTCGTGCCCGACCTGGTGGCATATGGCAAGGCGCTCGGCGGCGGCTATCCGATCGGCGCGTTCGGCGGGCGGCACGACATCATGCAACTAGTGCGCGAAGATCGGCTGGGGGACGGCCAGTACGTTTGGACCGCTTCGACGCTCGGCGGCAACCCGATCTCCGCTACCGCGTCGCGGGCCGCGCTGGAGGTGCTTTCCTTGCCTGGCACGTACGAGCGCCTGCACGCAATGGGCAACGACCTGCGGCAGTCGCTCCGCCGAACGCTTGCAGACCGGTCGATCGACGCCCAGGTGATTGGCGACGGGCCGCTGGCGCAGGTGGTGTTCTCGAAAGAACCGGTCCGCGACTACCGCACGTCGCAGCGCGGCGACAAATCGCTCGCCCGGCGGGTGATGCTGGGGCTGTTTGAGCGGGGGATCTTCTTGAACCCGATGGGGACGAAGCTGTATCTTTCGCTGGCGCACGACCGCGCGGCATGCGATGCGCTGATCGACCGGTTCGGCGAGGCGCTCGATGCGGCACGCCACGACGCGAAGACGAGCTTCGCCGCATCATGAAAGTCATCTCTTCGTACAATGGCACCGATGCGGCGGCGCGGACGTATCAACTCCTCTCCCGCGGCGCGGAATTGATGTCGGCCTGCGTCGAGGGGATCGTGCTGGTCGAGGACGATCCCGATGAGCTGAGCGTCGGCTACGGCGGGTTGCCCAATTCGGAAGGAATCGTCGAACTGGACGCCGGCGTGATGCACGGGCCGACGCATCGCGTCGGGGCCGTGGCGGCACTGAGGAACATTCGCAATCCGTCGCGCGTGGCGCTGCGCGTGCTGGAAAAAACGAGCCGCGTGCTGCTCGTAGGCGACGGGGCGCTCAAGTTCGCGCTGGCCGAGGGTTTTGTCGAAGAGAATCTGCTGGCCGAGAAGGCCAGGAAAATCTGGGAGTATTGGCGCGGGTGTACGCCGGAAATGTGGAATGCGGCGGCGATTGTTGGGGCTGGCCGGGTTGACCCCCGGGCGGAGCCCGGGGCTATGACAAGCGGCATCGATCGGGAGGTCGCGGCCTACGTGGCCACGCATTCGCAGCGGCCAGCCGGCACGGTGCATCTGGCGGCGCTTGATGCCCACGGCGATATGGCCTGCGTGACCAGCACCAGTGGGCACGCCTTCAAGCCGCCGGGGCGCGTCGGGGACACGCCAATCGCCGGGGCCGGGTTCTACTGCGACAACACTGTCGGCACCTGCGGCAGCCTGGGGCACGGCGAATCGAACCTGCGCAACTGCACGAGCTTTTTCGCGGTCGACCTGATGCGCCGCGGCGTGCCGCCGCTGGAGGCGGGACTGGAAGCCCTGCGACAGATCATGACCCGCGCGCCGGCGTTTGACCTGGATGCCAACGGCCGGCCGATCAGCGACGTGCGGCTCTATCTGCTCACCGCTGACGGGCGGCACGCGGGCGTCTCGCTGCTGCCGGGCAATCGCATGGTGGTTTCGGACGAAATGGGGACGCGGTTCGAGCCGTGTGTGGCGCTGTTTTACTCATGATACGATGTGCCGACTCATCCGTTGGCCAATCGATAGCCAATCAATCGCCAGGATCCTCTGCCGATGTCGCAGTTTGATAACGCTAAAAAAACCGACAGGCCGGGGGAAAGCCTCAATCCATACGCCGCGCCGCAGATCGTGGCCGGAGTGGTGGAGCCTGAGATCGCGCCGGAGTGGGAGCAGTTTTACAAGAGGCATCAGCGCCGCTGGCTTAATATCCGAAGCACGGCCATGAGCTGCGTTTACGGCGGGCCGCTGCTGATTGCCCTCTATGCCTACCGGGCCTGGGATTTGTGGCAGCGACAACGAACCGTCAGTCCATTAGCAACCGGCGTAATGATATTTTGGCTGATCTGCTTTGTGGAAGGGATCGGCGTTTTGCAGTTGCGCCCCTGGGCACGGTGGTTGGGAGTTGGCACCTGGACGATTTGCCTTCTCTGGCAATTGGCCATGACCACATTCAGATTCGTCATGGTCGGACGGTTTTTTATTATGGTGGACGTGATCAGCCTGGTGATACTTGGAACGTCCGTGGTCGGCCTCTATTCCCTGCTTACGCCCCCCGCCGCCAAAATCTTCACTCCTGAATTTGGCGAAGCGCTGCGCATGATGCGGCTCTCCGGCAAGCGGATGGAAACTAAGCCGCGCACCAATTATCTGGTGTTACTGCTGCTGGTGGTGGGGATCATCGTCATCTTCGCCGTGTTTCTCAGCACGCATTGAGCGTAGGCATCTTGCACATCGATCGGTTCGCACCATAATGACGCGGTTGGTTTTTCGCGGCTGCGGTGGGCCGTTTCTAAAATTGTGCCTGGCTGGAGAGATGAAGCTATGCCCCTGCTCGTTGTCGGCTCGGTCGCCCTGGATTCCGTCGAAACGCCTACGGATAAGCGAGATAACGTGCTCGGCGGCTCCGCCGTGTATTTCTCCTACGCCGCCAGTTACTTCACCAGCGTGCGGCTGATGGGTGTGGTCGGCGAGGACTGGCCGGCCGAGCATACCGCCTTGCTCAAAGAGCGCGGCATCGACACCGCAGGGCTGCAAGTCATCAAGGGAGGCAAGACGTTTCGCTGGAGCGGCAAGTATCACGACGACATGAACACCCGCGACACGCTGTCGGTGGATCTCAATGTCTTTGAGAAGTTCGACCCGGTGTTGCCCGACGCGTACAAGCGGTGCGAGTTTTTGTTTCTGGCCAATGGCTCGCCCACGGTGCAGATGAAGGTGCTCGACCAGGTGGGCGGGCCGCGGCTGGTGGTGGCCGACACGATGGATCTGTGGATCAAGATCCAACATGCGGACTTGATGAAGCTTCTCAAGCAGATCGACGGCCTCGTGCTCAACGACAGCGAAGCCCGGCTGCTCACCGGCGACGAAAACCTCGTCCGCGCCGGCCACACGGTTCGCAAGATGGGGCCAAAATTCGTCGTGATCAAAAAAGGGGAGCACGGCGCGATGTTCTTCTCCGAGCACGAGACGTACGTCCTGCCCGCCTACCCGACTGAAAACGTCGTCGACCCCACCGGCGCGGGCGACAGCTTCGGCGGCGGCATGCTCGGCTACCTGGCGTCCAAAGGAAACTTCGACCCGCGCACGCTGAAAGAGGCGATGGCCTACGGCATCGTCGTGGCCAGCTACAACGTCGAGGATTTCAGCCTGGACCGGATGAAGCGGATCGAACGCGCCGACCTGGACACGCGGCTGGCGGAGTATCGGAAGATGTTGAGTTTTTAGCTGTCGGCTATCGGCTGTCGGCTTTTTGTTGGGTCGTGACAGGATGGTTGCGAAAGCGGGATTGTCCAGAAGCGGGTTTTTGAAAGCCGACAGCCGACAGCCGATAGCCGAAAGCTAAAAATGCCCCGCATCCGCACCTTCATCGGAGTCGAAGTAGCCGGCCGCGTCGGCAAGCGGGCGCTGGAGTTGGTCGAGCGGCTTAGCGGCACCGAGGCCAGGGTGAAATGGGTCGGCCCGAGCGAGCTGCATTGGACGTTGAAGTTCCTGGGCGACGTCCATCCGGGCGATCTGCCGGAGTTGTGCGCGGCGATCGACGCGGCGGTGGCCGACATGCCATCGTTCGAGATCGAGGCCGTCGGCGCCGGGGCGTTTCCAGATCCGCAGCGGCCGCGGACCGTCTGGCTAGGCGTGGGAGACGGCCAGAGCGAGTTCGTCACGCTGCACGACCGGTTGCAAGAGCAACTCGGCCCGCTGGGCTTTCGCGACGAGCACCGCCGCTTCCGCCCCCACCTGACGCTGGGCCGCGTGCGCAACAGCACCCAGGAATCGATCGACGAACTGGGCCAACTCGTGGCCGATCATGCCACGTTCAGCGCCGGCCGCATGGAAGTCGCCGACGTAGTGATCTTCTCCAGCCGCCTGACCCGTAGCGGCCCGATCTACGAAGCGATCAGCCGCGCGGAGCTGGGTGGGTGACCCTTGTTCCCAGGCGGAGCGTGGGAACGAGGGTAGAAGACAGAGTCACACCGCCACACAGGTACCGCCTGGCAGGCGGTACCTACTGGGGCATTTCGCGCTCACCTTTCGCCCGCCGGCGAAACTGGCTTGGCGTTACCCTCAGCAGCATGCGGAAGTGGTCCGCCATCTTGGCCGGGCTGCTGTACCCTGCGGCCAGGGCGACGTGCGTGATCGGCAATTCTGTTTCGGCCAGCAGCCGCCGCGCTTCGGTCAAGCGGATCTCGCGGATCGCGCCGCGGACGCTCATCCCCAGCGCGCGGCGGAAGTGGCGATGCAGCGTGCTGCGGTCCACGTCGACGCTGGCGGCCAGTTCTTCGATCGGCGGCAACTGTCCCAGCCGGGATTGAATCAGTCCCACCGCGCGGGCCACCAGGGTGTCCGTCTGTTCGGGCGCTGACGGCGGCGATGCGGCCACCTGGGTGTCAGCGGGACAGTCAGGCTGAATGGCTTTGATCATCATAGGATTCGCCGCTGGCTAGGGTGTTTCCGGGCGTAAGGGAGCTTCCGCGTCGTCCGCAAGTTCCACATGAACATTGTCGATTTGCCAGACGCCGCCGACTGGCTGACGTGATTTGGTGGCGAAGGCGAAATGCACCTTATCGTTGGCGATTGGGCCCGCGACGGCGTATTCCCCCGTCACCGCTTGGACAAACTGCCCTTGCACCAGGCGCTGCAGCCTCATGTGCAACTGCCCTCCGGTTGGACTGCTCGGCACGCGGAGAGCGAGCCGATACCACTGGCCAGGATCAATCGTCGCCAGCGGTGGTCTGCCGCAATCCGTCACAGTCAACTCAGGCCCCAGTGGCAACACCCAAGGGCTATTATGCAGCGTGAATAATGGGGCCGACTTGCGCCCCAGCCGCCGAAAATCAAACTGGATCAACAGGTCCCTCGTCAGGTTGCCGTTGGCCAAGGTTGCTTCGAGGATCGGGTTGGCGAATTTGGGATTCGCATAGTCGTCCCGCAACTCAACCGCATGACGGCCGAAAATACTTGCCGGGCAACCGCCAAGATGCTCGCCGGTGAGATCGACGATCCGCGCCGATTGATCCCCGCCCGGTCCGCTGCGTCCGTAATACAGCCGCCACCCTGGCTGGCCGTCGATCGTGCTGCCCGGCGTGTACGACTCGAAATTGTCGGCCATCAGCACCTGCGGCGGCAGTGACCGGACAAACTGGTCGGGCACGGCGGGAATGGAAGTCACCGCGGCCGGCGCTCCGTTTGCCGCCGGCGATACGAGCACGGCGTGGCCGGCCTGGAGGATTTCTGATTTCGGATTTCTGATTTCCGATTTGGTGGGTGAGCCGGAGTTGGTAGTCGGCAGTGTGGGCGCGACTTCAACGCGGCCGGTGAGCACATGGACTTCGGTTGTCGAAGCTTGCTTTCCGCTGTCCGCTGTCCGCTGTCCGCTCTCCCTCACCCACATGCCGAACTCCGTCCCCTGGTCCACTACCGTGGCGGTCGGCGAGACGACGGTGAAGCCAATCGCCTGGTGCGGAACGTGGGCGGTGAGCTTGCCGTAAGCCAGATGGGCGGAGTTACGAATTGCGGATTGCGAATTGGGAATTGAGGATTGGGACGGTGAGACATTGTTGGTCGCGGCGGAGCCGACAACTAGATCCGCCGGGCCTTGCAGCACTACCTTCGCGCCGCTGGCGAACTCGATTTCCGCCAGGCCCGAGGCGAGTTGCAATCGCCGGCCGGCCGATAGCGGCTCCGCGGTCGCCCTCGGGCCAGAGGTCCCTGGCTTGAAGCGCGTGGCGGCCTGATTGGCTTCCGCGGGCAGGCTGTGTTCGGCTGCGGCCCAGACGACGTCAATCGTCCGAGTCAGATATGCGACAGGAACCTCGGGCACGACCACCTTGGGCGTTGACCGACTTCCCCACATGAACCAGGAGGCAGCGCCGAGAATCGCGATGCCCAGCAGCGCGCCGAGCGCGATGGGCGGATTGATCCAGGCAGTCACAGCGGGGAGCAAGTTACTGATTGGAGCGCTGGGAGCGGGGGGCGAGGTTAGCGCCCGCGGAATTAGCCCTGGCGTCGCTGCTGACTTGTCCAGCAGTGAATCCGCCACGGCTTCTTCCATTCCGACCGCGCCGCGCTTGGCTTCAATGTGCAACAGTGCATGCAGCGTGGTAAGCCGGAAATACTCGCTACGCAGCGTGGCGTCGTCACGCAGTAGCGCCGCCAGTTCCTGTTGTTCTGTGGCGGACAACTGGCCATCGGCATGGGCCGAAAACAGTCGCCGCAATTGGGCAACGCGCTGGTCTCCGGCCGGATCTCGCATGGAGTCGCTCATGTGGGGGGCGCCTCCTTGAGCCGGCGCTCGATGCACTCCAACAGCAGATTGCGAATCCGATAGAGCGTTTGCGAGATCGACCCGACAGGCCGCGACATCTTGCTGGCCAATTCCTTCACGCTGCCGCCCGGGCGGTAGCGGTCCAGAATGAGATCGCGCTGCTTGCCGGACAGCTCATCGAGGCAGTCTGCCAATGCTCTTTGTTGATTGGTCACCCCGGCGGTGGCCTGCGTTGCCTCTTCGGCCAGGCAATCGAGCAGCTCGGCATCGAACATCAGAGGCGTGCGACCCTTGAGCTTGCGGTGGGCGAGCACCTCGAACCGAGCCACGCCGCACGCCCAAGCGGGGAAGTTACCGAGACTGGCATACTCCGCCGCCTTGCGGCAGAGCACGACGTTCGTGTTTTGCAGCACCTCGTCCGCCACGTTGCGGTCGAGCACCAGCGACAGGATGTACGCATACAACCTGGCTTGCACCGCGATCAGATCGTGGACGAATCGTTCATCCAAGCTGGCGCTCTCCATCGCGGCTGTCCATATCGAGTTCCTCCGTGAGGCGGCAGGCCGAACGGCCTTCGCCGCCACTGGCGGGTCTCACCCGTCGCATACAATAGCGGCGTCAGGGGCCAAAATCTCAACACGGGCCCTCAGTTCAAAAGTGAAAAATGTCGGATCGAGTAGATCGCAAGTCGTTGTTGGGAAGGTGGTTAGCGGTATTTCCGGCGCGAGTTGTGCTGGGGGCCTCTATTGCCAGCGCAACAAAAAGGGCCGCCGCGGACTTCTGGTGAAAGTCCGCGGCGGCCGGGGAGAAAGCTAGTACTTGGTACTTGGTACTGCGCACTTGGTAGCTAGTACTTTCTCCCGCACATCCGCCATTCGCTTTCGTAGGTTCCGCCTGCCGGGCGGTACCTGATCTTCACGTTACGCCCCACATCGCAGGGAGGTCACGCCCGGCAGGCGAGACCTACTGCCAGTGGATCAGCCGCGCGAGCGGCGGCGCTTCCAGCCGACCAGCCCCAGCCCGGCCAGGCCCAGTGCGGAGAGGACGAACGTGCTCGGCTCGGGGGCGCTGATTTCCGCGAACTCGCCGACCTGCCCGTAAAAATCGGTCACGTCTGCCAAAGGGAATTCAATGCTGGGATCAGTGCCCAACTTGTTGAGGACTAACGTGTGCCCGGTCAAGTTGAGGATGTATCCACCGGTGAAACCGTTGTAGGTTGTTTGGACAGCCCCAGAGGTATAGGGCGCACCGTACGTGAACGGTGGCGCCATGTTAAGTACATCCTGAGATGGGGTAAAGGTTGCAAAAACTATCCAAGCAGGATCGGACGTGGCGTCTGCCAGCGAAATATTGGGGAAGTACCCCACATTGTCGATGAAGTATGCGTTGAGATTAGCCGCTGGCGGCGCGGAATAAGTCCCCGCGTACGGGCCATTGAGCAACTCGATCGAGAAGGAGAGGAACGGATAGGTTGCCTGACCGCTTGGAAAAGGATTGATGTTCACACTGGTGTCGAACGTGCCATTAATCTCAAATTGAGTCAGAGTGCCTAACGGGTTACCGTCAAACGTGGATGTGTCTCCGAGCGCCCCGTGCAGCTCGAGACTAAGAACCGCCGCGTGGCTCACTTGACCGCTCAGCAGCGATGCGGCAACGAGCGCTGCCGTGGCAAGGGATAGCGAACGCGAAACGACCGATCGGAAATTCAATTTCGAAATCATTAACGCGCCTCATAGTAAGTGGAGCACTTGTTCTGGGCCCGGCAGCCGGGAACACCCCGACAGCGGCGGAGAACGGAAAAACATTTCAGATTGCAAAATTCAGATTTCAGATTGACGACGCAGGGTGGGCGATATTTGGTTCTCCGGAGGAGTGGATTTTTTGATTTCAGATTGCAGATAGTAGGTCAGGCCTCTGGGCTGACATTTCTTTTCAAATTAACGCCGAGGTGTCAGGCCAGAGGCCTGACCTACGGTCTACTTCTCTGCCAACACCTCCACCTTCACGTTGTCCAGCCAAAACGTTCCGCCGGCCGCACCGGCCAGTGGCGCGGGGAAGCCCAACCACACCTGGCCGCTTAATTTCTCGGGAACTTGCGGCGCGGGCAGCGCAATCGCCACGTCGCGCACCCAGCCGTCGGCGCCGCGCCACGCCTGACGCTCGAACGTCATTTCGTGCAGCGCGCCATCGACCACATTCCACGCGGCGCGGACGCGGTACCACTGGTTGACTTCCCAGACGATCTTCACCGCGGCCGGATCGGGCTCGCGCCCCAGGCTGACGCTCGGCGCCAGGCGGAGCGGAGATTTGCCCGTGAGTAGAATGGAGGGCTCGATATCCTGCGTCCGCGGACAAATGTCGCACTCCAGCAGCAACCGGCACCGCGCGGGAACTTGCTGCACGTCTAGCTTCGCCGAAGCGAACGGGTTGATATCTTTTGTCTTCCGGCGATCGTTGCGGACCTCCATTGCCCTATGTCCGACCGGGGGAAGCGGCGATGGCACACCCGCCGCGCCGGCTGCCGGATCGACGACATGAATCTCATCCTTGGTGGCGTAGGCCGTTTTCCACTGTCCGATCAATCGCCCACTGGTGCCCACGGTCAGCGCCTCGAAATCGTCGGCCAGCAGCGTCTTGCGCGCGCGGCTGTCGAACGCTTCCGGCCGGAACTTGAACGGATCGGCGGCGGGCAACGGCTTCACTTCGTTCGCGGTGATGGTGGCGGCCTGACCGGCTTTTAGGATGGTGGATGGAGGATGGGGGATGGTAGAGGTGGGATCGGTGGGGGCTTGGAGTAGTTGGTTGGCATCGGACAGGGCGACTTGGCCCAGGAAGACGTGGACCTCTGTTGAGGTGGCCGTCGGCTGTCGGCTAGCGGCCATCGGCTCGGAATTCTTATTGCCACTGACCACGGACAACTGACCACTGACAAGCACTCCAAAATCTGTCCCCAGATCGGTCACCGTGCCGTCGGGCGTGATCACTTTGAACCCTCGCGCCGGCTGGGGGACATGGGCTGTGAGCTTGCCGTTGGCGAGCCGACAGGCGCCGGCGTCGACAATGGTGAACTCGGCCGGGGCTTCGAAAATGACTTGGGCCTTGCCGTTGAACTTGACCTCGGCGGAACCGGATTCGAGCTTCAGCCGCTCCCCTGCGGCTAAGGAGTTGCCGGCGGGGGCGAAGTCGTTGTGCCACTTCGCATCCCTCGAGTTGGCTAGCGTTGCGGCCGGACCAGTTGGAACATTTGCCACAGGACCCGGACCGTGAGTCTTTGTGGTCCAGAACACAATTGCCAACATCCCCACGACAACGAACCCCAACAGCGACCAGAACGTGGCCGGGCGGAAAAAGAGCTGGGAAATGTGGAATGCAGAACGTGGAACGTGGAGTGAAGAATCCGGGATTGGGGCGGGGAGGATGATTGGCGCCTTGCCCGCTGGCCGCCGCTGGCCGAGCGGCGCGTTTGAATTTGGCTTTGCCAGACCTTCCCCGCCGCCGTGCTCGATTCGCAAATGTGTGGCGATGCACATTTGGTACAGGGGGCGTGCGTCGGGATGTGCTTCGAGCAACTGCGATAGCTCGGCGAACTCGGCGTCGGTGATGCGCTCGTCGCACAGCAGGCCGACCAGATCGATCAGCCGCGTGCGGTCCCAGTTGGGATTCGCGGTGGGGCTCATTTCCGCTCCTTCTGAGTCCATTCCGCCCGATTCCATTCAGCCTCAGCCCATCCCTCCGTGGCCAAGGTCCGCGTGATGCAGTTCATTAATTTCACGCGGGCCCGCTGCAACTGCTTGTAGAGGCTGTTGGCGGTTTGGCCCAATTCGCCCGCCAGGCGGTCGAGGCTGGCGTCGACGAAGTAGCGGGCATGGACGAGCCGTCGATCGTCGGGGCCCAGCCGATCGAGGCAGTGCGTGACCGCCCGCTGATGGGCCTCTCCCCAGTTTGGATCTTGAATTTGTCCAGCGGAAAGGTTCTCGACTAGCGCATCGCTGAAATGCCGCCCCTGGATTCGCACGTCGCGGCGGTGTTTGAGCACCTGGCGGTAGGCGAAGGTGCAGGCCCAGGGGAGAAAGGGACGCTGCGGATCGTACTGATCAAAATGCTCCCACAGCCGAGCCAGCGTCTCTTGCAGCACATCGTCCGCGTCGGCCCGATTGGGCAGCAGCGAGAATACGAACCCATACAGAGCCTGCTCGGACTCGGCAAAGAGTTGCGTAAATCGTTGCTGAGTCGGGATTTGAGGCACTGGCAACCAGCTTAAGAGGCGAACAGCAGGGGAAAAGGAAGAAATGGCTACCTTCAATTATCCAGCCCTCCGGCGAATCTGCCCGAAAAAATCGCGGGATTTTTGAGCGTCCTACCCCCTTCACACCCTTCCCACCCCTCTTTCACACCCTTCACACCTTCTTTTCACACTTCTTTTTCACACCTGCGAAAACCCTCTTGGCGCATCTAGTGAACGCCGATATACTACCTATCCAGACGTTCACTCTTTGCGGGCGAATCCCTACGCAGCCCTGGATACGGCGGCGACCGCTTGCAGGCAGGCAGTTTCTGGTAGATAAAGGGAGTGCATCGAGATGATTACCGCCACCAAGCCGTCCCCCGCGATCAAGTCCACGTCCCCTCCGGCGAGCAAGCCCGCAGGTCCGAAAACCGACATTCCGTCCAATTCCAACCCGTCAACAGCGGATGGGAAGCAGTCAGATGGGAAGCTGTCGGACTCGAAACCTTTGGATCTGAAAAAGGACCGCAAGTCGCCAGTCGACAACCCTGATAGCACTCCCAGCACCCCAGCGAAGGCACCTATGTCTCGTAAAGAAGCCAAGCCGGCCAAGCCCGCTCGCAGCACCGAAAAAACTGCCAGCATGAAGAGCTTCGACGGCAACGCCCAACTCAAAACCACTCTGCAGCAGATCGAAAAGGAGTTCGGCGAGGGTTCGATCATGCCGCTCGGCGCCGCCGGGCATCGGGCGATCGAGGGGATTTCCACCGGCTGCCTGTCGCTCGACATGGCGCTGGGAGGCCGCGGCGTGCCGCGCGGGCGAGTGATCGAAATGTTCGGTCCCGAATCGAGCGGCAAAACGACGCTGGCGCTGCATGTGATCGCCCAAGCGCAGGCCACCGGTGGGATCGCCGCGTTCATTGACGCCGAGCACGCCCTGGACCCCACTTGGGCCAAGAAGCTGGGAGTGGAACTGGACACGCTGCTGGTGAGCCAGCCCAGTCATGGCGAGCAGGCGATGAGCATCGCCGAAATGCTGGTCAAGTCGAACGCCGTAGATGTCGTAGTGATCGACTCGGTCGCCGCTTTGGTTCCGGAAAAGGAACTGCAAGGGGAAATGGGGGACTCGCACGTCGGCTTGCAGGCTCGGCTGATGAGCCAGGCCCTGCGCAAGCTGACCGGAGCCATCTCGCGCAGCAAAACCTGCGTGATCTTCATCAACCAGATCCGCGAAAAGATTGGCGTGATGTACGGCAGCCCAGAAACCACGCCCGGCGGCAGGGCACTGAAGTTTTATGCTTCCTGCCGGATCGACGTGCGGCGCATCAGCCAGCTCAAGGAGGGGGAAGACGTCATCGGCCAAAGGGTGCGGGCCAAGGTGGTCAAGAACAAGGTGGCCCCGCCGTTCCGCGTGGCGGAGTTCGACATGATGCATACCAATGGCATCAGCTACGAAGGGGATTTGTTGGACCTGGCCATGACCCAGAAGTTGATCGTCCGTAGCGGCGCCTGGTTCCGCCACGGCGACGTGCAGATGGCCCAAGGGCGTGAAAAAGCCCGCCAGTATCTCAAGGATAACCCCAAGCTGTGCAAGGAATTGCGTGACAAGATTCTGGACGCCACGGGCGGGGACGGGACGCTGCTTGGTGTCATGCCGGTGGACGAAGATTCGGATGACGGCGAACTGTTGGACGAATAAACCTCGCCTGATTCCCCCTCTCCCTCCGGGAGAGGGCCGGGGTGAGGGAGCATTGGAGTAAGGCTCCAAAATCCTGTGGGGCGTGGGGTGCCTGGGGCAATGCCCCAGAACTGCCCCGTCTTTCTGGGTCGTTGCCCCAGGCACCCGCCCATTATTTCCAATCACAACAGCCCGAGCCGCCGGTGACTTGGCGGGCTCGGGCTTTCTTGTTCTGATGGGGGGACCGCATGTGCGATCGCGGCCACTCGGCCGCGGGAGCGAACTGCATGGCGAGCGATCGGTGGGACGCCAGGCCCGATCGGTCGAACCAGGCTGGCGATTCGACAGTTGAGTTACATAATGCCCTTCCAAGCCTGTCACCGGCAGCTGGCGTGTCTCATTCTGACCATTGCTACGTTGCTTAGCGCCCCGCGGATTGCCGGCGCCGAGGAGCCCACCGGATCCGAGCCCAGCGGACTCCAGGCCGCGGTGGCGATCGAGCGCGTGTTGGTCGACGCCATCGCCCGCAACGAATCGAGCGTCGTGGCCATCGGGTTGTTCCGCAACGGTCGCTCGTTCCGCGGCGGCGACGGCGAGTTTGGCGTCCGCTCGGCGCGTCCTACGCTGGATGAGATTCCAGATTCCTTCGGCACCGGCGTGGTGATCGAAGGGCAAGGCTTGATTCTGACCAATGCCCATGTGCTGCGCGAAGACGTGCAGATATTCGTTCGCGCCGCGGGCCTTCCCTTGTGGTGCAGCGTTAAGGTCAAAGGATCGGATCCGCTCAGCGATCTGGCCGTGCTGGAAATCGTGGATCCTGAGCCGGCCAAGCTAAAGTTGCGTCCCATCACCTGGGTGGATGGCGACCATCTGAAGCGGGGCCAGATTGTCGTCGCGTTGGGGAATCCGTATGCGATCGCGCGCGATGGCCAGATCAGCGCGTCGTGGGGAATCGTGTCGAATCTGGGGCGGCGCGCTCCGCCGGCGCCGGGGAACACGTCGTCGGAGCAGCGGCCCACGATGCATCATTACGGCACGCTGATTCAGACCGACGCCAAGCTAAACCTGGGAACCAGCGGCGGCCCGCTGATCAATCTCAAAGGGGAGATGGTGGGGCTGACGACCGCCATGGCCGCGTTGGCCGGCTATGAAAAATCAGCCGGCTTCGCCGTGGCGGTGGACGATACGTTTCGCCGCGTGGTCCGCACGCTGGCCGAAGGACGCGAAGTGGAATACGGATTCCTGGGTGTCGAGCCGGGCGACCTGATGCACGAGGAGTTGGCCGACGGTCAGCGCGGCGTGCGGATTCAGCGGACCGTGGCCGGCACACCTGCCAACGCCACGCTGCAGGTGCGCGACATTGTCACGCACATCGACGGTGAGCCAATGACCACTTCGAGCGAATTGATGCTGGCTGTCGGGCGCCGCGCCGCGGGGCAGCAGATCCGCATGACGGTGCTCCGCGACGGCAAGGTGCTGGTCGTCCCCGCTAGGCTCAGCAAGAATCGCATCCGCGGCACGAAGATTGTCACCACTCCCCGCCCCGCATGGCGCGGGTTGCGGGTCGAATATCCTTCGGCCCTGCGATCGTTCGAACAGGCCGATCCGATCCCTGAAGGCTGCGTGATCGTCACCGAAGTGCAGCCCGGCTCCGCCGCCGCCGCGGCCGGCCTGCGCACCGGGATGCAAATCAGCCATGTGGAAGAAACGCCGGTCACCACGCCGGACGAGTTTCAAGCCGCCACCGCGGCGCACGCAGGTACGGTGCGGCTGAAACTGACCGGCCCCGACGCCACGCCGGCGGAGCGAACCGTCGAATCAGCCACCGAAAAACCGGCGGCGAAGTAACGATCATCGAGTCATCCAATATGACTGAGCCCCCGTTTAAAGCAGGGGACCGCATAGAGGTTGTAAGCGGTACGTTTGAAGGATTTCAGGGGGAAGTGGTTGCTGTGCTGACCGATTCGCAAACCCTGGCGATCGACCTAGACATCTTCGGGCGCCGCGCGGCAACAGAATTAGAGTTTGTGGACGCGAGAAATCGCCTGCGGTTAGCAACGCCATCCTAGGACACTGGCCGGATCTCGCGCCGCTGGCCCCTTTCGCCGCATCCCGGTATCATATTCTGTTTCCCTTTCGGCGCGCGGCAGTAGCCATTCCCGCGAGGCGTTGTCCACTAATTTACTTCTGGCGACCAGAGATTCGATCGTATGAAAACCGACGACCTGCGTGAAAAGTATCTGGAGTTCTTCGTGGAAAAGGGGCACACCCGGCGGGCCAGCGACGTGCTGGTTCCCACCTGGGATTCGTCCGTGCTGTTCACGCCGGCCGGCATGAACCAGTTCAAGCCGCATTTTCTCGGCAAGGTGAAGCTGGAGTTCACGCGGGCCACCACCTGCCAAAAGTGCCTGCGGACCGGCGACATCGAAAACGTCGGCCGCACGGCCTACCACCACACGTTCTTCGAGATGCTCGGCAACTTCAGCTTCGGCGATTATTTCAAGCGCGAGGCGATCCATTGGGCGTGGGAGTTCCTGACCGACAAGCGCTGGCTGGGGATCGACCCGCAGCGGCTGAGCGTGTCGGTGTACCTCGACGACGACGAAGCGGCCAAGATCTGGACGCGAGATATCAAACTCCCCGCCAGCCGCATCGAGCGGCTCGGCGAGTCGGAAAACTTCTGGCCCGCCAGCTCGCCGAGCGAGGGCCCCGACGGCGTCTGCGGCCCATGCAGCGAAATCTTCTTCCACGGCGACGATGGCAAGGCGGTTGAAATCTGGAACCTGGTGTTCACGCAGTTCAATCGTGTCGGAGCGCCGCCGAACAACCTGCGTCCTCTGCCGAGCAAGAACATCGACACCGGCATGGGGATGGAGCGGATCGCCTCGGTCATGCAGGGAGTGACCACGAACTATCACATTGACATTCTCCGCCCCATTGTCGAAGCGGCTGCCGAAGTGTGTGGCGTCAAATACGATCCGGCCAACGAAAACGGCCGCCGGCTGCGGCGGATCACCGATCACATCCGGGCCTGCACGTTCGCCATTCATGAAAACGTCATCCCCGGGCCGCAGGAAGAGCGGTACGTCGTCAAGCGGCTGCTGCGCCGCGCGGTGCTCGACGGGCATCAGATGGGATTGCGTGGCCCGTTCCTGTATCAGTTGGTCCCCGCCGTCGCGGCGATGATGAAGGCCCCGTACCCTGAATTGGGGGAGACCACCGAGCGTGTGGCCCGCGTGGTGCGGCAGGAGGAAGAGAACTTCTTCGGCACGATCGACGCCGGGTTGGCGCGGATCGAGCAGATTTTCGCGTCGATGCAGGCCCAGCATCGCAACCTGATCGAAGGGGGCGAGGCGGCCACATTGTATCAAACATTCGGCGTGCCGGCCGAGCTGTTTGCGTCGATGGCAGCGGAACGCAATTTGATTTTCGACTGGGACGGCTATCGCACCGCGATGATAGAGCATGGAGACCGCTCGCGCGGCGAACGGCCCGAAGAACTGTTTGCGACCGGCCCGATCGAGGCGCTCAAGCGGGCGATTCACTTGACCACATTCGTCGGCTACGACGCCACGGAAACCACCGCCGAGATCAAGGGGATCATCGCCCAGGAGCATCTGGTCGATCGCTTGCAGGAAGTGTCGCACGACAAGACCGTGTGCGTGGTGCTGGACCGCTCGCCCTTCTATGGCGAAAGCGGCGGCCAGGTGGGGGATAGCGGCGAGATCGTGGGCGACGGCTTCCGCTTCGTCGTCACCGACACGAAGAAGGACGACGATCTGCTGGTGCATTATGGGCATCTGGCTAGCGGCGTGATGACCACGGGCGCCACGGTGACGGCCCGTGTTGATGGTCCGCGCCGCCAGGCAATCCGCCGGGCCCATTCGGCCACGCACTTGCTGCATCACGCCTTGCGCAAGAATCTCGGCGGCCATGCCCAGCAGCAGGGCTCGAAGGTTGACGCGGATTGGCTGCGGTTCGACTTTGCGAATCCGGCGGCGGTCGAGGCGCAGCAATTGGCGGCAATCGAGCACGACGTGGCGGCGAAGGTCGCGGTGGCGGCACCCGTCGAGGCCAAGACGCTGCCGCTGTCCGAGGCCCGCGAGGCCGGTGCGATGATGCTCTTCGGCGAAAAATATCCCGACCCGGTCCGGATGGTCTCGATGGGGGACTTTAGCCGCGAATTGTGCGGCGGCATTCATCTGAGCAACACGTCGGAGGTCGGCGAGTTTGAAATCGTCAGTGAAGAGAGCGTGTCGGCCGGCACGCGGCGGATTGTGGCGCTGACCGGCCAGCGGGCACGCGACCATGCGGCGCAAAGCTCGGCGGCGGTGGCCAAGGCAGCCGCGGCGGTCGGCGTGGCGCGAGGGCAGATCCCCGCGGCCGCGGCGGCGCTGGCCCGTCAGGTGAGGGATTTGAAAAAGCATCTGGGCGGCAGCGACAAAGCGCCGGACGCGCCCGATTTGGAGGCACTACCCACAGTGGATGCGCCGGACCGCACGTTATTGGCGGAGGCTGCCTCCGCGCTGCGCGTCGCTCCGCTCGATGTGCCAGACCGGCTGGCGGCGCTGGTGGCCGAAGTGAAGTCCCTCAGCGAGCAACTCACGTCGCGGGCCGCGGCGCCGCTGATCACGGCCGAGGGTTTGCTGGAAGTGGCGGAGACGGTCGGCAACGCACGCATGATCGTGGCGGACGTCGCCGGATCGAATCCGAATCAGATGCGGCAACTGATCGATCAGTTGCGCAAGCATGCCAGCCCAATCGCGATTTTTCTGGCCACCGCGGCGGAAGACAAGGTGATGCTGGTGGCGGGCGTCAGCCAGGATCTAGAAGCGCGCGGCGCCGACGCCGGCCGCTGGGTGCGCGAGATCGCCCCGCTCGTGGGCGGCAGCGGCGGCGGCAAAGCGTCGCTCGCGCAAGCCGGCGGCAAGCATCCCGAGCGCCTGACCGAAGCGCTCGCCGAAGCCCGCCGTGTGGGGCTGGAGATGTTGAAGTAAGGAGAGCCCTGCCCCGACGGTTGGCAACTCGGCCGAAAAGCGATATGTTAGCGCGTAGCTATTGAGGCACGCAAATCGCGACTAAAATCACCCGTGCATCCTGGTTGAAAAAACCACAATTCAAATAAGGAGAATCATCATGGCTTACACACTCCCCGAACTCCCTTACGCTTACGACGCGTTGGAGCCGCACATCGATGCCCGCACGATGGAAATCCATTACACGAAGCATCATCAGGCCTACATCACTAACGTGAACAAGGCGATCGCGGGGACCGACCTGGAGAAGAAGACGGTCGAGGAGCTGGTCAGCGGTGTCGACAGCGTGCCGGAAAACATCCGCATGGTGGTGCGCAACAACGGCGGTGGGCATGCCAACCATTCGCTGTTCTGGACGATCATGAAGAAAGGGGGCGGCGGCAAGCCCAGTGGCGAGCTGGCCAAAGCGATCGACGCCGATCTCAAGGGATTTGACGCCATGAAAGAGTCGCTCACCGCCGCCTGCACCGGCCGCTTCGGCAGCGGCTGGGGTTGGATCTCCGTCGACAAGACGGGCAAGCTCGTCGTCGAGAACACGCCCAACCAGGACAGCCCACTGATGCACGGCAACACGCCGATCCTGGGGATCGACGTCTGGGAGCACGCCTACTACTTGAACTACCAGAACCGCCGTCCCGACTACGTGGCGGCATTCTTCAACGTCATCAACTGGGACGAAGTGGCCAAGCGGTACGACGCGGCGCGGAAGCGCTAAAGTACCCCTCACGCTCCGCGTGAGGTTATCGGCGAGGTGTCAACCGGGAGAGCGCATCACGCGGAGCGTGTTGGGTACTATGCGGCCCGCTGGCGCCGCCGCGCGGCGAGGGCCACGGCGGCCAGGCCCAGTGCGCCTAGAGCCAACGACGACGGCTCAGGCACAGGACTGGGCGCAAATGGATTCTCGGCCAGCCTGCCGACCTCCTCACCGCTGAGCGCCCCGTCGTAAACTCGGATCAGCGCAACTTTACTGTTCGAGTATTCCTGCTGCGATCCGCCGACGTCATTGTCCAGGAAAAAATGAATCAAATCGCCCGGATTGTTGATCTCCATGATCGTTGACGCGGCCGATGCTTGGAAGATTCCGTCGCGATAGAAGGCCACGGTTCCGCCGCTCTGGGTCAGCACGACGTGGTGATATTCGTTTGCCGTAAAGCCAGAATCTCCGGTAATAGCGCCAACGCCTAACTCAAAAACGTCCAACTGGTCGAAGGGGTTCACGTAAAACCCGGAGTCAGTCGAGCGATTGTCGACGCTTAAGATGCGGCGGAATCCGCTGGCATTTGAGATCGAGAACACCATCTCAATCGAGTAACTGTTCGTGGGAATTCCACCGGTCGTGTCCAGCGATAGTCCCGCTTGCTCGCTGGCACCCCCCAAGCCGTCTACGGCATTGCCGTCGGAGTGATACACGCGGCGGCTTTGTCCAAAGACCGTGTCCGTCTCGAAGGCATTGGCCCCGAGAGGATTGACCGCCACCAGCGCGGGAGGCGACCCTTCCTCGGCGGTCAGCGTGTCGTTGAACAGGTAGGTCGCCTTCAACAGCGCCGCATGCGCCGGCGTCGCGCGGGCGGCCAGGGCCATAATCAGTCCGACAAGGAGAATGATCCTGATGCGGCATTTCATGGTGAGCGTCCAATTCAGTTTTAATGTTGCGGATCCATCAACGAAAAAAGCCGCCCACGAACTACCCAACGGCACGCGAGAACGCTCGCTTGCCGTGGAAGTTGGTTCGTGTAGTGGCTTTTGTTACTGGCGGTCGTTTCTGTTAGCGGTCGAGTGCTTGCCGAGCGACGAAAAAAGCCGGCCAGAATCTCTTGAGAACGCCACCACCTAATTGTGGCGGGCGTCAGGGATTCCAGTCAGCTTTTACAACAGCGGCGCTCGGTTTTTTAACTAACGGTTAGGGTCAATTACCTACGGGGATGATAACAACCCTGCTTTGATGCGGCAAGCTTGAGTGGCGGAATTTATGCTGTTCCGGCAGGCCGCATCCAATGGACGCACGCATGTCGGGGTCGTTCTGCCGTGGGTTATTCTGCGGCGGAGTTTGATGGTTCCGGCGGTTTGGCGCTGTTGCGACGCAGCTTTTCGATGCTCGCCCGGCGCTCGGCGTCGAGTTCCCCCCGGCGGCGTACTGTTTCAGGCAACTCGTAAGGGCGCACGAACTGGCCCCAGCGCCGCACTTGCTCGGGCGTTTCCGCCGTCAGGTTGCGGCCCTGCTCGCAGGTGGGGCAATTGATGGAACCCTCCGAGTCGGTGATGACGTGGATAAAGAGGTGATGCTTGAATCCTGGCAGCTTGGGGCCGGGGCAATCGGGGTTCGTGCATTCGTAGGCGTGCCAGGCCCGCTCCCCGGTCGCCTCGTCTACGAAAGAGCGGGCCACATTGCGCGGAGCAATCACCTGTCGGCCCGTTTTCTCCGTCAGGTAGAGGCCATTGAGCGTCCCCTGCTCCAGACCGATCTCCGACAGGCTTCTGGGCTCGAGCGGTGCCGGCAGCGTCGTGGGCAGCTCGGGATAAGCGGGCGTCTCGCGGACGATCGTGTGCGTAAAGGATTGATCGCCGAGCTGCGTTGCCGTGTTGCGATGCTTCAGCAAGCCCAGCGGAACGTAAGCGGTTTCGCCGCCGCTCGACTTGACCAGGGCAAAATCTCCCACTTCCTTGACCAGAGTGACCTTCTCGCCCTGAGCGAGTCGACTGGTTGACGTCGTGACGGCGGCCGACGCTGGCGATGCAGGGGCCTGATGGCAGCCGGACGCCGCGACCAGCGCGAGCAACGCGACAACGAGCCAGATGTCTCTCCATTGACGGTTCATCGAGCCGGGCGTCTCTATTTCGTAAGTTTGTAGGGTGAAACAGCATCACGCTTCAGCGTGATGAGTACTATGTCCTCACGCGGAGCGTAAGGGCTACTTTGGTTACGGCAGCGGTGTGCGCAGATTTCCCACTGGGATGATTTCCGGCCCCGGTGCCCCCGGCGGCTGCCACAAAAGTTGAATCCAGGCCGCACCCAAGTGCTGGCCATGCTTCAGTTCGAGGCAATACCATTGCCCCGCGACGAGGTTGATCGTCGGGCCTTGCGGCACCGGGCCGGAACGGTAGTCCTGATAAGTGTGCCACAGGGCGTCGTGAATCGTGACGTTGTTCACGATCACCTGGGTGCCGTCGTCCCACTTCAGCCAGAACTGGTAGGGGCCCGTCGCGTCGGCACGAAACTCACCTTTCCAATACACCGCGTACAGTTGAGGGTTGAGCAAGCCTGCCGGATAGTAGGGCGGATTTTGCGACGGAATGTTGAAGCCATCCTTGCAGCAATTGTCGTCCGCCCCCCACATGCCGTACGGCAGGCTGATCGTGTTGTCGATGCGCGTGGCGAACGGCGGCGTGGTGTAGGCGTTGGGGTCGTCCGGCGCGTAGTTCCACCATTGGCCGCGCAGCCCTGGCATGAAGCCGTGGGGAGCCGCCTCGCCGCAGGCGGTGATCGACGGCGAGCCGGTCGTGGTCCCACCCGTGGTCGTTCCTCCGGTTGTGCTGGCTCCGGTTGAAGTACCCCCGGATAAAGTACCGCTGCCAACCGTTGTAAAGCCAGTCGTCGCGCCGGTGGTGGTATTGGTCGGCGGTGCCGGTTTGAGTCCCACGTCCACCGTGCAGCCTGACTTGATCAGGCGAAAGTCGCGGGCGGGGCGCCACCGGTTGTCGTGGATGACGCACACCCTGGGGTCGATGTCGTCGCTGCGCTGCAAGTGGACGCTGCCGTCGTTGAGCAGCACGTTGACCTGGCTGCGATGCCGGGCGGCCACCGTCGTGGGCCAGTCGTCCACGGAGTTCGGGCCGACGACGTCGGCCACCGGCAGGCGATAGTCCAAAGCCAGGATCTTTTGGCTATCGCCGCCGAGAAAGCGCGCCGCGCGGCTGTTGATCGCATAGCTAAGCGAAAGCGTGGCGCCACCGGTGGTAGCCGCGGTGGTGTCCTCGGGGCAATGCAAAATCCGATTGGCGTCCGTCAGATAAGGACTGAGGCTGCTGGTCCACTGCGCCGCCGGATTGGCAATGCGCGACAGGCCGGCTCGCGTCGCCAGCGATCCCACCTGGCCCAATTGATACGCGCATTTTGCCGTCCGCGCCGACGCCCTAGACGACTGGATCGCCGGCAGCAACAGCGCGATCAAAATCACAATCACCGCGATCACCACCAGCAACTCGACCAGGGTAAACGCGCGCGGCGGGGTCGCGCTTCGCGAAATGCCCGCGCGCGATGTTTGCCAGTGCGACGTCAATGTGGTTCGATGAGTTTGAAG
>JAIOQB010000197.1 GCA_021413585.1 Planctomycetia bacterium
CGCCAGCTTGGCGGCGAAGGCGTCTTGATCCCCGGACATCACCGTGGGCTCGTCGCTGGCGATCGCCCGTTTCATCCGGTCGGCGTACACGGGCTCGAAATCGGCGATGTGGCAGATGATCTGCTGCGTCGACCACTTGCCGGGCACGGGCGTGGCCCGCAGTTGCTCGGGCGTCATCCCGGCCACGCTCTCGCGCAGCATGTCAGGCCCGGCCAGATATTGGTGAATCCATTGCGCGTGCGACATAACGGCGGCTCCGTCTTTGAGGTGCGAGTGGCGGTCAAATAGCCCTTCAGCCGAGTTTACGCCTGCCACGCCGCCCACTGCAAGCATCCCGCTGCCAGCACCAACCCCAGCACCAATCAATCTCTAGTTGCGTATTGAGTTCAGGTGCCGGATAGCATACTATTCGCGGCCCAAACTTTTCCGGGGTCTTGTCATTTTCCTCAGACTAGCCCGACGCGCAAGCGAGGGGGCGCTGATTTCCGTCCCTCGCTTGCGCTTCGGGCTAGGCACAAGAGTCGCGGTGTCGCATGGATTTTGAAGTTCAACGCTGCAGCCGCCATTGCGCAACCTCGGGGCGCGAGTTGGCTCCCGACGAGGAATTTTATTCCACCTTGGCGGCCGAAGGGTCGGCGGTGGTTCGGCACGACTATGCGCTCGATGCCTGGCACGGTCCGCCGGAGGGAGTGCTCGGCTGGTGGAAGTCGCGCATGCCCGGCCGCACGACCCGCCGCGTGAATTGGGCCCCTAGCGACGTGATGCTCGAATACTTTGAGGAATTGGCCGCCCGGCCCGACAAGCAGGACGCCCGCTACCTGCTGGCCCTGCTGTTGATCCGCCGCCGGGTGTTTCGACTGGAGGAGACGCGAGAAGACACGGCCGGCCACGAGACGCTGGTGTTGTATTGCCCCCGCCGCGAGACAAGTTTTGAAGCAACCGTCGTGCAACCCGATGAGACCCGCACGCGTGAGATTCAGGAAGAACTGGCGGCGCTATTGGTGTCGGGATCGTGAGCGGGCGACGAATGGATTGGGAAATGAGAATTGCGAAGTGAGAATTGTGATGTGCAGAAAGACCATGCCTCCTGGTTTCCAATCCTCATTTCCCGATTCCCAATTCGCAATGCTCCCTAACCAACCAAGGAAGTGGGCGTGAAACACCCGGTCCGAATCTGGCTGTTATTGGTGGTGTTGCTGACCGTGGCCAGCGGCTCGGACTGTCCGCGCCGCGCGCTGTGGCAGACGCAGCCTCCGCCACCGACGGTGTTCTCCGCCCAGCCGACGCTGCTGGAAGTCATCTCCGTGGTCAACGCGAACCGCTCGCGGGCGATGTCCATCTATTCCAACCGGGCGACGATCAGCGGCAGCGGGTTTCCCTCGATGCGGGCCAGTCTGGCGGTCGGCTCGCCGCGGCAACTGCGCCTGCGGGCCGGCACTGGCATCACCGGTTCGGAGATCGATCTAGGAAGCAACGATCAAATGTTCTGGCTGTGGATCAAGCGCAGCCAGCCGCCGATGATGTACACCGGGCGGCACGATCTGCTGGCCAGCAGCGCCGTGGGACGCACGTTTCCGATCCGCACGGAGTGGCTCGTCGAGGCGATCGGCCTGGTGTACCTCGATCCGCAAACGCCGCACTCGGGCCCGATCTTCCGCCCGGACGGCCGGCTGGAAATTCACACGCCGGTCGAATCGCCCGGCGGCCGGTATACGAAAATCCTGGTGCTGGATGCCCGCAGCGGGGTGGTTTATGAGCAGCGCCTGCTGGACGACCGCGGCCAGGTGATCGCCAGCGCCCTCAGCAGCCGCCATTTCCGCGACCCGGTTTCCGGGCTGACGATGCCGCTGGAGACGATGCTCAGTTGGCCCAGCTTGGGAATGAACCTCACGCTGAGCCTGGCCGACGTGCAAGTCAATCCGCTGGAACTCAGCCCCGAGTTATGGACGAAACCGGCGTACCCAGGGTATCAAGAAGTCGACGTGACGGCCGGCGGAGGGGTGATGCCGATGCCAGGTACAGAACGGCCGATGGTGCCGGTGGCACCCGTTTCGCCGCTGTCGCCGCCCATGGGTGCGTCAACTGGAATTGGCCCGCCACCCGGGACAGGCTGGCAAGGACAGTAAAGAAGTACTCGAGAGTACTGAGTACTGAGTACTGAGTACTGAGTACTAGCTTCCCTACGGCACGAGCCGATTGGCGTGGGTCTGCATTTTCTTGCGGGCCCGGGAGAGCATGGGGCCAACGCTATTTTCCGGCATGCCCGTGGCCATGCTGATCTCGTAGTAGCTCTTGCCTTCGAGATGATAGAGCCGCACGACGTCCGCCTCGGCATCATCGAGTTCGCCCAGCAGGCGCTCGACCTGCTCGCGGTCGCTGAGGTGCTCTTCAGCCCCGCGCGTGGTGTCTTCGGCCGTTTCGACCAACTGCGATTCGCCCGCCACTTGCGAAGCCGCTTTATGCCGCAGCAATTCACGCACGACCACGCGGCGGCCCACGACGGCCAGATACGTGGCCAAGCTGCTCTGTCCGCGAAAGTGCCTCAGCGCGGCGAAGTCGTTGGCCAGGAAGGCCAGAAACACTTCGGAGGCCAAGTCGTCGCGATCCGCGCTGGTGAGCCGAATGGATCGCGACTCGGCGGTGTGGTTGATCACATGGATCACCAGGCCCATGAAGCGATCGACGAATTCATTCCAACTGCGCGGCTTTCGTTCCAGACAGCGCTCCAGCAGCGAGCGATCGATATCTGAAAGTGCCACGATTGCGTCCCTAAGGGTCGTCTACAACAGAGTGAGTCTAAGGTCGGTCAATCAGCGAGGCACCGTCGCCCCACGTTTGGGTGTCGCCGTAAGGTGTCTATGAAAAGAGCGTCGCCCCACCCATCAATCCGGCCATACTCGATTCTAAAACCACTGCCGGATCGAAGCAAGTGAAGCGGGGCTAAACGTCGGACCGATAACAGTTGCGGCGCCGCCGGAATGTGCGGCCTAGAGCGCCTTGACAGCCGAAAACCACGGAAATAAGATGCCGCTTTCCCCGCCCGCCGGCATGCCCTAAAGTGGTTGGCAGGCAGGTACTTGAAGTCGCCTGACTCCCGCCGGGCCAGGTGGCCAGCGGCGAGTCGGCTGCCGTGGATTGCAGCGAAAGTTGCCGAAACGTAAGGTAACGGAGTATTTGACCGAAACAGAAGAATACGCAGGAATCGGCAAGGTCGGATGTTCAGCCAGCCGCACTTGCTATCACGAAACAGACATCAAGCGAGCTAACGACAGAAGCGCAAACCACGACCTGAGCGCAAACATACTACGCCCTTCCACGCGAGTTTCATCTTAGCCTAGGAGAGATCTCCCCATGACCCACGTTGTTGCCGAGCCGTGCTTCGGATGCAAATACACTGACTGCGTGGTGGTCTGCCCGGTCGAATGTTTTTACGAAGGGGAAAAGATCCTCTACATTCACCCCGACGAGTGCATCGACTGCGAAGCTTGCGTGCCGGAATGCCCGGTGGAAGCGATCTTCCATGAAGACAACCTGCCCGAGCAATGGGCCGCCTTCAAGCAGCTCAACGCCGAAATGGCGACGCAGTGCCCGGTGATCACGGAAAAGAAGGCCCCGCTGGCGGAGGGATGAAAAGAAGGGCTGTCGGCTATCAGCTATCGGCTGTCGGCTTTTTAGCCGTGAGCAGTGCGTATTGAGCGGTGAGCAGTTCACTAGCCCGAAGCGCGAGCGAGGGACGCAATGCAGCGCCCCCTCCCTCGCCCTTCGGGCTAGTTTCGTAAAAAAGCCGACAGCCGATAGCTGAAAGCCGACAGCCCCATCACTTCAAATCCACCGACCAGTACGCATTGCTCAAAAACGTCTTCCAGCTTTCGTACTTCGGATTGCCCAGCTTTAGCGCCACCAGGGGATTGTGCTTGGGGCGGGCTGGAACGCGGAAGAGCTTCATGCGGGCTTCGTGCGGGGTGCGGCCCCCTTTGCGGACATTGCACGAAACGCAGCAGCAAACGATGTTTTCCCACGACATCTCGCCCCCGCGGCTCCGCGGCACGACGTGGTCCAGGCTCAACTCGCTGGTGGGAAAATGCTCGCCGCAATACTGGCAGCGGTTTTCATCGCGGGCAAAGATGTTGCGGCGATTGAACCGCAGCCCCTGCTTGGGAACTTTGTCGTAGGAGAGCAGGCGAATCACGCGGGGAATTTGCAGCGAAAAGTTGACGCTGTGAATCCAGTCAATTTGCTCGTCGTCCTCGGCGTCATCGTAGGCGGCCCGCAACTCGCTGATCTCGCGCCACGACAGGAAGTCGTAGTTGGCATAGCGGCCCGACTCGATGTGGATCACTTCCGCCAGATCGCGGAATAAGAGCGTCAGCGCCCGGCGCACGTTGACCACGTGGACCGCCATGTAATAGCGGTTCAATACCAACACGCTGTGCGAAAGCGCGCTCGCCATTGCCGTCGACATGTGCGCCATCTCCTGGGGTTAACAGGCGCCATCCATCCGACCCGCTCTTAGCTAACCGTTGCTGGCAGTGAAGCTACTGCGTGCGCTCTCTCCTTCGCTGACAAGCCCTGCTGCCAAGAACCGCCACGCCAGCCGGCGCCGCTGGGCGCCAACTTTCGCTTCGGCCTGGTGCAGGTATCCCCCGGGTTCAAATTGCCTGATGCGTGCTTTCGGATTCCGCGGACGCTGCCCGAAAAACCAGCAGATTTTTCTGCTGCGCCGCACGCACCCCCCGCGGGACGACATTGGCAGGAAAGGTTGCACTCGGCAGGTCACATCGTCGCTACGTGCTTTATTTTAGCCATCCTGCTTGGCCCAGACTAGCCTCAGTTGCCGCCTAAATGGGCCAAATCCGCGCCGTTCAGCCACCCTGCTTGCAGCATCGCGGCACGCCAGTTGCAACAATTGGCGAGTTTTCGCGATTCGCCCTATTCGCAGCGCCGGCGTTTGCGCGGAAAAAAGATATTCGCACAAAAATTGTGGTCTGGGTTGCAAGGCGCCGTGCATCTTCATTACGATTGAAGTAGACGTTTGAGCGACGAGGCGAATCGTTGTTAAGCAGCGACTCGCCTCCTACCCTATCCGCCTCGCAATACATTATCGCGAGGCTACTCTTGCCGCCGGGGATACGCGGGCAATGATTCATTATTCATGCGACTGCTGCCATCGATCGATTGATTCAGAGAATGACCTGCGTTATGTGGTCCGCATGGAAGTCTATGCGGCCATGGATTCCGTGACTGCCGAAAACGAAGCGGACGACCGCGACCACCTGGAAGAAATCCAGGACATCGTCGAGCGGATTGAAGATGCCGACACCGACCGCGTTGGCGACGACGTCTACCAGCAAATGCGGTTCGACCTCTGCCCGGAATGCCGGCAGCGGTTTTTGCGCAACCCGCTGGCCCGCGAATCGGCCAAGCAGTTTGACTTCAGCCAGAACTGAGGCGGCGACCGGGAACGGTCGAATGTCGAAGCTCGAATGACGAAGAAGTGTGGCCGTCACGGAAGTGTGTCCGTCACGCTTGTTAGTCATTCGTGCTTCGACGTAGGGTGATGCCTCAGGGCAACTCCGGCAAACCAATAATCCCGTCCCTGGTTTTCGCCTTTACTCGTGTGCCATTGGCTTTGCCAGTGCCAGCATCACCAATCCGCTCGACAGATTGTGTTGGGGCCGTTTCAAGCCACGAGCTGGGCCACCCTCTTCCTTCGAGTTTGATATCCCACCATGCCCGGGCGTTATTACCGCCGCCGCTACGCGGCCCCCGGCGCGATGGGGCTCGTGGTGCTCGTCGCGCTAATCATCGCGCGGTTGCTCTCCTCGCACCTCGAACCGCCGCAGGAGCAGCCTGCGCCGGAAGCTCTCTCGGAAGGGTTTTACACCGTGGCCCGCGTGGTCGATGGCGACACACTGTTGCTGGCCAATCACGCCCGCATCCGGCTGATCGGCTCGGACACCCCGGAGACGGTGAAGCCCGACTTTCCGGTCGAGCCGTGGGGGCCGGAGGCGTCGCAGTTTACGAAGCAGTTCATCGGCGACAAGCAGGTCGAGCTGCGGATGGACCACGAACGACTCGACAAGTACGGCCGGTTCCTGGCCTACGTCTACGTCGACGGCAAGATGCTCAACGAAGAACTGCTCCGCGCCGGCCTGGCCCGCGCTCGCACAGAGTTTCATTACTTGGAGTCGATGAAACGCCGGTTTCGGCAGGCGGAAACGGAAGCGAAAAAGGCGCATCGGGGGATGTGGTCGGTACAATAGATTCGTGGCGGGTTGGCACTTCTCGTCTTATTAAATGCAATTCCGCCTGAGGAAAATCGGCCCGGAAATTTCGCATGGACTGCCAGCCTTCCAGCAAACCAGGCAATGTTGAGGACCAACGGCCCTGGAACTTCAGCTTGCGCAGCCTGTTTGTTCTGGTGACCGTCGTCGCCGGTGCGTTCGCTGTGGGGTATCAACTGACGGTGCTGATCGCCGCTATAGCGATCACCGTGTATTGTCTTATCAAGAAGTATCGGTCAACCACGGCGACCTTGGTGGTGGGATTCATCTGGCTAACGCTGATTGGGTTTGGCACGACCACGGAGTTCCGGCTCGATACGGGTGACATGCGAGAAACCTTCTGGGGGTGCCCCATCAGCTACTCCACCACGATGAAACCCGCGGCACGCGCCGCATTGCTGTCGCTGCAAGACCCGCAGGTTCCTTCTCGCTGGGTTTGGTGTGTGACTGAAAGAGGGACGGACCATCCCTTTGTCAGGGTGCGCTACTACTACCAGTGCGCCGGCGAAATGGCGGTCGTTGATCCAGGTGCGGCCAGGCTAGTGGTCCGCGATATCGCCGAATGTCTGCAGAAGTATCATGGCAGCGGACGGCCAGAATGCGCACAGTTTTTGTGGCTGCCAAGGCTAATTAACCCGACGCCTCCTACCCCGAGACTGATCCACGGTTGGCAAAACGATCCTGCCGTGAAGGCCTATTTGGCAGGTCGAGGCTATCCGCCTAGCAGCGCGGCGACGCCGTAAACACCTCTCGCAGGTAACTCGAGCTGCGTGTTGAGCCATCGGCCCGCGCTGACTAGCATGGTATTAATGGATCACGTTGTGGTGTTCTACTCGGTGTGCTGAACCAGTTGGTGGCGCAAGCACTGGCAAAGCCAGTGGCACACGAAAGGAGCAAGGCAGGGGCGAGATTGCTGGTTCTGTCGCCCCGCCCTACTCAGCAACTGACAACGGACAACGGACAACTGACCCATGCAACTAATGCTCATCCTAGCCGTCCTCGGCACCCTGCTTTCCGCCGAGGCGGCTCCCGCGGTGGCGGTGGCGGATCCTGGGCGCAGGGTGCTGCTCTGCGTCGTCTACATGGCGGCCGTGGTGTTGCTGGCCCGCGTGGTTGCCGGTGTCACCGCCTTGGCGCTAAAGCGAGATTTCAGCCGTCGGGCGAGGGTGCTTCAGTGGTACGATCGGCTGCGGCGGCTGCAGACCACGGCTTGGCTCGTGGGGGTCGCGGCGATTATCTTTGGGCTGGGCTGGCCGCAGATCATTCGCCAGAATTGGCACCTCGGTGGCAGCATCCTGTTGGCCGACTTGCTGCTGCTGTTGCCGGTGCTCGGACCGCTGGTGCTTTCCTGGTGGGCATTCACGCTGGTCGATCAAACGATCGATGCCAGGCTTGCCGAGTTGGAAGGTGTCAACGCAGTATCTCGCACTCGGCTCGCCAGCATAGTCATGCAATGCCGTCACCAGCTTGGACCGGTGTTGGCTCCGTTGTGCATTGTGCTTGCGGTGCGCGACTTGGCCACCTGGCTTAAGCCGGAGTGGACGCACGGATCGCTGGGTTGGGGAATCGATACCCTGCCGCTGTTGGCCCTGGTGATCGGTTTTCCCTGGCTGCTGCGCTATCTGTGGCGGACCGAGCCGTTGCCCCCTGGACCGCTGCGGACCCAACTGCGAGCGGTAGAGCAGCGGCTAGGGGTACGGACTCGTGATATTCTTATCTGGCGAACCGACGAAACGGTATGCAACGCGGCGGTGGCCGGTTTCGTTCCGATGCTGCGTTACGTCTTTCTCAGCGATGGCCTGTTGTCACGGCTGTCAACCGAGCAGATCGCGGCGGTGTATGCCCACGAGTTAGGACATCTGCGGCATCGCCACATGACGCTCCGCTTGCTGGCGGTGGTGCTGCCCGTGGTGCTGTGGCAGGCGGCGGCCGTGTCGTTTCCCGATGTGCTGTCGCGCTCAAGCCTGATGGTGGCCCAGTGGGGGATCGCGCCGGCGGTGCAGGCGAGCGTGGCGACACTGCTGGCGGCAGGGCTGTATGCGGCGCTGGTCTTCGCCTGGTATTGCCGCGTGCTGGAGCAGGAGGCCGATCTGTGCGGCTGCTTGGCGGTTGACCCGGCCGGCTCACTGACGTCCCGCGGCACGGAGCAGTTCATCGATGCCCTCTCAGCGGTGACGGTCCTCTCCGGGGGCGGCGGGCGGCGGGCCGTGCAAGGGTGGCTGCATCCGACCCTTTCCCATCGCGCCGCCTTCGTGCGGCACATGGCCGACGATCCGGCCGAGCGAGACCGCTTTGGCCGCCGCACGCGGCGCCTAGCCAGGGTGCTGGTGGCGCTGGTGGTGATAGCCGCCTGCTGGCCGCTGCTGGTGACGGCGCTGCGAGCAGGCGGGCTATAGCGCCCATCTGGGGCGTTGTCCCAGGCACCCTCCCCTAACACTTTGGGCCACTCCCTGCCCGAACATTCGTTCCCCCCGGCACAGCCCCTACTGCCTACGCTGCTGGATCATATTTCCCAGCTTCTCCAGGACAAAAACTTTCGCGCCCCCCGCCCTGCGGCCGAATATACCCTTGCGAAGGCCCGCCTCTTGTAACAACAGGGCGGCTTTCCCGGACCAAATGCCGATGAATGGCAAGAACCATTGAGTGGCGTTGCTAGCGGCTCCGGTTTGACCAGACAAACTTTCGAGGCGATGGAATGATGACCCCGATGCTGATGGCCGCTGAGCCGATGACCGCAGAACTACTATCCGTTGAGCCACTGTCGCCGGAACTCGAGTCGCAAATCGACGAACTGTCCGAACTCAACCGCCGCCTGGCCAGCGCCCTGGCTCGCAATCCTTATCTGGCCCGTCGCCATGTGCGTGCCGAAGCGGCCGATGGCCGGATCCGGCTGCACGGCGTGGTGGGGAGCTACTATCAGAAGCAGATGGCGCAGGAATTGTTGCGCAATGTTGATGGGGTGGGTGAGATCGACAATCGGATCGAAGTCACCTGGGTCTAATCGCAAGTCAGCCACCCACTCTCGTATGGCTGATCTCTACCGCGGCTTAACCGCCACCTCTCCCCGCACCGCGTCATCGCGGTTCGCATAGTTCGGAAAACGCGGGCTCAGTCCCGCCATTCTCAGCACGTCGCAGCCGCTCGGCGATAGTCCGCAGAGGCGCATGATTCCGCCGCCCGCGCTTAATCGCTTGTGCAGCAACACAAGCTGCCCAATCAGGTGCGAGCTGAGGAAGTCCACGTCGTGCATCTCGAGCACGATGCGATCGACCATGTGCTGCCGGACGATCGACCATAGGTCGTCGGCCAACGCGGGAGCCGCTTCTGAAGAAGCGGGAGGATTGAGTCGCACAAAGACCCAGTCGGGGCCGCGATCTACTTCGAGGGCCCAACCATGCATTACGTTGGTAGCCATAGCCGCTCCGCCAAAAGCAGGCCAGGGGGACGCGCGACAAAATGCGGCGCGGGGGGAATTACATTTGATCTTATACATCGCGCGCTGGACGGCAAGCTTTTGGCGCGAAAATCCCCGCTCCGCCCCCTTGAACCGTCGCCTGCCGGGCGCGATATTGACGCTGCGCCAGATGTTGATTGTGGGCCATCTGAGCCGCAACCGTAGTCTTACCAAAGTAACCAAACGGCCAGCAGCACACGCAGCCGGCCGAGATTTCACATTCACACAGCTTCACACAGAAGGATGCATTTATGGGACGCGCAGGCGCAGTCACGTTCAAGGGAAATCCGCTAACTTTGGCAGGCGAGGCGGTTCAGGTAGGGCAAGCGGCCCCCGATTTCACGCTGCATGCGTTCGCCGCCGGCGCGCTGCAGACCCTCAAGCTGGCCGACGTGAAAGGCAAGCCGACGTTTATCAGCGTCGTGCCATCGCTCGACACGCCCGTTTGCGCCACGCAGACCAAGAAGTTCAACGAAGAACTCAACGCCCTGGATGGAAAGATTAACGCGCTAACGGTCAGCCTCGACCTGCCGTTCGCCATGAATCGCTTCTGCGGCGCCGAGAGCATCAAGAACATGCGGGCGTTCAGCGACTATCAAGATCGCAACTTCGGCCAGAAGTGGGGAAGGCGCTCGTCTAAGGAGAATGACGAAGGTCTAAGCACGAATGACGAAGGAATGCCGAAGCACGAATGCCTAAAAAATGTGCGCAGCTCCTCCATTCGTCATTCGAGCTTAGACATTAGGAATTGGCTTGAATTTACTTCAACCAATTCCCCACAATGCTCGTCGAACGGGTGGTGACTTCGTCCTCGACCATCTGATCGGCGTCGTGGGCCATCAGGTAGCTTTGCAGGCTGCTGAGCAACATCCGGGCTCGCTTGATCGCTTCGCCGCGCCGCCGGTCGCGATGCCGCTTGG
>JAIOQB010000198.1:0-4326 GCA_021413585.1 Planctomycetia bacterium
CAACACCACCGCGGAACTGATTGCTCATTACCTTGCCGAACAACTGCGCGACGCCCTGGCCGCCCGCAGCGGCATGCAGCCGGAACGCGTGCAGGTGGGGGTGGATGAATGCTTTGGGCAGTGGGGGGTTTGTGAGTTGCGTGGGGAATGAGGCGTTGTTGGATTTCAGATTTCAGATTGACGATGCCTCAGTGACCGCAGGTCACTCAAGTAAACACCCACTCCGGTTCATCCGCCGAATTGAAATACACCGCCGGCACCGGGACGTTCATTAGCCGCAGGTAGAGGCAGAGTTGCCCTCGGTGGTGGACCAGGTGATTGACCGTCCACAGCCGGACGATCGTCCCTTTGGCCCCCTGATGCAGGACGTGCTCGCCGCGGCGCAGGGTCCATGGCTTCTGCAGCTCAGCGTCGTTCGCCCCGGCGAGCGCCGCTTTCGCGGCGGCGGCGTTTTCGTCGAAGACGCGCAGCAATCCGGCGCTGGTGGTCTGCGGATCGCCCAGCGAGGGGGGCGAGGCCATGTCGAGTTCATCGGCGGTGATCGTCATCACCAGCCACTTGGGCAGTGTGGCAACATGAAACGCCAGCCGGCCGAGGCTCATCGACTTCTCGTGCGGCTGCCAGGCGAACTTTTCCTCGGGCAGCCGCTCCAGCACGCGCCGCGTGACGGCCAACTCGCGGTCAACGTCGGCGAAGGGAGTGAACGTGCTCGCGGCTGAACTCGATGCATTTGACACAAAGACATCCTCCAAACGAGTAGACGACCCACCCTACCATGATTGCCCGCCATTATATCCTTTGCGACCTTCGCGATCTTCTGTTCAAAACTTTTTTAACAGAGGGTCGCAAAGTTCGCGAAGGAAACGAGGGAAGGAAGTATAGCAGGAAAGCTCGAATGTTGGCGGGATACTTGCCCCCCGGCACCGCCACGCGGTAGCATGACGCGATGGCACTCACCCCGATGATGCAGCAGTATCAAGACGCCAAAGCCGCGGCCGGCGAGGCGCTGCTGTTGTTTCGCATGGGGGACTTTTACGAGCTGTTCTTCGAGGACGCTAAGCGGGCATCCGCCCTGTTGGGCCTGTCGCTCACCAGCCGCGACAAAGGGGAGAACAAAAACGGCGCGGGGGGAACCCCGATGGCCGGGTTTCCCTACCATCAGCTCGACGGCTATCTGGCGAAGCTGATCGCCGCCGGGCTGCGCGTGGCGGTGTGCGATCAGGTGGAGGATCCCAAGCAAGCCAAGGGCCTGGTCAAACGCGAACTGACGCGCGTCGTCACGCCGGGCACAGTGACGGACGATGCTTTGCTCGACCCGCGATCAAGCAATTACCTGGCCGCGGTGGTCCATTGCGATCCCAAGGGGCGCGATCCCAAAGCGGCCGACACCATCGGCCTGGCGTGGATCGACGTATCGACCGGCGCGTTCATGGCCTGCACATGTACGCCCGCGCGGCTGGGGGACGAAATCGCCCGGATCGCGCCGGCCGAGTGCTTGCTGAGCGAAGAGGCTCCGTCGCTGGACAACCCCATCGATCGGGCCACGGCGATCACGCGCCGTCCTGGCTGGACGTTCGCCGCCGCTGCAGCCGTGGAAACGTTGCAGCGGCACTTTGGCACGGCAACGCTTGAAGGATTTGGATTTACGGAGCAAGACACGCCGGCGCTGCGGGCTGCGGGTGCCATCCTGACCTACTTGCACGACACGCAGCGCTGCCAGTTGGACCACATCGATCGGCTGGTGCCGTTTCATGTGGCCCATGCACTACAGATCGACGAGGCGACGCGTCGCAGTCTGGAAATCACTCGCACGATGCGCGAGGGAAAGCGCGAGGGCTCGCTGCTGGCCGTGATCGACCGTACGGTGACCGCGATGGGCTCGCGCCTGCTGGCCGAATGGGTGGCCAACCCACTCTCCCGGCTCGACTCGCTCACCGCCCGGCACGACGCAGTGGCTGAACTGGTGGAAGCACCGTCGCTCGTTGAAGCGCTGCGCGAGTTATTAAAAGACGTGTACGATATGGAGCGGCTGGTGGCCCGCGCCACGACGGGTCGCGCCAGCCCGCGCGACTTGAGCCACCTCGGGCACACGCTCACCGCGCTGCCAAAACTCAAGGCAAAACTCGCCGGTCGCCGGAGCGATTTGCTCTCCAGCCTGGAAACGCGACTGGACCTCTGCCCGGAGATTCGCGGCCGGCTGGAATCGGCGCTGATGGACGAATGCCCGCTGTCGAGCCGCGACGGCGATTTCATACGCCCCGGCTACAGCGCGGAACTCGACGAGCTGCGGGAACTGGCCCGCGGCGGCAAGCAGTGGATCGCCAACTACCAGGCGGCGGAGATCGAACGCTCGAAAATCCCCAGTCTCAAGGTCGGCTTCAACAAGGTGTTTGGCTATTACCTGGAAGTCACTCACGCGCATCGCGACAAAGTGCCGGCCGAATACATCCGCAAGCAAACGCTCACCGGGGCGGAGCGTTACATCACGCCCGAGCTGAAAGAGTACGAAGAAAAGGTTCTCTCGGCCGACGAAAAGTCAAAGGAGTTGGAATACCGGCTGCTCGTCGAGCTGCGTGACGCGGTCACGGCCATCGCGCCGCGGCTGCGGGCGACGGCCGGCGTGCTGGCGGAGATCGACGTCCTCTGCTCGCTCTCGCAACTGGCGCGGCAGCGGAGCTATTGCCGGCCGACGCTGGTCGAGGAGCCGGTGCTATCGATTGTCGACGGCCGCCATCCGGTGCTCGATGCGATCCTGCCCGACGGCACGTTTGTCCCCAACGATGTGCAGTTCGACGGCGACGAGCGGCTGATCTTGCTGGTGACCGGCCCCAACATGGCGGGCAAGAGCACGTACATCCGCCAGGTGGCGCTGATTACGCTGCTCGCGCAGATCGGCAGCTTCGTGCCGGCGCGTCAGGCGACCGTTGGGCTGTGCGATCGGATTTTCACCCGCGTCGGCGCCAGCGATGAACTCGCCCGTGGGCAAAGCACGTTCATGGTCGAGATGGTCGAGACGGCGCGGATTCTCAACACCGCCACCGACCGCAGCCTGGTGATCCTCGACGAGATCGGCCGCGGCACCAGCACGTACGACGGCGTGTCGCTGGCCTGGAGCGTGGTCGAATACCTGCACGACCACATCGGCTGCCGCACACTTTTTGCCACGCACTACCACGAGTTGACCGACCTGGAAACGCTGCTCTCCGGCGTGAAGAATCTCAATGTGGCCGTCCGCGAGTGGGAAGACCAGGTGGTCTTTTTGCATCAGATTGTCGACGGCGCCGCGGACAAAAGCTACGGCATCCACGTCGCCCGACTGGCCGGCGTGCCGCGGCAGGTGAACGAACGGGCGAAGGAAATCCTGGTGCAACTGGAGAACGAGCACCTCGACGCCAACGGCCGCCCCCGCATCGCCCGCCGCGAAGGCCGCCGCAAGCGCGAGCTGCAAATGTCGCTGTTCGCGCCAACGGAACACCCGCTGCTGGAAGAGATCCGGCGCGTGGATGCGAATCAGATGACGCCGCTGGAGGCGCTGAAGAAGATTAGCGAGTGGCAGCAGGCGCTGGCCGTGGATGGGCAAGCGAAGCCTCGGTGTGTCTTCGTCCCACCCTACTTCTAAGCTGCCGCAATGACCAACGCTCAAGTACCGCAATGCCGAAATTCATTTCGTTGGTTTACCTGGATCGTCGTGATTCTGTTCTTGGCATATTTCTTGTTTATGAATTTGAAGGGGACGCATAGACCGGATCAAGTCACAGGCAACATTGATACAATGTCTCCCTGGACACATGGCTTTCCATGGGCATTTATGAAGCGTGATTCTCACATTCCTCCGTATAGGAGTGGTCAATCGATTCCGATACCGATACCAGGAAAATCGACAAGTAATTTCCCTTTTGACGGCACAAACATATTGGAATTTAATCCGTTCAATCTCGTCCTAAACGCGATTCTTGGTCTGCTGACTATTTTTTCTACGGCTGTCGTAATCGAATGTCGAGTTCGTAGGCCGCACCCATTTCAGTTCGGTCTGAAAAGCATCTTTACTTTGATGACTGGAGCGGCGGTCATACTTGGATTGCTCCGTGTCCGAGTGATTGAGTTAGAATCGCTATTCAACGTGCCGTTGCTGATCGGACTTGCTTGCACCGTATGGATCGGAGTTCTGGGAATTCGACGCCTCATGGCGTTTGCAGGACGAAAGCCCACGGACCAACAAGGCCAAGGCAGCGCTGAAGTCCGCTCCGAGACTGATTGTTAATTCCCGATTGCTGTATATTTATCGTATAACCAAGCTGAGTAGCGTGGGTCGCAGACCCACCGCAT